>JALYXY010000092.1 GCA_030946875.1 Pseudomonadota bacterium | reverse complement strand
CCTGCCACGCGCGGCGTGTGCGCTACATGCCGGCCGCTGCCGCAGGCTCATGCTTCGGCCATTGCGGCAAGCTGCTCAGCCTGATGCTCGCGCGCGAGGCTTTCCGTAAGCTCGACCAGGTCACCGTCAATGATCGCATCGATCTTGTACAGCGTCAGGTTGATCCGGTGATCGGTGACGCGACCCTGAGGAAAGTTGTAGGTGCGGATGCGTTCACTCCGATCGCCCGATCCGACGAGGCTCTTGCGCATCGAAGCTTCTTTTTGCTGACGCTCGCGCCGCTGCGCATCGAGCAGGCGTGATGCCAGCACTGACATGGCCTGCGCGCGATTGCGGTGCTGTGATCGGTCGTCCTGGCACTCGACGACGATGCCCGTGGGCACGTGGGTAATGCGCACGGCTGAGTCTGTCTTGTTGACATGCTGCCCGCCGGCACCCGAGGCCCGGTACGTGTCGATGCGCAGGTCGGACGGGTTGATCGTGATGTCGGCTACGGGATCGGCTTCAGGGATCACCGCCACGGTTGCCGCCGACGTGTGGATGCGTCCCTGCGCTTCCGTCTCGGGCACGCGCTGCACGCGATGCGCGCCGGATTCGAACTTGAGCTTCGAGTACACGCCCTGTCCGGCGATGCGGGCGATGATCTCCTTGTACCCGCCGAGCTCGCTCTGTGATTCGCTGACGATCTCGACCTGCCAGCCGTTGCGTTCGGCGAAGCGCGTATACATGCGGAACAGCGTTCCCACGAACAACGCGGATTCGTCACCGCCAGTACCCGCGCGGATCTCGAGGAACACGTTGCGCTCGTCGTCGGGATCCTTCGGCATGAGCATCCGCTCGAGCTCCGTGGCAAACGCCTGCATGCGCGCGGTAGCGCCGGCACGCTCCTCCTCCGCGAACGCTTTCATGTCGGCATCCCCGGAGAGCTCCTGCGCAGCGGCAAGATCGCTGGCCGCGGCCATGTACTCGCGAAACCGCAGCACGACGGGCTCGATCTCGGCCCGCTCGCGCGTCAGGGCTCGGTAACGGTCCATGTCCCGCGTGGACTCCTCGCCTTGCAGCGTGGCATCGATCTCCGCAAGCCGTCCAGTGAGCTGCGCGAGCTTGGTTTGGAGAGAGTCTTTCATTGAGCTCATAAGCACCAGCACAACCCCTGCACTCGTGAACGATGCAGGCAGGCCGCACAGCGACTCAGCGCGATGGGTCGGGCGAGCAGGCCCGCATGCGAGGCGTCCCGCAGCGAGGTTCGAGATAGTACATACAAGTACAGCGAGGACCGAGCGAGGACACAACGATGCAGGCGGGCCGCACAGCGACTCAGCGATCGGAGATGTCGTAGATGCGGTGAAACAGGGCCATCATCTGCGCCCTCTCCGCGTCACCCGCCTCGTTGAGCGCCTGCGTCGGCGCATGCAGGAACTTGTTGGTAAGCCCGCGCGAAAGGGCGTCGAGCACCTCCTCGGGCGGCGTGCCTGCATTGAGGAGCTTGCGCGCTCGCTCGAGCTCGGCGGCGCGCAGCTGCTCGTGATGCCCGTGCAGCGCCGTAATGGTGGGAACGACGGCACGACCCTGCAGCCAGCGCACGAAGCTTTCTGTCTGCCCGGCGATCATTGCCTCTGCCTGCGCGACGGACTCGCGGCGGATCTGGAGGTTGTCCTTTACGATCTCGGACAGCTCATCGACGCTGTACAGGAACACGTCGTCTAGCTTCGCCGCCTCGGGCTCCACGTCGCGGGGCACCGCCAGGTCGACGATGAAGATCGGGCGATGTCGCCGCGCCTTCACCACGCGCTCGAGCAATCCCTTGCCGAGAATGGGCAAGGTGCTCGCGGTGCAGGTCACGATGATGTCGAACTCGTGCAACCGGTCGGTCATCTCGGACAACAGGATCGCTTCGGCGTCGAACCGGTCCGCGAGTCGCTTGCCGCGCTCGAGCGTGCGATTGGCGATGGTGATGCTCTTCGGCTTCTTGCCCGCGAAGTGGGTGGCGGTGAGATCGATCATCTCGCCGGCCCCGATCAGCAGGAGGCGCTGCTCGGCAACGGAAGGGAAGATGCGCTCCGCGAGCTTCACGGCGGCCGCGGCCATCGAAATGGAGGCGCTTCCGACATCCGTGCGCGTGCGCACATCCTTGGCCACCGCGAACGTGCGCTGGAAAAGCCGATGCAGCACGAGCCCGAGCGATCCTGCAGCTTCGGCCTGTCGCACCGCCTGCTTCATCTGCCCGAGGATCTGCGGCTCACCGAGCACCATCGAGTCGAGGCCGCTCGCCACCCGGAACGCATGCGAGACAGCCTGCTCCTGCGGTAACGCGTAGACGTACGGCGCGAGAGAGTTTTTGGGCACCCCGTGGAAGTGCTCGAGCCAGCTCACGACGGGCTCGGGTTCGGCGCCGTGAAAGTACACCTCGGTCCGATTGCACGTCGACAGGATCGCTGCCTCTTTCACCTTGGGTCCGGCGAGCAGATCGCGCAGCGCAACCACCAGGGCGTCGGGGGCAAACGCGACCCGCTCACGCACCTGAAGCGGCGCCGTGTGATGGTTGAGACCTAAGGTGTAGAGGGACATTGCTGATTGGTGACGATGCGCCGGCATTGTTGCAGGTGCAAGCGATCGGCGCTTCGCCGGCAGAGATGCAAGCTCGGCATTTTACACGGGGCGGCGCTCACATCTCTTGGCAAGACATTGATTTCCATCATGCTATTGCAGTAAATACCCCTGCGTCTATGCCTTGATGAACTCTTCCTTGCCGCCAAGCCAGCGAGCCAGGTGGGCCGCAGCCGCCTCCGGCTCCCTGTCGATCAGTTGCTCGGCCGCGTCGCGCGCAGGTTCGATGAGATCGGCATCACGCTCGAGATCGGCGAAGCGCAGCAACGGAACACCGGACTGTCGGGCTCCTAAAAACTCACCGGGACCACGAATGATGAGGTCCTGCCGAGCGATCTCGAATCCGTCGGCATGCTCGTAGATGACCTTGAGACGTGCCTTGGCGGTATCGGTGAGCGGCTCCTCGAACAACAGAAAGCACGTGCTCTCTCCGACGCCGCGGCCCACACGACCGCGCAACTGGTGCAACTGCGCGAGCCCGAACCGCTCGGCGTGCTCGATCGCCATGAGCGTCGCGTTGGCAACGTCGACACCGACCTCGATGACCGTCGTCGCCACCAGCACCTGAATGCGATTTTCGACGAAGCCGCTCATCACCGCTGCTTTCTCATCCGGCTTCATGCGCCCGTGCAGAAGGCCTACGGTGATCGGTGTCTCGATTGCATCGTTCACTGCCTGCGCCGGTAATGCCGCGGCTTCATCCAACGGCAGCTCCTCGTGCTGCGCGCACGGTGCCTCGCCCCGACCCAGCACGGCGGTCAGCTCGGCGTGCAGCGCAACGGCAGTCTGCAGCTCGAGCTTTTCCGACTCCTCGATGAGCGGACATACCCAGTACGCCTGCCGCCCCTCCCGAACCGCACGACGGACGCGCTCGATCACTTCGGCGCGTCGCCGGTTGTTCACGAGTCGCGTCGCGACGGGACTCCGCCCGGGAGGCATTTCGTCCAGCACCGACACGTCAAGGTCGGCATAGAAAGTCATCGCCAGGGTCCGCGGAATCGGCGTTGCGCTCATCATGAGTTGATGGGCCTCACCGACCGCTTTGCCGCGCAGGCGAAGTCGCTGGGCCACGCCGAACCGATGCTGCTCGTCGACGATCGCGAGACCCAGCCGCGGCATCTCGGCGGCCTCCTCGAAGAGCGCGTGCGTGCCGACCGCCAGCATCGCCTCGCCGCTCAGCATGGCCTCGAGCGCAACCTTGCGCTTCTTGGCGGGCAGGCTGCCCGACAGCCACGCTATCTTCACGGGGGAGCCCTCCAGCCACTGGAGCAACTTGCGGTAGTGCTGCTCGGCCAGAATTTCCGTTGGCGCCATGAAGGCGACCTGCTTGCCGCTTTCGACGGCCTGCAGGGCGGCAAGCGCGGCGACAATGGTCTTGCCACTGCCTACATCGCCCTGCAATAGCCGTTGCATGGGCGTCGAGCGGCCGAGGTCATGCTTGATCTCGCGCCATACCTTTTGCTGGGCACGCGTGAGCTTGAACGGAATGCGGGCGACGAGATCGCCTGTGAGCTTGCCGTTTCCAGTGAGCACGGGAGCGCTGCGCGATGCGCGTGCCCGACGATGCATCTTGAGCGAGAGCTGCTGCGCAACGAGCTCGTCGAACTTGAGTCGCGTCCAGGCCGGGTGCGTGCGCTCGTCGAGCGCATGCTGGGTCAATGACGCAAGGCGCGGCGGTGGTGCATGCAGAAACGCGACGGCGTCAGCGAATTTCCATAGCCGTCGACGTTCGATCATCCAGGTCGGAAGCGTCTCCGCCAAAAGCGGCGGGTTGGCGGCGATGGTGCGTGCAATCACCTTGCGCAGGGCCTCCTGGCTCAACCCTGCGGTGGTCGGATAGACCGGTGTCAGGCGGTCCGGCAGCGGAGCGCCATCGTCCACGACCTTGAACTGCGGATGGACGATCTCCAGGCCGAAATGGCCTTGCCGTACCTCGCCGAACACGCGCACGCGAGACCCGGGTGCAAGTGATTTGTGGTGATTGGGATAGAAGTGAAAGAATCGCAGCACGAGTTGCGCGTCACCGTCCCTGATCAGCGCTACGAGCTGCCGGCGCGGCCTGAACTGCACCTCCGTGTTGACGACGATGCCTTCGGCTTGCATCGTCGTGCCGGCCACGACAGCGCCGAGCGGCACCGTGCGCGTGTGATCCTCGTAGCGCAGCGGAAGGTGCAGCACGACGTCCTGCTCGCGCGAGATGCCAAGCCTTTGCAGCTGATCGGCGAGACCGCGGCCGGAGCCCGCTGTTTTGGCAGCGCGCGTCTTTCCGGCGGGTCGAGCGCTGCCCGTTGCAGTGGTCACGCGCGTTGCCGTGGCGAGCTGCCTATCGTGTGAAACCGACAGCCGACACGCCAGAGACGATTTCCATGATCGCCTCGACCTCGACGCGGGCCCCGCGCGGTAGTGCCGCAACCTGGTAGGTCGCCCGGGCCGGATAGGGCGCCTCGAAGTACGTGGCCATGATCTCGTTCACCTTGTTGAAATCATCCAGGTCGGCAAGCAGCACCGTGATCTTCACGATGTCGTCGAGCTCGCCGCCTGCAGCCTGGGCAACGGCGCGCAGGTTCTTGAACACCTGATGCGTCTGTGCATCGATCCCGTCGACGAGGGTAGCGGTCGAGGGCTCGAGGCCGATCTGGCCCGAAAGATAAACCGTGCCGCCGACGCGCACACCCTGGGAATACGGGCCCAACGCAGCCGGTGCGTTCTTCGAAGTGATGGCTTTTTTCGTCACTGCGCCTCCGAGTCAGAAATTGTGTTCACGACTTCGCAACCTCGAGTCCCGCTGCGACCCAGGCGTCGATGCCGCCATGCAGTGGCCGCACGCGCTTGTAACCCATCGCGCGCAATCGCTTCGCCAGCTGCACGGCGCTAGCTTCGTTCGGGCATGCGCAATACACCACGACCTCGCCGTCGGTGACGATCTCGCCCAGGCCTTCGAGCGAGTCGAGATCGATGGTGCGGGCACCCGGGATGCGCCCCGTCGCCTCCTGGCTGATCCGTGAGCGCACGTCGAGGATTGCACTGATTGCGCCATTCTCGATACGCTCGCGAAGCTCGTGCACCGTAATGCGGTCCATGCGCAGCTGCCGTATGAAAAGGTGCCGCTGCCACCATCGACTCGCCACGTACGCGACGAGTGCGCCGACGAGGAGGGCCAGTCCCCATTCACCCAACGCGGCAATCGTCGCGAGCATCTCGCTCAGCGCTTCGCGAAAGAGGTAGCCCAGGCCCACAGCCACGCTCACCCACAGTGTCGCGCCAAGCGCATCGAACAGGATGAACTTCCAGTAGCGCATGCGCATGGCACCCGCAAGCGCGGTGGAGACTGTCGAGAAGCCGGGGATGAACTTGGCCACGAGCATCGAGCCCGCACCCCAGCGCGCGAATACCGACTCGGTCTGCCGAACGCACGAGTCAGGCGATAGCGAAACCCTGCACAACAGACGCAGCACGCGGGTTCCGATGCGGCGACCGGTGAAGTACCAGAAACTGTCGGCGATCAGTGCCGCCGAAACTGCAACCGCGATGAGTGCCAAGAGGCGGCCGTTGGGTGCTGCGGTGACTGCACCGGCCACCATCATGGTCGGTACCGCTGGAATCGGCAGCCCGCCTTGCTCGAGCAGCACGTTCAGAAACACGAAGCCGAGCCCGAATTCGCGGAGAAGGTCGAGGAGGCTCGGCATGGTTGGACAGATTGAGCAGGCAACGAGGGACGCGTTCGCACGCAGGCACGTGCCCCTCCAAGATGCGGGCAACGCGCCTCGATCTCAATGAGATCACGCGCAGTTTACGGTCAGCGCGGCTTCCCGGGTATAATTTTGCCCCTCAGGGGACGTAGCTCAGCTGGGAGAGCGTCGCGTTCGCAATGCGAAGGTCGGGAGTTCGATCCTCCTCGTCTCCACCACGATTCTGTAAGTCTCTGTAGCTGGAGACTTACGCGTTCAGCGGTTCGTTCGATGCCGGTGCATGCAACGTGCATCGAAGGACCCACGAGGGGGTCGAAGCCGCGAGGGTTGCCGGGGCAACCGCTCCGACACGTTCTACCCAGCTCCGCAAACGTAACTGTCAGTGTGGTGCGTTGGCTTCGGCTAACGCCCTCGAGCCCAACGTGACTTCGTCCTTATGGGCTGCGCATTCGAAGGCCGGACGAACAATCTCTTCGCGCGTTTCCTTTCAACGTTGTGTCGATGCCGCCCTTACGCGGCACAGCATGTCACGCGACAGCACCCTCACGTGAACAGAGCGCTTGTCGCTTTGTTCCACAAACATGGCTGATCTCTGACAAACCTGTCGGTGTGCGCCTGTTGGATTGAGCGTCCTGCCAGCAACGCCGCGATATCGTCAGGCGCCGAGCCGACTGCAGCGCAGATCCATTTTGTTTGCGAATGTATTTTCGCCGGCCCGCCGCGCTCTGTTCCGGGTATCGATCGCGCCGTTCGCGGCCGCAACGATGCACTCTCTCATTCTTCTGGAGCCATCATGAACAAAGCACTTGTGATCGCGCTTGCCTCGACGTTCGCGGCCGGGTCAGCCCTCGCAGCAAATATCGGCCATGCGCCGGCAATGAGCCGCGATATGGTGAAGCCAATGCACCAAAACGCTGTCATGTCCAAGAGCAGGGGTACCGACGATGTCGCGGGCGACAGCCGCCGCGGTCGCGGCAAGGATGACCTGGTGTTCAAGAGCAGAGGTGCCGACAACGCCGCTGGCGATATTCGACGCGGACGCGGGCAGGACGATCTCGTCGCGGGCAGGCGAGGTGCTGACGATGCCGCGGGCCTCGATCGTCGCGGCGGTCGCGATGATGGTCCGAATCACCCGTGAGTAATTGGTGGGGGCACGTACACTGCGTCGACCTGCGCTGTTGCCGTGATGACGGCGAGCGCCGGGTCGGCAGTGCACGAGCCATGCGAAGTTTTTGTGCAATGTAAGCTTCAGCTCGACCCCGCCGTGACGCGCCTTCACTGCAGAGGTCACGGCGCGTAGTGCTCATGATGTCAGTACCGCGGGAGGTGTAATCGACGCCGTGCGGCTTTAGCTGGTGCGCTTCTTGCGCGCGCCGGTGAACGATCTCGGAAGTGCCTCGAGAGTGACCCGCCTGGTCAGGGTGTGCCGTGTCGATCTACCGTGGATGGAAACCTTCGCTTGCCTACACCCCCGAGGTGAGGTGCGAGCCATCACGTCGGCAGATCGCCTCGCCTCCTGTTCACCTGCGCAAGGCACAGCCGGCCATCACGCTGCTACCCGGGAGTTCGGTGTGGATGACCCTGCTGCCAGCACACCGGCGACCGTACGCACTCGCACGAAAACATGTCCGCATCGTGAACATGATCGCAGCGCTCTGGCATCGACCTGAAGAGTGCCGCGGGTACCTGGATGAACTGCTCATCGATCGGCGCGGTGAGCGGAAGGGCTTTCCAGCAGATGTCCTGCAGGATCTCGTCGGGCTGCGACGACTGCATGAGGAGCTATTTCCGACGATCGCCATGATGCAAACGATCCCAGGTGACTGACGGGTGCGGCAAAGCAGATGAGCAGGCCCTCGGACAGCAAGCTCGTCCTCGCCTCGATTGCCCTCATCGAGGTCCCCCAGGCGTGGGACGGCGAAGGCAACCACGGTGCTGTCTGCGCGAGGTCGCTGATTACTGTTACGCCTGTCGTCATTGCAGGCCAGACTGAAGCTGGACGCCGAGGACAGGGCCCGAGACTTGTCGTGATCGGGCCTTGACCCCCACTGCGGGGTCACATGCAGCATCACTGGCGAATCGCAGCGAACTCCACGTCGGGCTTGCGTTCTCAACAGGCGAGAGCGCGAGGGCACGCTTGCATGCTGGCCACCGAGCAAGGCCCACCCCCCGGCGCTGTCCACACGCTTTTTGTCCAGCAAGGACGTGATGAACATAGGAATGCTCGAAGAATGACTGCGAACCCGATCGATGTCTTCTCGCCGTATACGATGGGCTCGCTCGAGCTCAGGAACCGCATGGTTATGGCCCCCCTCACCCGGAGCCGGGCGCAGCCGGGGAACATTCCGTCGAGCATGGCGGCGACCTACTACGGGCAGCGTGCCGGCGCGGGCATGATCATCACCGAGGCGACGCAGGCCGGGCCGGGCGGCCAAGGCTATATCGCGACACCGGGCATCTACAGCGACGCTCAAGTGCAGGCGTGGAAAGAGGTGACGGATGCCGTTCATCAACGCGGCGGTCTCATCTTCGTGCAGCTGTGGCACGTGGGGCGGATCTCGCATCCGGATTTTCGCGGGGGTGAGCTGCCGGTTGCGCCATCGGCGCTTGCACCGCGAGGCGTGCAGACCTACACGTCCGACGGGTTGAAGGACATTGCCGCTCCGCGTGCACTTGAAACTGCGGAGATCCCGGCCATTGTCGAGGAGTTCGCGCAAGCGGCAAGGAACGCGCAAGCCGCGGGCTTCGATGGCGTCGAAGTGCACGGCGCGAATGGTTATCTGCTCGACCAGTTTCTCGAAGACGGCACCAACGAGCGCACGGACCACTACGGCGGCAGCGTCGACAATCGCGCGCGGCTTCTCTTCGAGGTGCTGGGCGCGGTGACCGGCGTGTGCGGGAGCGATCGGGTGGGCGTACGGCTTTCGCCCGGGGGCACCTTCAATGACATGTGCGACTGTCACCCGCAGCAGACATTCGCGCACGTCGCGCGTCGTCTCGGCACCCTCGATCTCGCCTACCTGCATCTCATCGAGCCGCCACAGCAGCAGGCGGAGCGACCCCAGCCCGATCTGTCCGCCAGATTCTTCCGCCCACTTTATCCTGGCACGTTGATTTGCGCCGGCGGCTATACGCACGATCGAGCCAACGCCGTGCTGCAGGCCGGCGACGCGGATCTCGTCGCGTTCGGGCAGCTGTTTCTTGCGAACCCTGATCTTGTCGAGCGATTCAGGCTTCGTGCCCCACTCAACAAGCCTGAACCGAAGACGTTCTATGGCGGCGATGCACGCGGGTACATCGACTACCCGACACTCGAACATGCATCCGCAGCCTGAGCTTCCTTGCATGAGTCGTCGCGCCGGCGATGCCGGATGGTGGCAGCTTGGCGCCGGGGTGTTGCTCGCGCTCAGCAGCCTACTCGCGGTCGCGGCGCCCGGGCCGCAATTCTTCACGTACTACGGACTCGGCACGTCTTACAGCGAGGCCCGCGATCACGTCAATCTGTTTTGGGCCGTGAGCTGGACGGGTAACGCCGCCGAGGTCGCGGCTGAATTGCGCGAGGCCAAGGCCGCTGGGGTGAAAGCCATGCTGCACACCGAGTTTCCGTTCTTCTCGGGGAGCTGTCCGTATGCAGTGCGCCCGGATGCCCCCGCACAATGGCGCGCCTTTGCGAGCGATCTCGCCGCCCAAAACCTTCTGGAAACCGTCGTCGCCGTGTATCCCCTCGACGAGCCGGACCTTTGCGGCGTCGCCGATTCGGACATGCAGGCAGTCATCAAGATCATCCACGACGAGCCACTCACCCGTGGCAAGAAGGTGGCCGGCCTCTTCACCGTCGACGTCGCGAAGAAATGGGGCGGGCACTATCGACTCACGGGGAGCGAGCACAAATACGCGGGGAGCGTGCGCGCCCTCGATTGGGTTGGGTTCGATTGCTACGGCTGCAAGACGATCTTTACCGAGACCGCATGGGACACGCTGCGCTTCGATGCCGGCAAGCCGGGTTTCGTGAGCAGTCCGGGGCCGACGCTCTACGACAACTTCAAGTCACAGCTCGATCTTTCGCGCCAGCAGGTGATCGTGGTGCCGAAAGCCTCCATCGGCGGACCGCTCTTTGGCAGCGAGTACGACGATGCAGTCTCCTTTTACCTGCATGCAAGCGCCGACCCGGACGTCGCCATGCTGTTGCCCTTCACGTGGTTCGATCAGCCTGGCGGGGTGCAGGGGGTGCGCAGCCTGCCGCAACTGCGTGCCACCTACACCGCGATTGGTCGCGACATCGACTGGAAGCATCCTGAAGCGAGCCCGCTGCCGGTGCCGCGCGCGACGGCTTTCGAGTTCTACCACCGCACGCTGGATCACTATTTCGTGTCCGCGCAGCCCGATGAGATCGCAGCGCTCGACGCCGGAGTGTTCACCGGCTGGGCACGCACAGGGCAGACGTGGAAGGTGTTTGCGGCACCGCTGCAAGCCGATCTGCGCGGAAGCCCGGTGTGTCGCTATTACGGGCAACCGCAGGCGGGCCTCGACAGCCACTTCTACAGTGCTTCGACGGATGAGTGCGCCGCCGTTGCGACGCGATTCTCCACAGCCTGGCAGCTCGAATCGAGCAACGTCTTCCAGGTGCAGTTACCGGCGCTCGCTACCGGCGTATGCCCGCTCTTGACCCAGCCCGTCTACCGGCTCTACAACGCTCGACGCGACGCGAACCATCGCTTCACCACCTCGGCGACGCTGCGCGATGCGATGCGCGATTCGGGCTGGGTGGCGGAAGGCTATGGTTCGGAGGGCGTCGCCATGTGCGTGCCGACCTGACGCGAAAAGCCCGCAGCGCAAGAGTGCAGTTGAGGCGTCCGCCGGCAGCCGAAAAGCTTCAGCGATAATACGTGGAACATTACCCTGGACGCGCTGTTAGCGTCGAACATCACCCGAAGGAGTCCGGAATGGTCCGTCCATGGCGTCTTGCGTTGCCCCTTGTGTTGTTGTCGTGCCTCGCTTCGTCTGCTGCCTGTGCGCAGACGTCGAGCATGAGCTTTTTCGTGACCAGCACGCCCCTCAACAAAGGCGCCGATCTCGGCGGACTGGAAGGTGCCGACCGGCATTGCCAAGAGCTTGCGCAGGCAGCGGGCGCGGGCGGCAAAACGTGGCACGCGTACGTGAGCACGCAGGGTGCCAACGCGGTGAACGCGCGCGATCGTATCGGGCGTGGCCCCTGGGTCAATGCCAAAGGCGTCGTCATCGCGAAGGATGTCACGGAGCTTCATGCATCCAACAATCTGACTAAGGAAACGGCGCTCACTGAACGAGGTGAAATCGTCAAAGGCCGCGGTGATTCACCGAATATGCATGACATCCTGACCGGATCGAAGCCGGACGGCACCGCGTTTCCGCCGGATCAGGACATGACCTGTGGCAACTGGACCAAGAGCAGCGGAGCTGGCAGCGCAATGTTGGGGCACGCGGATCGCACGGGCCTCGGCCAGAGTGCTGCGGACAAATCCTGGAATTCGTCGCACGGTTCACGCGGACCCGGCGGCGGATGCACGCAGGACGACCTCAAGAGCACGGGCGGCAACGGTCTGCTGTACTGCTTTGCCGTGAACTGACGTCACAGCACGGCGAGCCCGGAACATCGCCTCGCCTCACGCCCACGCAATTTCACTCGCCCCTGAGCTCCCGAAGGAGTTCCGGGGCGCGGTATACGCTGCGCAGCGCTTCGCTGAGCGCGCGGGTGTCGACAGAGATCGCGCGCGCCTTGTCCTCGGTGTAGGCAAAGCGCGCGCCGAGTGACTCGAGGTTGCCATCGAACACGAGGCCCACGAGCTCTCCGCGTCTGTTCACGACCGGGGAGCCTGAGTTGCCGCCGATGATATCGAGCGTGCTGACGAAATCGAGCGGTGTCGCCGACGCGATATCGCGCCGAAGCTCGAGCCAGCGTTGTGGCAGGTCGAACGGTGGCTTGTTGTCGAAGGCAGCATTGCGTGCGAAGAGACCCCAGAAATTCGTCTGCCAAGGAGTCGCGGCACCATCGGCGTCGTAGCCACGCACCACGCCGTACGACAGACGCAGCGCTCCGGTGGCGTCCGGGTACGCATCCGTTCCAAGCGCCTTTAGACGCAGTTGTCCGAAGTCGTCCGACGCCTGACGGATCGGCTCGTCGATCTCGATTTCCTGTCGCTTGGCGAGCCGCCTGCGCATGGGATAGATGCGACGTGCGAGCGCGATCAGCGGATCGGCCGATGCCTCGACCGCAGCAATGCCGCCATCGATCAAGCCGCGGCGCACCGCGACGTCATCGAGCTTGCTTGGCTCCACGACGCGCGCCGCGGCGGTTTCGGGCGAGCTGGCTGCGAGCACTTCCTTCACGAACGGATGCTCGGGGCCCAGAAGGTCCATGGCTTCGCGCCAATAGCCCGCAAGACGCATCACCTCGAGATCCTTGTAGATCGGAACCTCGGCGTTGACACGCGTGAGAAGGCGTGGAATCGAGGATTCTCGATAGTCCGCGAGGCGCGCATCGTCCGGCAATGCGCGCTCATAGGCGAGCTCGACGATGCGGCCCGCGGTGTGCAGGAGCGTGTTGTAGCCGTAGGAGACCGCCCACATCTCCTTGGCCAGCATCGCCTCCAGCCGGCTTGCCGATTCAACCCGCGCCCAAGGATCGGCGCGCGCGCTGCCGCTCCAGGCTTTGCGCAATGTGGCCTCCCCGGAGCGTCTCGCTTCAAACAGCGCCGGATCGCGCAGCGCCTTGTACTCGCCGAGCATGGCCTTCAGCCAGTTTTCGGTGCCGAAGAGATTCTCGTTTGCGCGCCGCGCCGCCTCGCCGGACTTCGCAGCAAATGCCTTCAGATCGCGGCGCTGGCGTTGTGCGCTGGCGATGTGCAGCGGCAACCCGACATCGCGCTGCTGCTCGAGCTGAGCGACCGTGACGAGCCGATCGGTGGCATACGGATGACCTGCCGCGAACACCAGATCCCCGTCGCGCACACCTTCGGGGCTCCAGCGCAGAAAGTGCTCGGGTTCGCTCGGCTTGCCCCCTTCGTACACGCGAAGGAGGGCCGCATCGAGATCGAACCGCGGATACACGAAATTGTCGGGATCGCCTCCGAAGAAACCCAGGCGCGACTCGGGCGCAAAGACGAGACGCACGTCGTTCCACGCCTTGTAACGCAGCAGCTGGTACACCGCACCGCCGTAGCGTGTCTCGATCTCGCACCGCAGCCGGGTTTCGGCAGCGCATTGGTTCTCGATGGACGCAATGATCGCGTTGCGCTCGGCGTTGGCGGTTGCGGGATCGGCGGCGTGAATGGCTCCCTGCACCCGCGCTGTGACATCCTGCATCGATTCCAGGCGCTTGACTTCAAAGCCCGGACACGGAAGCTCCTCTGCGCCCGTTCGCGCGATGTAGCCCTCGTGCGCAAGGTCCCGGGTCGCACTCGAAAGCTTCTGGACACATGAAAGCACCACGTGATGATTGGTGAGGACGAGACCTTGCGCCGATACGAAGCTTCCGGACGCACCTGAGACCCAGAGTGCGGAGCGACTCAGGTGCTCCAGCCATTGCGCCGTCAGTCGAAAATTGTGCGCGGACTCGAGCTTCTGCGTCGGAGGATGATCGAACGTCCACATGCCCTCGTCGGCCATCCCCGGGTGGGCGAAAGACAGGAACGCAGCCGAAGCCGCGAAGATCAGAGCGGCGGGAGGCGCGCGGCGGCTTGGTGCGTGCAAGGAAATGCTGATCATTCGTTCATCTTCGGTCCACAGCGGGCGTCTTGCGAGCGCTCGGGCGTAGCGCAGCAGTCACAGGGTGCTGCAAGGGGCTGCCTGTCATTCGGGCTGCATGTTGGCCTTGGTGGCGATGCGATGCAGGCGCTCACGCTCGCTCGCTATGAATTTCGCGAACTCGGGCACCGTGTAAGGCACGGGTTCGATGCCGCTTGGCACCATCAGATCGGCAAACTCCTTGCTTTTGACGACCGCCAGGAGCTCGGCGCTCATGCGCTCGATGATGGCTTGCGGAGTGCCCGCCGGCGCGAAAAGTCCGGCCCAGTGACCGATGTTCACCATCGGATAGCCCTGCTCCGTCGCGGTGCTCAGCGATGGATACGCGCTCATCCGCTTGGTATAAGTCGTTGCGATCGCCTTGAGCTTGCCGGCCTGGATCTGCGGCAGCACGACGATGCTCGCCTCGGAAGTTGCATCCACGTTGCCCGCAATCACCGCCGTCACCCCTTCGCTGCCGCTCTTGTAAGGGACGATGGTGATGTTGTTCACCCCGGCCTCCTTGAGCATCTCGGCGACGAAATGCGGCGTGCTGCCGCTGCCCGCCGTGGACCAGTTGACGCCCTTGCTGCCCTGGGTCCTGGTCCATGCGATCAGCTCGCGGAGGTTGTTGGCGGGCACGTTCGGTCCGACCACGATCACGGAAGGGGCCACCGCAATCATGCCGACCGGCACGAGCTCGTTGTCCGCATAAGGCATCTGCCGGCGCAGGAAGCTGTTCGTGACGACCCCCGCGGCACCGATCAGAAACGTGTAACCATCCGGCGCTGACTTGGCCACGAACTGCGCACCGATGATCGCGCCCGCGCCGGGCTTGTTTTCGATGACGACCGGCTGCTTGAGGCGCTTCGAAACTCCGTCCGCGGCAGCGCGTGCGATGAGATCATTGGCGCCGCCCGGCGCGAACGGCACGACGAACTTGATGGCGTGATCGGGCCACTCGGCGCGCGCCGAGGTGCAGCCAAGCGAAAACCCGACAATGATGGAAGCGATGATGCCGAAGCGCAGCTTCATGTTCTCTCCACGAGGTGACGAGGACGGCCATGCATTCTAGTGCAGCCGCGAGACCGCATGCGCGGCGTACCGAGATCGCCTGGGCCTTCTACGACTGGGCTAACTCGGCGTTCGCGGTGACGGTGCTGACCGCGTTCTTTCCACTCATGCTGAAGCGCTACTGGGGGGAAGGTGCCGACGCGACGGTTACCACGTTCCAGCTCGGCCTGGCGAACGCGCTCGGCAGCATCGCCATCGCGGTTCTGGCCCCGGCGCTTGGCGCGATCGCCGACCAGTCCGGGTCGCGCAAGCGATATCTCCTGATCTTCACGGTGCTCGCGATCGGCACCACTGCCTCGCTAGCCTTCGTGCCCCGCGGAGCCTGGCAGTGGGCGGCCGCCATGTATGTGCTGGCCTCCATTGGCTTCTCGGGCGCTGCATCTTTCTACGACGCACTCCTCGTCAACGTCACCGACAAGAGCAACTACCACCGGGTCTCCGCGCTCGGGTATGCGCTCGGCTACCTGGGCGGCGGACTGCTGTTCGCCGTCAACGTGGCGATGACGTTGCAACCGCAGTGGTTCGGGCTTCCGGATGCGATCACCGCGGTGCGCGCTTCATTCGCGACCGTTGCGATCTGGTGGGCAATCTTCACCATACCGTTGCTCGTGTGGGTCGGCGAGCCTGTAGCCAAGGCATCGGGCTCGCGTTGGCAACTCGCCGTGGCGGGCATGCGGCAGCTCGTGGAGACATTCCACGAGATCCGTCGTTTGCGTCAGCTGATGCTGTTCCTTGCCGCGTACTGGCTGTACATCGACGGTGTCGGCACCATTGCGCACATGGCAATCGATTACGGGCTCGCGCTCGGATTCGACGAAAGCAATCTCATCCTGGCGCTGCTCATGACCCAGTTCATCGCGTTTCCGGCGGCGATCGTCTACGGGCGCATCGGCATGCGCATCGGCCCCAAGCGTGCGATCGGCGCCGGCATCGTGATCTACACCCTCGCCACGATCTGGGGGCACTCGATGCGCACGACGACCGAGTTCTACGTGCTCGCGGCGATCATCGGGCTCGTGCAGGGCGGCGTGCAGTCGCTGTCGCGATCACTGTACGCGCAGCTCATTCCGACGTCGCGGTCGGCGGAGTTCTTCGGCTTTTACAACATGCTTGGAAAATTCGCGGCCATATTGGGGCCGTTGCTCATGGGATTCGCGGCGGTGCTGACCGGAAGCTCACGGGCGGCGATCCTCGGAGTGGTGGTGCTGTTCGCGGCCGGCGCCCTCCTGCTGCTATTCGTCGACGAGAACGCGGGCGCGCGGGTTGCCCGCGAGCTCGACGCAACTGGAAAGTGAAGAGGCGCCGCCGATCACCACGGCAACTCGCCCTTCATGAAGCGGTCGGCCTCCTCGGAGCGCGGCGCGGCGAAGAACGTGTCCGATGCGGTGTGCTCCACGAGTCTTCCGCGATCCAGGAACAGAATCTCGTCAGCGAGACGCTTCGCCTGCCCCAGGTTATGAGTTACGAGAACGATCTTGGTACCCGACGCGTGCATGGCGCCGATGATGCGCTCGATCTCCTGCGTCGCACCGGGGTCGAGACTTGCGGTCGGCTCGTCCAGAAAAAGCACTTCGGGACGCAAGCTCCACGCGCGTGCGAGCGCAAGGCGTTGCTGCTCGCCACCGGAAAGAACACGAGCTGGCCGGTCAGCCAGATCCACGAGACCGACACGCTCGAGCGCCTCGATTGCCCGCGCTTCGCGCTCTTGGCGGTTCACGCCGGCCACGTCGAGGGCATACTCGACGTTGCCGCGTGCCGAGCGTCGAAGCATCACGGGCCGCTGGAACACCATGGCCTGGCGGCGGCGCACGTACTCGGGGTCTGCGACATTCCAGACGACCGTGCCCGACGTGGGCGCGAAGAGGCCGTGACACAGGCGCAGCAGAACGCTCTTCCCGGCACCGTTCGGGCCGAGCACCACGGTGCGCGCCGTAGCGTCGATCGTCGCCGACACCCCATCGATGATCCTTCGCGATCCGCGGACATACACGAGATCATCGAGACGCAGCGGCAGTATCGGGGTCATCCGAAGCGGCGCTGCGCCAGCTCGCGCACGATGTAAGCCGAGCCATTCAGCGCCAGCACGATGGCGATCAGGACGATTCCGAGCGCCAGCGCCAGCGCGAGATCACCCTTGCTCGTCTCGAGTGCAATGGCAGTGGTCATCACACGCGTGACACCGCTGATGTTGCCGCCCACGATCATCACGGCACCCACCTCCGCGGCCGCACGCCCGAAGCCTGCGAGCACGACGGTAAATAGCGAGTAACGCAGGTCCCAGAGGAGCGTGCGCATCACTCGCACACGCCCGGCGCCGAGTGATCGCAGCGCTTCGCGGTACTCCTCGTACCCATCGGCGATCACCTGCTGCGAAAGCGCCGTAACGATCGGCGTGATCAGGAGCACTTGTGCGATGACCATGGCGCCGGGGGTGAAGAGAAGGCCAAGCGAGCCGAGCGGCCCTGCTCGCGACAGAATCAGATACACCGCGAGGCCGACGACGACCGGTGGCAATCCCATCAGCGCATTGAGCAGCACGATGACGGCCCGGCGTCCGTGAAAGCTTGCGGTCGCAAGCCATGCGCCAAGCGGCAACCCCACGGAACTCGCGATGAGCGCCGCGGAAAGGCTTACCTCGAGGCTCAAGGTCACGATGCCCCATAGCTCGCCATCCCCATGCGTGACGAGGCCGAGCGCCTGCCGGGCTGCGTCAGCAATCGTGCTCAAACGGTGCTCACATATGCTAAATATTGCATAATCACTTTTTGGCGCTCAGATACATCCCGGCTCTCAGCTCGGTCGCCTTGGTCAGTAGCACACCATCCTATCCCAACTCTTCCTCCCAACGCCTATGCAGCAACGTGCATAAATGAAGCTCCTCCCGACGCTGGCCTGGGTGCTCGGCTCCGGCGCACCGATCGATGCGAGGCTCCTGCCGTTGCTCCAGGCGATCCTCGCGCGCGGATCGTTGGCGGCAGCGGTGAGGGATGCTGGCGTTTCGTACCGGGCGGCGTGGGGCCTGCTTCGCGATTACGAGCGCAAGCTCGGTGTGCCGCTCGTGGATCTTGCGCAGGGTCGTGCGGCGAGCCTCACGGCTGCGGGCACTCATGTCCTGATGGCGGAGCAAAGCGCGCTGGAGCGCCTTGCGCCCCTGTTCAGTGAGCTCTCTGTGCAGATCGGGCCATCGAAAGTCCCGGCGCGTACGCATGCTCCGCCGGTTTTGCGCGTCGCGGCGAGTCACGATCTGGCGCTTGCGAGGATGCGCGACGATCTCGATGCAACCGGGGCTCTCGCCCTGGAGCTCTCGTTCATGGGCAGCCTTCACGCACTGCACGCCCTGCACGAGCAGTCTGCGGACGTCGCCGGGTTCCATGTGCGCCGCGCGGAGCACCCGGGCGCGAGACGTGATGCAGAGCCCTTCGTGCGGCTCCTGCACGCCCGCCGCCATCGTCTCGTATCCTTTGCGGAGCGCGATCAGGGCCTCATGGTGGCGCGCCGACGTTCGCGGCAGGTGAAGCGATTAGTGGACGTCGCAACGTACGACCTCCGCTTCGTGAACCGGCAGCGGGGATCGGGCACGCGGCTCACGATCGATGCGCTCCTGCAGGAGGAGGGAGTCGCGACCGATGCAATCCGCGGATACGGCACTGAAGAATTCACCCATGCCGCGGTCGCGGCGACCATCGCTTCGGGCGGAGCCGACGCAGGCTTCGGGCTGCGCGCTGCCGCCCATGAATACGACCTTGCATTCGTGCCGTTGATTCGTGAGAAGTACTATCTTGCGATCGCGGTGGGTGCATTGCGAAAGGCCGGTGGGCTTGCCCTGCTGCACTATTTGCGTTCTCCGGCATTCGCGGGCATCGTGCGCGCCCTGCCGGGATACCGCGCGGCGGACCCGGGCGCAATTCTCGAAGTGAATGTCCTGCACGGAGTGGGCGGATGAAAGCAACCATGAGATGGCTCGTAGCACTTCTGGCATGTGCCGCGACGGCCGCCTTCGGGGCCCCCGGGGGCGGTGTGCTCGACTCCGGCTTGATGCACGAGGCGCCGGTGAGCAAGGTCGCACCGCTCACGGCCGTGCCGGCGATCGAGTTCTACAACGCGAGCCTCGATCACTACTTCGTGAGCGCGCTCGCGCCCGACATCGATGCACTCGACACGCAGCGCATTCCCGGGTGGTATCGCACCGGACAGAGCTTTGCTGTGTATCCGACGGCCGCGGCGGCAGGTGCCGGCGCGAGCCCCGTGTGCCGCTTCTACATTCCGCCGGAGCACGGGAACTCGCATTTTCTTTCGGCATCTCCCGCCGAGTGTGCAACGATTGCGCGGCTCGCAACGAGCGACCCGAACTACAGCGGCTACATCCTCGAGTCGCCGAGCGTCTTCTACGTCGTGCTGCCCGACACGACGACTGGAGCGTGCCCCGCTGGCACCAATGCGGTGTATCGGCTGTGGAATCAGCGCGCCGATTCCAACCATCGATACACGACCGATGCCGCGATCAAGGCACAGATGATCGCGACCGGGTATGTCGCCGAGGGTTATGGCCCCGCTGGCGTCGCCTTCTGCGTGCCGGCGAACACCGCCGACACGCTCGTGCGCGCGAGCGGCCTTTCGCCGTTTGCCGCGAATTGTCAGAACGAAGTGCCGAGCGGCGTGCTGTACGTCAACTCGGAGGTCGAGCCGCGCATCGAGGTCGATCCGCTCGACGCCAATCACCTCATCGGCGTGTGGCAGCAGGACCGCTGGTCCGACGGCGGCGCACGCGGCCTTGTCACGGGCGTGTCCCGCGACGCGGGTCGCACCTGGTCGAGATCGTTCGCTGCATTCACCCGTTGCACCGGAGGCACGCCGGCCAACGGCGGCGACTACGCGCGCGCGTCCGATCCATGGATCACCATCTCGCCGGATGGCACCGCGCATCAGATCGGAATTGCATTCAGTGGCCCCACGTTCGGAATCACTTCGGTCGATGCGGTGCTGGTGAGCCGTTCCACCGACGGTGGCGCGACATGGAGCTTGCCGACCACCCTCATCCGGGATGCGCGCTCCT
>JALYXY010000088.1 GCA_030946875.1 Pseudomonadota bacterium | reverse complement strand
TACGTAGCCGGCCTGTCGGCGGGCGGTTCCATGGCTGTGATCCTCGGCCACACCTATCCTGATGTCTTTGCTGCCGTCGGCTGCCACTCGGGTCTGCCGTACGGGCGCGCGGAAAGTGCCTCGAGCGCGTTGCGGCTGATGCGCGACGGCCCTGGTAACGCGACACATCCTGGCCTGCTGAGCGCAGTTCCCACCATCGTGTTTCAGGGGGACGCGGACGACACGGTGCACCCATCGAATGCACGGCGGATCATCGAGGATTGCGTCGGAGCTCATGGCCGCCGTGCGCGCACGGAGGGCGCGTCGATCGAAACCCTGGACGGATCCACGCGCGCATTCCGGCGGACCGTTTTCAGTGATGCGCGCGGACGCACTTACGCCGAGCAGTGGATCGTTCGCGGCAGCGGCCACGCGTGGTCGGGGGGCGACCCCGCGGCGCGGTTCACAGACGCGCACGGCCCGGACGCGACCGCGCACATGTTGCGATTTTTCGACGAGCACGCGCTTCGGCCGCGGCTTGCGGCTCGCCAGTAGAGCGCCGGGTGGCAGTCGGTATGCGCAGCTGCCGACACGCCAGATGCGCTGCGCGGGACGAATGCGGGTTATAAAGGAACCAGGGCTCCGAGTGCGATGCCGAATCCGGCACAACCCTCTGAGGTACTGCGGGCGATTCGCTCGCGGCGCCCTGCTCCCGAGCACCCATTTCATACCAAAGGCGCAGCATGTCCTCTCCTCCTCCACCCACTGCAGACACGGCTCCTTCCGTTGAACTGCCCCGAAACTTCCACCGCCGCATGGCCGCAATCATCGAGGCTGTGCAAACCGGCATATGGGAGGCCGGCGTGCACGACCTCCTCGGCTACGCGACGGATTACGCCTTCGGGCAACTGCGCGGCGTTCAGACGCTGGTGCTAAAAAGCAAGCACCGTTCTGCCTACGTGCGATTGCCCTGGGACACCGTCATGGACGACACGCCTGAGGCGCGGCAGCGGGTCGACGAGGCCATTCAGAGGGCTATCAACGAGCTGCGATGAACCGGCGCGTCTTCGTGCACGACAGGCGAAGTGGCTGGAGGCGGTGCGTGTGACCCATGCGGAAACTTCGCCCGCGTTGCGACACGACGCGTCGGTGGATTCGCGTGAGCGGCTTCGCAATCCCTTGGCGTCCCTGCAACTTCTTGGGTCTATAGTGAGGGACCCCACCTGTCGTGGACGCCCACAAGGACTCGAACATGTCCCACAAGCCACCCAAGGAATCCAAGAAGAAGGCCGCACACACTGCCAAGGAAAAGAAGTCGATCAAGCAGCAAAAGAAGCACGCCGGCGACCCTGGTTCGCTGATCAAGCATTGATCGCCGTCGCGTCAGCTTCGCCGCCATGAGCACCCCGGCGGCGAAGCTGTAACCGCTGCGGAGTGCGTCACGTCCACCGGGCGTGAATGGCCGCGTCTCGCAAGATGGCGCGCTCGCCTCGCTCCTGCACGCTTTGCGCCTCCGGACACCGACATCCCGGGACGCGGCGTGCGGCCACACACCGGACGCGAACGAACCGCCCTCCCCTTCGGTCTGTCCAAGGCGGACGCCCCCGGAGCTTTCGGGGCAATGACCAGCCGCCGGCCGGCGAGACTGACCAGACGCGGTGCCGCAGCATGGATCGATATAGGGAGAGTGGGGATGTGCCCTGGTCACGCGTGGCGGGAACTGCGAAACCGCCTACGACACAAGCTGGATGGGGCAGTACGGTGGGGAGCCGCGTTCGCGGCGTTCTTCGTTTGCACGGTTGCGGTGGCTGGCGAGCCGGCCGGCGACCTGTCGGTTCGTTACACGGAGCTTCGCAACGCGCTCGAGCACAGTGCGTTTCAGCAGCCGATCGTGCTGGAGTCCTCCGAGAGCCGCAGCACGTTTCGTGGCGACGTCTACGCGGTGCTGAATCACCCATTCTCGCGTGTGACGGCAGCGCTTCGTAGCGACAGCAGCTGGTGCGAGATCCTGATGCTGCACGTCAACACCAAGTATTGCGCGCCCGTGCGGGGCAACTCCGCTGCGGTGCTCGTCTACGTCGGCCGCAAGTTCGACGTTCCGCTGGCCGACGCGACGGCGGTGCAGTTCGCTTCGCAGCTCGTCGACGACGCTCCGCAACATTTTCAGGCTTCGCTCGATGCCTCGACCGGGCCATTCGGAACCAAGGATTACCGAATCGTGCTGGAGGCGATTCCGATCAACGACAGGACGTTCATGCACCTCACCTACTCCTACGGCTTCGGGATGGCGGCGAAGCTCGCTGGTCAGGCCTACCTGAACACAATCGGTCGGGACAAAGTCGGATTCACGGTCGTCGAAAAGGCCGCCGACGGAACGCCTGTTTACGTCGGCGGCATGCGCGGTGCGCTCGAGCGGAACGCCATGCGCTACTACCTTGCCATCGATGCGTATCTCAGCGCGCCGGGCAACGGCGCAGATGACCGCGAAGCCCGGTTGCGCCAATGGTTCGCATCGACCGACCGCTATGCAAAGCAGTTGCACGAGGTCGAGGCCTCGGAGTATCTGGCGATGAAACGCAGCGAGTATCTGCGCCAGGAGACCCGGCGCACGGCGGGTGCCGCGAGCGCTCGCTGAACATCGGGCGGCGCTGCTTGCGCTGTGCCCAGGTTTATGACGCGGCCGACCCGAGCAGCGTCCAGACTCCAAGAACAAGAAACAGCGCTGCGGCCACGCGCCGTATCGCCCGCACCGGCAGGCGGCTGCCCAGTCGATCGGCAAGCAGCACGGCTGGCACATCGGCCAGCAGCATGCCGATGGTTGTACCGGAAATCACGGCGAAAAGGTTGTCGAACCGCGCCGCGAGCATCACCGTGGCGATCTGCGTCTTGTCCCCGATCTCGGCCAGGAAGAAGGCGAACGCAGTCGTCGCGAAGACCGTGGCGGTCGACGCTGCCGTCCTGTCGCGCTCGGCCAGCTTGTCGGGCACCAGCGCCCAACCCGCGATGAGGATGAAGGACACGCCGACCAGCCATTTCAAGGTGACAGGGTCGAGCCATCGATGCAGCCACGATCCCAGAAACCCCGCCGCCGCGTGGTTGAGCAACGTCGCGAACACGATGCCTGCAATGATCGGCCGCGGACGTTTGAACCGGGCAGCGAGCAGCAGGGCAAGGAGCTGAGTCTTGTCGCCGATCTCCCCGATCGCGACGATGCCAGCTGAAACGAGAAAAGCGTTCACTCCATCGATCCGTTATGACGTTGGCCATTGCATCGCGCCTGGCCGATCGCGAGATGGACCGGGCCACCGCGCGATTCGGAGATACTCGCAGCTTGCCGCGGCGTGGTGCAACCGCAGTCCGTCGGTTCGACGGGCAATGCATTTTCCTCCCACGCTCGAAGCTCAGCAGCGCCAGGCTTTCGCGGCGAGACCTGCATGGATCGACCTCGAGGTGCTCCGGACGCACGCGCAGTCTGTATGATCCGGCACCTCCAGCCCGAGGACGAGTGGCACCTTGCTCGCATCTGGCTTTTGCATCAAACCCCCGCACGGCGGCCATGACAGATTTGCAGCACGTTGCCTGGTACATCCGGCTCTCGGCCGCGAGCAGGATCGGCATCCCTGTCGCCGCCAGTGTGATTCTCTTCCTGGTCGAACCCGCCACCCTCACCCGGGCCAACAGACTGCTGGTGGCGTGGGATGTCGGCGTGCTCGGATATTTGGGGCTTGCGTGGCTCACCATCCTGCGCGCCGATTCCGCGGTGACTCACCTGCGGGCGCGCTCTTATGACCAGAGCGCGTACGTGATCTTCCTGCTGGTGCTCGCAGCCGCATTCGTGAGCGTCGTGGCGCTGGTATTCCTGATGGGCGACGTAAAGCAGCTCTCCGCGTGGAACAAGGCCACACACCTGTCGCTATCCGTCGTCGCCTTGATCCTGTCTTGGGTCCTCATCCACACGGTGTTCACCTTCCATTACGCGCGAGAATTCTACGTGCCGGAAGGAGAGAACAGCGCTCCTGCGGCTGGACTTCAGTTTCCGGAGTGCGACAAGCCGGCCTATCTGGATTTTGCGTATTACTCGTTCGTGATCGGGATGACGTCGCAGGTATCCGACGTCGCCGTGGCGAGCAGTGCGATGAGAAGAACCACCCTGGCGCATGGCGTGTTGAGCTTCATCTTCAACATCGCCGTGCTCGCGCTCAGCGTCAATGTGATCAGCGGAGTGCTTTGAACCACGCCTGACCGCATCGGTGCACCAAACGGCGCGGTCCTGAGTCCCGGGTCGCACGGACGCCAGGGCATAACGAGCGAGTGCCTATACTTCGCGGCATGCTGCCGATCGTCCTGAGCGTCGCCGCGCTACTGCTCGTTGCGGTGGGTATTCTGCTCGTCCTGTTCGAGCCGGGCCTGCCGTACTCGGTGGTCGGCGGCAGCCTGCCATCCGATCCGGGCCGAGCTCTTGATCTCGTCGGCGTGCTCGTGGATTCGAATGTCCACGCGAGCCACAGCATCGAGGTGCTGACCAACGGCGACAGCTTCTACGCCGCAGAGCTCGAAGCGATTTCGAAGGCGCGCGCGAGCGTCCACATCGAAGCCTTCATCTTTCATCGCAGTTCCATCGCCGATCGATTCCTCGCGGCACTCATCGACTGCGCGCGCCGGGGTGTGCACGTGCGTGTTGTCGTGGACGCCATCGGCAGCTTCCCGACTCCGAATTCGTATTTCGGTGAGTTGCGCCGGGCCGGAGGGCAAGTTGCCTGGTACCAGCCCATTCGCTGGTACACGCTCAAGCGATTCAACAATCGCAGTCATCGCGAGCTCGTCATCGTCGACGGCATCGTGGGTTTTATCGGTGGTGCGGGCATCAGCGCTCACTGGAGCGAACCGGACGATGGTCATCCGCCGTGGCGCGACACGATGGTGCGCGTGGATGGACCCGTGGTCGCCGGATTGCAAACAGCATTCCTCGAGAACTGGCTGGAGGCGACGGGGGAAATCCTGACCGGCAGTGACAGCTTTCCCGAGCTCGAACCTCCTGCGGCGGGCGCACCCGGCCTGGTGGTCGTCAGCGCTCCCTCGCCGGCGCGGGCCTCGCGAGCCCGTGTCCTCTTCCAAGTACTCCTGGCCAGTGCACGCGAAGCCGTCGACATCAACTCGCCGTACTTCCTGCCGGATCGGAGCGTCCGTCGCGAGCTCGTGGCCGCGGCAGCGCGCGGCGTGCGCGTGCGCGTCGTGGTTCCGGGCGTGCACAACAATCACCCGTGGGCGCGACGCGCCAGCCGGCGAACCTACGGGGAGTTGCTGTCAGCCGGCATCGAGGTCTACGAATACCAGCCAGGAATGATCCACGCGAAGATCATGATCGTCGACGCGCTCTGGAGCGTCGTGGGATCGACGAACTTCGACAGTCGGTCATTCGAGCTCAATGACGAAGTGAACCTCGCCGTCGTCGATCAGGCGCTCGCGCAGCGGCTGGGCGATGACTTCCTGGTCGATCTCCACCGTAGCCAGAACGTCACTCTGGCCGTATGGAATGCGCGGCCATGGCACGAGCGGCTCCTCGCGTATGCGGGCGCTGCCTTCGAACGACAGGAATGAAGAACCCGCTTCCACGTTTGCCGTGGCACGTCGAGGAACGGGGCCGGTAGCGCGGTAGCCAACGCCGTCCGCAGACGACGTCGTTGTGGCCGCTGGTAC
Organism: Pseudomonadota bacterium; assembly: GCA_030946875.1. Classification (GTDB taxonomy): domain Bacteria; phylum Pseudomonadota; class Gammaproteobacteria; order Burkholderiales; family Casimicrobiaceae; genus CAIWHR01. Next base: position 12,704 of record JALYXY010000088.1, on the reverse strand, counting down.
GATTGGAAGAAACGCAATGCACCGTTCAGGGGAGTTGTCGAGCAAGACACCTGTAGTCGGTGCAACAAATGCCATCCCGTTCAACGAGGCATTCAGTGACGACATACGATTACACATCGATGGGTTTCTACACGTTCGACTGCCTCGGATGGCCGTTCACGGAAATTCCTCCGGCGGGCGGCTGCTACGCCATCGACGAGCTCACGCTGGCCGTCTCCGGGGCCGCAGGTACAGCTGCCATTGCCGCGTCCAGGATGGGGCTCAAGACACTTGCGGTTGGCGGTCTGGGCAACGACCTGATGGGCGACTGGGTCATGCAGCGACTGCGTCACTTCGGCGTCGATGTCTCCGCGATGCAATGCGAGAAGGGCTGGAAGACATCCTCCTCGATCGTCACCACGCGACTGGACGGGTCACGCCCCGCGCTGCACATGGCGGGTGCCACGGGCAACTTTTTGGTGACCGATGCAATGCTCCCGGCCATCACGAGTACGAAAGTTTTTCACGTAGGCGGCGTTGGACTCATGGACGCGATGGACCGCGGTCGAACGGCCGAGGTGATCAGCGCCGCCAAGGTCGCAGGCGCGCTCACCACGGTCGATGTCTTCGCGGGTTCGCCCGCTGACCTGCCGGCGGTCGCCAGTGTTTTGCCGCATACGGATTACTTCGTACCCTCGATCGAGGAAGCGCGAGCGCTCACCGGGTTGTGGCAGATGAGCGACGTCGCGGAACATTTCATCGATCTTGGAGTGAAGGCCTGCGTCTTCACGCTGGGCGGTGACGGAGCCTACTACCACGACGCATCCGGCGTGACGTTCAGCATGCCTGCGTTCGACGTGGAGGTGAAATGCACGTGCGGCTGTGGCGATGCGTTCAACGCGGGCTTCGCCGTAGGTCTCGTGAAAGGGTTCGACATCGAACAAACCGTGCGCTTCGCGCAGGCGACCGCTGCGCTCAACGCCACCGGGCTCGGCTCACAGGCGGGCGTCGAATCGTTCGAGCATACGTTGCATTTCTCGACGACGACGGCATTCCGCTCGGCCTGATCAAGGGCTCGCTGCAATCCGTTTCGCGTCAGCGGGTCGACGCGGGTGCACGCACCGTGTGCCGACCTTCGCGACGGCGCAGCCACCAGCCGAAGGCGCGCGGCCAGAGCTTCCACTGTGCATCGCCCCCGAGCTCCACAGCGGCTTGCGCAGCCCAGTTGGGATTCCACAGATGCTCGCGCGCGAGCGCCACGAGATCCGCGTCGCCGTCGGCGATGATCGCATTGGCCTGCGCAGGCGTGCGGATCAATCCCACGGACATCGTCGCGACACCGGCACGCCGTCGCACCTCGCGCGCGAAGGGCACCTGGAAGCCTGGGGTGCGTGGCACGAGACTGCTCGTTGAAGGTAGCTTCATGCCGCCTGACGAGCAGTCGACCACATCGACGCCGGCTCCGCGCAAGCGCCGCGCAAGCTCCACGGAATCGTCGAGTGTCCAACCGACGTCGATCCCGTCCACCGCGGACATCCTGAAGAGAAGCGGACGCTCGTCCGGCCAGGCTTCACGCACCGCGGCCACGACTCGCAGGGGAAAGCGCATGCGTCGCTCGAGATCGCCGCCATAGTCGTCGTCGCGTGTATTGGCGAGCGGCGACAGAAACGAGTGCAGGAGATAGCCGTGTGCCGCATGGATTTCGATCGCGTCGAATCCCGCCCGCACTGCGAGCGTCGCCGCGTTGCGATATCGATCGATGAGATGAGCCATCTCGGGCTCGCCGATCGGACGCGTAGGCGGGTATTGATCACTCCAGCCATGGGACGTCGGGCCCCACGGCTGCCACGGGTGCTCACCGCGCAGCGCATCGGCGTCGCTCAAAGGACCAAAGCCATGCCAGGGTGCCTGCGACGAAGCCTTGCGGCCGGCATGCTGCAACTGGATGGCCGAAGCCGCGCCGTTGGCCCGCAGAAAATCGGTGATGCGCCGGAACGCGTCGGCCTGCACGTCATTCCAGAGGCCATTGTCCTGCAGGGTGCTGCGTCCTTCCGGCGAGATGGCGGTGGCTTCCACCACGACGAGCCCCGCACCGCCCAGCGCAAAGCGTCCGAGATGCACGAGATGCCAGTCGCCGACGACACCCTCCTGCACGGAGTACATCTGCATCGGGGAAACGACGACCCGGTTGCGCAACGTGAGCCCCCTCGTTTGAAAGGGCGTGAAGAGAGGCACGTCCAAAGGCGCGTTCGAGTGCGTCGGGAACAGCGCGCCCTCTGCAGACACTTCGCTGGACATCTCCGGCGCGCGTTTCAGATCACGCCCCGGGCGCGGAGCCCGTCGCGCGCATGGCCGTCGAGGCCGAGGAGATCCTCGAGGACTTGGTCGGTGTGCTCGCCGAGCAAGGGCGGCGCGTGCGTGTATTCGATGGGCGCCGTTCCGAAACGGACCGGGTGCGCAATCGAAGGCAAGGTGCCAGCGCGCGCATGCGGCAGATCGATGCGCATCTCGCGTGCCTGTACCTGCGGATCGGCAAACACCTTGTCGATGGTGTTGATCGGCCCGCACGGCACCTGCACCGCTTCGAGGGTCGATATCCAGTCGGCAGACGAGCGCTCACCAAGGATCGCGGCGAGCAGTGGAATGAGCTCGTCGCGATGCGCGTTGCGCGATGCGATCGTCGCGTATCGGGGGTCGCTCGCAAGCTCCTGCCTTCCCACGACCGCGCAAAATCGCGCGTACTGCTCGTCGTTGCCGATCGCAAGAATGATGTGACCGTCTGCCGTTGCGAATGCCTGGTATGGCACGATGTTCGGGTGACCATTGCCGGAGCGTACCGGTGCCGTGCCTCCGATCAGGTAGTTCATTCCCTGGTTCGCGAGTGTGGCCACCTGCACGTCGAGCAACGCGAGATCGATGTACTCGCCTTCCCCCGTCTCCTCGCGCCGGTACAGCGCTGCCATTACGCCCGTGGCCGCATACATCCCGCACAGGATATCGGCCAGCGCCACGCCCGCGCGCTGCGGTCCCCCACCGGGAAGGTCGTCGCGCTCACCCGTGACGCTCATGAGCCCGCCCATGCCCTGGATCAGAAAATCGTACCCGGGCCGATGGCGGTACGGGCCCGTCTGCCCGAACCCGGTGATCGAGCAGTACACGATGCGCGGATTCACCGCCCGAATCGACGCATAGTCGAGACCGTACTTCGCGAGGGCTCCGACCTTGTAATTCTCGAGCAGGATATCCGAGCGCTTGGCGAGCTCGCGCGCAACGTTCTGGCCTTCGGGTGTCGCGATATCCAGGGTCACGGAGCGCTTGCCGCGGTTGCACGAGGCGTAGTACGCGGCATCGACGATCTCGCCGGTGGCGCGATCATGGATCCACGGCGGACCGAACTTGCGTGTGTCGTCGCCACCCCCGGGCCGCTCGATCTTCACCACATCGGCGCCGTAGTCAGCGAAGATCTGACTCGCCCACGGACCGGCAAGAATCCGGGAGAGATCGAGCACCCGCACGCCAGTGAGTGGGCCTGCCATGGCGCTATTTCAGCCGGCTCGCATCGACTTGGCGATGATCGTGCGCTGAATCTGCGAAGTGCCGCCGCCGATCGTCGACTGCATGCCTTCGCGGAAGTAACGCTCCATGTCCGACTCCGGCAGCATGCTGTGGCCGCCGAGTATCTGCATGCCGCAGCGCGTGACTTCCTGCAAAGTTTCGCTTGCGAACAGCTTGCCCATGCTCACCTCACGCGAGCACGGCACACCGCGGGCGGCGAGTTCGGCGGCCCGATAGACGAGCAGTCGCGCGGCATCGACCTTGGTCTGCATGTCGGCCAGCATATGGCGGATCACCTGGAACTCGAAGATGGGCCGGTCGAACTGAATCCGTTCGTGCGCGTAACGCAGGGCGTCATCCACCGCCTGCTGCGCGTTACCGACGTAGCCCGCCGAGACAGCGACGCGCTCGAGCTCGAGATGGTCGGTGATGATGCTCCAGCCCTGCCCCAGATTTCCGAGCAATTGTTCGCGGCCCACGCGGGCATCATCGACGAAGATCTCGGTGGTGCCCGTCGCACGGCGCGCCATGGTCGGCAAACGGCGGATGTCGAGTCCCGGCGTGTCGTTTGGAACGAGGAACACGGACAAGCCGAGGTGCTTTTTGGCATCGGGGTCGCTTCGCACCAGCATGGCGATGACGGCATTGTCGGCGGCGGCCCCACTGCACCAGAGCTTCTGGCCGCGCAGGATGAAGTCGTCACCCGAGGCGATCGCCCGAGTGCGCGTGCTGGCGGCATCGGACCCCGCCTGCGGCTCCGAGATGGAGATCGAGAAGCGGATCTCGCCACGCATGAAGGGCTCGAGATATCGCGCCTTCTGGGCGTCGGTGCCGAACTTCACGATATTCATCGCGGTGAACGTCGAGACCATGAAGGCCGTGGCGAAATCGAATCCATATCGCGCGACGCCCTCGCAAAGCAAGGCGTAGTCGAATATATCGCCGCCCAGGCCGCCATGATCTTCGGGAATCAGCAGCCGGAGCCAGTCCTGCTCGGCAATCGCGGCGTAGCCCTTGTACGGGTACTCGCGGTTCATGTCGCAGGTGCGGATGTACTCGCGGCCGATCTCCTTCTCCATCAGACGGTCGACCTGCTCCTTCCACATCATCTGTTCCTGCGTCAGGAAGTTCATGGTGCTCTCTGGTTGATCACGACGGCTCGTCCATAAGGAGCGGCGTCTTGCGGACCAGCAGGCTGAATTCGCACGACATCACCACCTCGGCGCGCTGGTTCACGCCTTCGAGGTGCAGCGTCACCACACCGTGCGCTGCCCCTTTGTCGCGCAGCGCGGTGATCTCGCTTCGGGCATGCAAGGTGTCGCCGATGAAAGTGGGCTTCACGAAGCGAAGTCGATCGACGCCGTAGAACGCCTCGATCACCTGCGGATTGAAGCCGGGCAGCGCGTTGACGATGGAGAACACGAGGCTGCCCTGCACCAGGCGCTGGCCGTACAGCGTGCGCCGGGCGTACTCGACATTCGAATGGAGCTCGAGCCAGTTGCCGGTCAGCATGCAGAAGTTCACGACGTCGGTTTCCGTGATCGTGCGTCCGCGGGAGCGCCGCTGGTCGCCGACAGTGAGCTCGCCGTACGGCGCGTCAACCATGCTTCGCCTCGGTGGCTGCGATCGGGTCGGCAACGGCCAGCTGACGACGTGCGCGCAGCGTCTGGTGCGCGAGGACCAGCACAAGCAACGCGGCACCGCTCGCGTCGTAAACGTACCCAGGAATGAAGAAGAGAATGCCCGCCGCGACGAGTATGAGCCGCGAGAGCACACCCAGCAGGCCCGAGAGATAGCCGATCATCGCGGCGCACATGACGAGCATCGCGAGAAGCGTGATCGCGAGGTCGTAGAGGATCGTTGGCAGGCTGCCTACAAGCAGCAGACCCGGCCGGTACACCAGCATGAACGGAATCACATACACCGCACCGGCCATCAACATGGCGTAGCGTGCGACGGCCCAGAAGCGCTCCCCGGCAATGGCCGCGGCCGCATAGACGCTGGCACACACCGGTGGCGTGATCGCCGACAGGATGGCGAAGTAAAAGATGAAGAGATGCGCGGTGAGCGGCGGCACACCCAGCTTCGAGAGGACGGGCGCCGCCACCGACGCGGTCAGTACGTATGAGGCCGTTGTCGGCACATCCATTCCGAGCAGGATGCACAGCACCGCTGATAGGATGAGCGCCATGAGCAGGCTGTCACCGGCCAGTGCGATAAGCTCGCCGGAAACCTTGGAGCCGAGCCCCGACGCGCTCAGGACGGCCGCGAGAATACCCGCACAGCCGAGCAGCACCGCGATCATGATCAACCCCTTGCCACCGTCCGCGAATCCGCGCGCCACGTGCGCCGAGAATTCGGTGGCACGCGAGCGCAGCAGCGACCACTGGGCGCGCGCGACCGGCGGCCCGAGACGTGCGACCAACGTGGCGACGAGCAATGCCGCACACGCCACAGCGCCGGCGTAGGTCGCCGTGAAGTTGGCGACCAGGAGCCCGATCAGCGTGGCGACGGCGAACCCGAGCGGGATCGCCTTGTCGGCCTCGATGCGGGTGCGCCCGGCGCCCGTGTCCCTGCCAAGGCGATGCCGACGCGCGTAAAGATCCACGCTGATGAAGATCACTGCGAAATACAGCACGGCTGGGAGCGCGGCGGTCCTCGCGATCTGCAGGTACGGTACGTTCAGGAGCTCGGCCATCAGAAAAGCGCCCGCACCCATGATGGGCGGCATGATCTGTCCTCCCGCCGAGGCGCTCGCCTCGACTCCGGCTGCAAGCGCTTTAGGGTAACCCGCACGCTGCATGGTAGGAATCGTGAGCGAGCCCACCGCCATCACGTTGGCGACGGCCGAGCCCGATACGGTGCCGAAAAGCGCCGACGTCACGACCGCGACCTTCGCCGGGCCGCCATGGCCGCGCCCCGCCAGCACCTGCGCGACCTGCACGAACACTTCGCCTGCACCGGTGGCCATCAACAGCGACCCGAAGATCACATACACGGCGATGACGCTGGTGCCTATGTCGGCCATGAAGCCGAATATGCCGTTCGTTGTCGCGTAAAGCGTGCTCACGACGGTGTCGAACGATGCGCGTGGCGGCTGCCAAAGCCCGTTCATCGCGCCGTTTCCGAACGCGTAATACAGCATTGCAATCGTGGCGAGCACCGGCAAGGCCCAGCCGAGCAGGCGCTGGGTGGCCACCAGGAGCGCCAGGATCATGAAGAATGCCACCCACATGTCGAACGGCAGCATGTCGTTCATCACATCCATGAACCGCGCGTTGTGCGCGATCACGTGCACGCCGCCATAAAGTCCCGCCAAGGCGAGCGCGATGTAGGCTGAACGTGCGCCAGCTGTTCGCGCCGCAAGCAAGCGCAGCCAGCAGGCGAGGAACACGCCCCCGCCGATGAAGACTCCACGTTGGATCAGGGGGTCGAACGGCCCCCTGAAAGACGTGTACAGGTGAAAGAGCGCAAACGCGGCGCACGCCTCGGCGAACGCGGTTCGACCCAGCGTGGCCGAGGTAGCGTCAGTGCGAAGCGCTTCGCTCAAACGAAGCTCGGCTTACTTGAGTGAGAGCCAGAACTTTTTCGCACCGGGGTGCAGCTTGATGCCGACTTTCTCGGCCGCGAACGCCTGCGCCTTGAAATCGAAATCCTTGAGATGCGGCCACGCATCGATCAGGAACTGGCGCTGGTCGTAGATGGCCTTCGCCACCGCAAACGCCGTCTCGTCATCCATGAGCGACGGACGCGTGCCGTAGACGATCAAGACGGCCGGGGTGGTCACCTGCGGCTGGCTGGCCATCACGTTCGGGATCTGCGCGAAGCTCACGCCTTTCACGGCGGACATGACCTTTGCCTGCTGGTCGGCGTCGAAGCCGAGCAGGCGCATCGGTGTCGTCGCCATCAACTCGCGAAGGGTTGCATCGACGCCGCTGCCCGGACCGTACTTGGAATAGCCGACGATCTGCCGGTTCTGGATACCTTCGGCCGCATCCTTGACGGTACCGGGAACCCACGCAGGCTCCACACCGAGCGTGCGAAACACCTCGCGTGTCAGCACCTCGGCGCCGCTGCCGCGAATTCCCGGATTGAACTTCTTGCCGGCGAGTTCCTTGAGCGAAGTGACCTTCGAATCCTGGCTCACGGCGACATTGAGCACCGATACATCGTAGGCATACACGGCCACGAGGTCGTCGACAGCCTTGCCGCCCGCGAATGGCCCCGTGCCCGTGAGAGCCTGGATCGCGGTGTCGGTGGCAATCAGCCCGAGATCGATCTCGCCTTTCGACAGCCGGCGTACATTGTCGACGCTGGCACCGGTTTCGATCTGTGAGACGTTGGCGGTGGGTATCCCAGTCTTGATGGCTTTCACCATCGCCGCCGCGACGGTGTAGTGACTCGACGTCGTGTTCGTCGACCCGAGCACGAGTGTTCCCTTGGGTGCGGCGAGTGCCGAGGACGAGACCACCGCCGTGATGAGCGTCCATGCCAACAGCGACCAACCGCGCTTGCCGTTCCTGTGCCTGCCCATGGGGTTCTCCTCGGTGATGTGCCGCCGGCAGCGGACCAAACATGATTTCCCGACCGTCTGGTCGGTCGGGCAGAATATTACGCCATCGCGCATTGCTGTCAACGTCGAACGTTCTACCCGCAGCGCATCGCGGTGCGTCTGCAGTTAAGCTGCGGCTGTCTCCGCTCCGGAAATGCCCCGACGAGGCAATAAGCCCCGAATCCACGCGCATCAAACGTAACCAACGCCGCCCCGCCTGTCGCATAGACACGCATTGCAGGCAGGCGCCCCGGCAGTTGACGCGCACGCGTGACGCTGCGATCATTACCCGACCGCTCGGTCGGCTTCCACACGGAGCCGCGGCGTTCGCTGACCCGCCTGGCCGTCTACATGCCGCTCGATCACGACATTCCGTTCCTGCACTGGATGGGCGCGTCCCTGCTCGAATGGGGACCGGAAGTCGCAGTCCTGTCACTGGAAGTCGAGCCGCGCCACCTCAATCGCTCCGGTGTCGTGCATGGCGGCATCTACGCCGTCCTCGCCGACGCAGCGGGGGGACTTGCCGGCTGTCACAGCGATGATCCCGCGCATCCGCGCAAGGCGTACACGGTATCGCTCACCACGAATTTTCTCAGCGCCGCCGCAGAGGGTCATATCACCGCGCGCGGCACGCTGCGCCGGCGCGGCGGCCGCGTCTATTTTTCAAGCATCGAGATCACGAGCGACAGCGGAGATCTGCTTGCGCTTGGCGAGGGCAGCTTCCTCTACAGGACGCACGAAGGCCCGCGTGCCGAGGGCGACCGCGCCGAAGTCGCAGCGCATCACGATGAGTGACCACGTGAGCGCGTGCGATCGCAACAGTGTGCGTGTGGGCTGCGGAAGCGGCTTCTGGGGCGACGCCTTCGATCCGGCTGAGGAGCTGCTGCGCCGCGGCGAGCTCGATTACCTTGCCTTCGATTTCCTGGCCGAGCTCACCATGGCGCTCCTGCAGCGCCAGCGCGCGCGCGATCCGGCGACGGGCTACGTCGAGGACGCCGTGAACTTCATGGCTGCGATGGCCGGAACGGCGCGCGAGCACGGGACGAAGCTCGTGTCGAATGGTGGCGGCGTCAATCCGCTCGCAGGCGCACGGATCATCGCGGAGAGGCTTCGCGGAAGTGGTCTCGCGGGCACCACCATGGGGGTCGTTGCGGGCGACGATCTGCTGCCGCGTCTGGACGAGCTCATCGGGTTCGGCATACCGCTCGAGAACTCGGCGACCGGCGATACCGATCTCGCGCGCATCCGTGAGCGCATCGTCTGCGCCAACGCCTATCTCGGCAGCGAAGGCATCATCGAAACGCTGTGTCGCGGCGCTGACATCGTGCTCACCGGACGCGTCGCCGACAGTGCCGTATTCGTCGGCCCGATCATGCATGCCCTCGGCCTGAGCTTCGCTGACATCGACATCGTTGCGTCGGCCATCGCGGTCGCCCATATCGCCGAATGCGCAGCTGGTTGCACGGGCGGCATGTCCTCGCGGTTCGACACGATGCCGTCGATGGGTCATGCAGGGTTTCCGGTGCTGGAGTTCGAGCGTGACGGCACATGCGTTGTCACCAAGCTGCCGGGCACCGGCGGACGGGTGGATCCCTTCACCGTGAAGGAGCACATCGTCTACGAGATCGGCGACCCACGTGCGTATGTCGTTCCTGACGGCGTGGTCGACTTCACGTCGCTGCGCCTTCACGATCTGGGCAACGACCGGGTGCGTGTCAGCGACGTGCGAGGTCGGGCGCAACCCGATCAGCTCAAGGTCCTGATCGGGTACAGCGACGGCTGGATTGGCGAAGGCATGCTCATGTTCCCGTGGCCCCGGGCGTTCGCTCGCGCGGAGAAGGCCAAGGCGACCCTGCTCGAACGCTTCGAGCGGCTCGGGCTCGTATCGGACGAGATCGAGTTCTCGTATGTCGGCGTCAATTCACTGCACGGGCCGGCCGCACCGCTCGGCAACGTCGACAATCTCAATGAGGTCGGGCTGCGCGTCGCGGTACACACCCGCACCCGCGACGAAGCAGAGAAGGTACGGCGGGCGTGCTCGCAACTGTGGATCATGGGGCCGGGTGGCACCTCGTTCGGCGTTCCGATCAAGTCGCGACCGGTCGTTTCGCTATGGCCCACCTACGTGCCGCGCGAACTGGTCCCGCCCGTCATCGAGATGGTGACTGCCTGATGCACGCAGCCGCGCAAGGAGAAAAGACATGAGCGGCAGCCTCGCGGATATCGCTTACGTGCGCTCCGGGGACAAGGGCGACAACGTGTCGATCGGTGTGCTCGCGAAGCGACCGGAGGATTACGCATCGATGATGGCGGCGCTCACGCCGACCAGCATTGGCCGCCTGTTCGGTGCCTGGGTGAAGGGGCCGATCGAGGTTTATCCGATGCCGAACATCGATGGCTGTCTTGTGCTGCTGGTGCATGGACTCGGCGGCGGCGCGACGCGCACGCTGCGTTACGACCAGACCGCCAAGGCGCTCGGCAACGCCATCCTGCGTCTGCCACTCGTCACGTGACTGCGACCGGACAAGCCATGGACGAGGTGCTGTTCGACGTGTCGGATGGCATTGCCACGATCACGCTCAATCGACCGCAGCGGCGCAACGCCATCTCCATCGCCATGGCTGAGCGGCTGCACGCGTTGTGCGAGACTATCGACCATGACCCGGCGATCAAGGTCGCCATCATCACCGCCTCCGACTGCGGGGTCTTTTGCGCAGGCATGGACCTGGCAGAGACGACGGCCATCCAGGCGGAGCGTGGCATCGACGTCCTCGAACTGCTGCGCGATCCGTTCCATGAACGCATGCGCGCCGTCGCGAAGCCGGTGATTGCCGCGTTGAACGGCCATTTCGTCGCCGCCGGGATGGTCCTCGCCATGAACGCCGACTTGCGGGTCGGCCTTGCCGGCACGCGCGCCGGCATCACCGAGGCGCGCGTCGGCCGCGGCACGCCATGGGCAGTTCCGATGCTGTGGATGCTGCCCGAGGCGTTGCTGCTCGAGATGGTGCTGACCGCCGAAATGCTGCCGGTGGAAAGGTTGCGTGAGGTCGGGTTCGTGAATTACGTCGAGCCCACTGCTGCCGCCGTGCAGGAGCGCGCGCTCTCCCTGGCGCGTGCTATCGGGCGCAACGCCCCCCTGTCCGTCCGCGCAGGCAAGCAGGGCCTGCGGCTTGCGGCTGCGCTCGGCGCCGAGCAGGGGCTCGCCGCATCGAAGGCTTTGCACGCAGACATCTACGCGAGCGAAGATGCCCGTGAAGGGCCGCGCGCCTTTGCCGAAAAACGCACCCCTGTCTGGAAGGGACGCTGATGGCAGCGAGTGAAGGCTCGAGTGCGCAGACGTCCCCCGGCGGTGAGCACGGCGTGCTGATCGGACACGGCTACTTCTATGATCAGCTGCAGCCCGGCTTCCGGTTTCGTACGATGGGTCGCACGATCACCGAGACCGACCTCGTCACCTTCATCAATCTCATCTGGTTCACCGAAGAAGTCTTCGTCAATACGCACGACACCGCCGGGCGCGCATTGCATGGCCGCATCGTTCCGGGCGCGCTCGTGTACGCGTTTGCGGAGGGCCTGCTGACGCCGAGCATGCAGTTCACGGGACTCGCGTTTCTCAACGCCGAGCTCGACGTGCGCGCACCGACTGTGGTTGGCGACACGATCCATGTGCGATGCGAGGTCATCGAGAGTCGCCCGGCGTCGAGCGGCAATCGGGGGCTGCTGCGCACGCGCAACGAGGTGGTCAATCAGCGCGGCGACGTCGTGCTGGTGTATACGCCCCTGCGGCTGGTCAAGGGCAGTGCAGCCGCCGCGTCTGCGCACGCCGGCAAGCCGGCGGTCTAGCACGTGCCGCAATGAGCGCGCTGTCCGGCCTGGCAGACCACTGATGGCCGCACGCGTCGTGGCAAAGGCCCGTGCGCGCGTGACCAGGCACCGCACGCCTCGCAAGGAGGAGATCCTGGACGTTGCCGCGGGCCTTTTTGCGGAGCACGGCTTCGACGCCGTGTCGCTCACCGACATCGCGGATGCGGTCGGCCTCTCCAAGGCGACGCTTTATCACTACTTTTCGCGCAAGGAAGAAATCCTCGGGACCATCGTCGTCACGACGGTCCGGGACCTCAACGCCTTCATCGACGGCGCGCTCGCCGGGATCAGCACCCCCGAAGCTCGCCTCACCGCCTTTCTCGAGGCGCAGGCCGATTTTTTCGAGCAGCACCCCACGTGGTTTCAGGTGCTGCTCACACGCTTCTCGAACCTGACGGACCGAAAGCTGCGCGACGAGGCCGTCGAATGGCGCGTGAACTACGAGAATACGATCAAGGGGATCATTCGCGACGGCGTGAACGCAGGCGTTTTCAGCACCGACCGACCCAACTCGGTGGTGCGCGCGGTGCTCGCGTCCGTGTACTGGCTCGCACGCTGGTACCGTCCAAATGGGCCGCAGCGGGCGCGCGATATCGCCCGCGAGTACGCCGACGTGGTGCTGTATGGCGTTGCCACCAAGCCACGCCCGCGGCTTGTCGCACAAGGAACGAAAACGCTGAGAAAGGACCCGTCGCGCAATCGCGCCGGCACTGAACGCGGCTGAAATGGAGGCGCTGCGCTGACGCAATGCCCG
>JALYXY010000073.1 GCA_030946875.1 Pseudomonadota bacterium | reverse complement strand
CACCATCCGTGTGGGCATCGCCCAGGCCAGCAGCGACGTGGGTCTCTATCTCGCCGAAAAGAAGGGCTACTTCAAGGCCGAGAATCTCAACGTCACTTTCATCCCTTTCGATTCCGGTGCGCGCATGGTCGCCCCGCTGGGCGCAGGGCAGCTCGACGTCGGTGCGGGATCCGCGGCCGCCGGCTTCTACAACGCGGTGGCCCGGGGCATTCCGATCAAGATCGTCGCGGACAAGGGGTCGACGCCACCGGGCTATGGCTTCCAGCCGCTGCTCGTGCGCAAGGACCTGGTCGACAGCGGCCGCTTCAAGTCGCTCAAGGATCTCAAGGGCATGAAGATCGCGGGCAGCGCGCCCGGCAGCGCGTCGACGTCGACGCTCAACGAGGCGTTGAAAAAAGCCGGCCTCAAGTATTCGGATGTGGAACGCGTGTTCCTCGGTTTCCCGCAGCATGTCGTCGCGCTGCAGAACAAGGCGGTCGATGCCGCGATGACCACCGAGCCCTCAGCGACCAAGGCTGTGCAGAGCGGCGCCGCCGTCAGGGTCATGGGCGACGACGAGATCTACCCCAACCATCAGCTCGCCGTCATCCTGTACGGTGGCAACTTCATCAAGGAGCAGCCGGATGCGGGGCGGCGCTTCATGCGCGCGTACCTCCGCGCCGTCCGCGATTACAATGATGCGCTCTCAGGCGGCCACCTGGCCGGCCCGAATGCGGACGAGGTGATTGCCGCACTGACGGAATACACGCCGATCAAGGACGCTGCGCTGTACCGTGCCATCACGCCGCAAGGCTGCAATCCCGATGGTCACGTGCACATTCCGAGTCTCAGGAACGATCTCGAGTTTTTCAAGCAGGAGGGATTGATCCAGGGTAACGTCACCATGGAGCAGGCGCTCGACTCGAGCTTCGTCGACGCCGCACTGAAGGATCTCGGGCCGTACAAGCGCAAGACGGGCAAGTGAAGAGTTGCGTGCAACGATAACAGCGGAGCGTGCCGAGGCCATGGCTTTGCGGGCGACAGTTTCGCGATGCTTTCAGTGACGCGGTCACCGCGCACTGCTTTCGGAGGAGACACATGTTCAGCATCAAGGCCCGTTGCAACCCGCTCGCCATCGTCGCTGCATGCGTCGCGCTCGTGTCGCTTGCGTCTTCGCTGCACGCAGCAGAGCCCATTTCGGTTCGGGTGGGTCTCGCCCAGACAAGCAGCGATGTCGGGTTCTTCATCGCCGACAAGAAAGGCTACTTCAGGGAGGAAGGGCTGGCAGTGGCCTTCACGCCCTTCGATTCCGCCGCCAAGATGATCGCGCCGCTCGGTGCGGGGCAGCTCGACGTGGGAGGTGGATCGCCGTCGGCGGGGCTGTACAACGCCGTTGCTCGCGGCATCAACATCAAGATCGTGGCCGACAAGGGCTCCACACCACCAGGGTACGGCTTTCAGCCACTCCTCGTGCGCAAGGACCTCGTCGACAGCGGGCGTTTCAAGACGCTCAAGGATTTGAAAGGCATGAAGATCGCCGGCAGCGCACCGGGGAGCGCATCGACTTCGACACTCAACGAGGCACTGAAGAAGGCGGGGCTCAAGTACAGCGACGTCGAGCGCGTATTCCTCGGGTTTCCGCAGCATGTGGTCGCGCTGCAGAACAAGGCGGTCGATGCGGCGATGACCACGGAGCCGTCGGCAACGCGGGCGCTGCGGACCGGCGCCGCAGTGCGCATCATGGGTGACGACGAGATCTATCCCAACCATCAGCTCGCGGTGGTGCTCTACTCCGACGAGTTCATCAAGAAGAATCCCGACGCGGCCAAACGCTTCATGAAAGCGTACCTGCGCGGCGTGCGCGACTACAACGATGCGCTGGCCGGAGGAAAGATCGCAGGGCCCGGCGCCGACGAGGTCATCAGGATCCTCACCGAGTCCACCGAGATCAAGGACGGCGGCATCTTTCGCGACATCCATGCGCAAGGATGCAATCCCGACGGGCGCGTGCACGAAGCGAGCCTCAGGAACGATCTCGCCTTTTTCAAGGAGCAGGGCGATGTCAAAGGTAACGTGACCGTGGAGCAGGCGCTCGATCACTCGTTCGCCGATGCCGCCGTGAAAGAGCTCGGTCCGTATCGACCGAAGACTCCGCGCAAGTAAGCGACATGGCCACCCTCGCCAGCATCGATTCGGCCGCCGCGACCACGGCGACCAAGATCCGCATTCGCGATCTCTCGAAAAGCTTCGAGACGCGCGCAGGGCCGGTGATCGCACTCGACAAGGTTTCGCTCGACATCCCGAGCGGCTGCTTCTTCACGATCGTGGGACCGAGCGGGTGCGGCAAAACGACGTTGCTGCGCATCCTGGCCAAGCTCGAGTCTCCGTCGACGGGCACGGTCGAGATCACCGAGCCGGCAGCCGGTCAGCCAGGCAACTCGATGGTGTTCCAGGGTGACTCGCTCTTTCCCTGGATGACGGTGTGGGAGAACGCTGCCTATGGCCTCACGATGCGCAAGCGCCCGAAGGCGGAGATCGACGAGGTGGTGGGACACTACCTGTCACGCATCGGCATGACGCGCTTTTCCGGAGCCTATCCCCACCAGCTCTCGGGCGGCATGCGCCAGCGCGTGTCGATCGCACGAGCATTTGCCAACGATCCGGACATCCTGCTCATGGATGAGCCGTTTTCTGCGCTCGACGAGCAGAACAAGGTGATGCTGCAGGAGGAGCTCCTGCGCATTTGGGAAGAGACACGCAAGACCGTCCTCTTCATCACGCACAGCGTCGACGAGGCGGCGACGCTCGGCGATCGCATCATGATCATGACGGCGCACCCCGGCCGCGCCAAGCGCATCGTGGACGTGCCCTTCGCGCGGCCGCGGCACGTTCTCGAGCTGCGCGCCAAGCCCGAGTACGGCGAGCTCGTGTTCGCGATCTGGGGCGAGCTGCGCGAAGAGGTGCAGCGTGCACGCGCGCTCGATGAAGGAGGCGTCAAGTCATGAGCACGATTCGACATGCGGATCTCGAGGCCGCGACTGCGGCGTCGGCGGGCGATGCCAGGGAAGTCGCGCATGACGTCGCCGTGCAGGCGCCGGAGACCGGGCTCGATGCCACGCACAACGAGGTGCGAAGCGCGCGGCTCTCACGCGGCATGAGCGCGAGCAACCGCGATCGCGTGATCAGCGTCATCTCGCCGGCGGCGCTGCTCCTGCTCTGGGAGATCGCTACGCGCGTGGGCATTCTCGATGCACGGTTCTTTCCCGCGCCGTCGCAGATCTTCGACACGCTCGTGACGCTGGTGAAGAATGGTTCGCTGTGGAGCAACACGTGGGCGAGCCTCCAGCGCCTCTTCTGGGGCACCATGCTGGGCGGCATTCCGGCGCTGATGCTGGGCATAGCCATGGGCCTTTACCGACCCTTGCGCGCCATCGTCGACCCGCTCGTGTCGGCAACTTATCCCGTACCCAAAAGCGCGATCATGCCGCTCATCCTGCTGATCTTCGGCCTGGGCGAAGCGTCGAAGATCGTGATGGTTGCGATCGGCGTTTTCTATCCGGTGCTGATCAACGCCGTGGCAGGCGTGCGCGAGATCAACAAGGTGTATCTCGACGTGGGCCACAACTTCGGAGCAGGGCGGTGGCAGGTGTTTCGCACCATCGCCTTTCCGGGAGCGCTGCCCCTCGTCATGAGCGGCATCAAGCTCGGTGTCGGCATGGGTCTCATCCTGATCGCCATCGCCGAAATGATCGGCGCTAAGAGCGGGCTCGGCTACATGATCTGGAATGCATGGGAGGTGCTTTCCGTGGAGACGATGTACGTCGGTCTCCTGACGATCGCCCTGCTCGGGTTCCTCTTCACGCTCATCCTGAACGAGATCGAGCACGTGCTGATTCCCTGGCGCACGCAACGCTGAACGCCCGCAACCCCAGCCCGTAAGAACCTGGTTACCCGCCCGTCAGCACGCGATAGAGCGTAAGCAGTCGCGACGGCAGCTGATCGATGTGCTCGAGCACCTCGTAGCCCAGTCCGTCGCACATCGTGCGCAGGTAATCGTTGCCTTGCGGATCCACGGTGAGCACAAACGGCACGATGCCGATCTGCCGCGCTTCGTCCAGCGCCTCGCGGGTATCCCGGATGGCATAATCGAGCTCGGCGCCGTCGCCGTATTCCTGGCCGTAGTCGACATCGAAGGGACGGCCATCGGAGATCAGCACGAGCAATCGCGTCCGCGCTTCGTGCGAGCGTAGCTTGCGGGTGGCGTGGCGGATCGCAGGTGCCATGCGCGTCGTGTGCATCGGCTTCACGTTTTCCAAACGCGCCGCCACGCGATCCGACAGCCGCTCGTCCATGTCCTTCAGCACCATGAAACGAACGTCCTCGCGGCCGGTCCCGGAAAAGCAATAGATGCCATAGCTGTCGCCGACCCGCTCGAGTGCGCTCATGAGCAGCGCCACCGTTTCCTTCTCCAGATCGAGGATCGTGCGGTAGTTGCGTCCGTGAAGCTTGCGCGACCTCTCGGCAATCACCGATCCGGACGCGCCCGGCGTCATCTCGACCTGCTCGGCGGTGGATGAGCTCACGTCGATCAGGAACGCCGCGGTCACGTCACGCGCCAGCTTCTGCCTCGCCACATAAACCTGATCGGAAGGCGATAGTCCGGCACGCTGATCGACGAGCGCTTCGATCGCGGCATCGAGATCGAGCTCGTCGCCGTGCGGCACACGGTGCACCTTGCGCAAGCCCTCACGCGTCAGGCGCTCGATTTCGCGTCGGATCTCCGGCACGAGCGTCGCGTACCCCTGCAAGGTCTCTTCGAAATACCGCGCGGAGGTACCAGGGTCGATGCGCGTCTCGCGAAGCAGGCACCAGTTGCGCCGATACGAACCCTTGACCCAGTCCCATTCGGGATACACGTACGAGGACACTTCGTGACTGTGCAGCTCACCGGGCTGGTGGTGCTCGGGATCCTCGCCGAAGTGATCGTGATGATCGTGCTCCATCGGTTCCGGAGGCGGCGGCGGCCGCTCGGAGCCGTCGTCATCGGTCGAGGCGACGGGCTTTGCATTCGCGGTGCGCGAGGCGTCGGTGAAGCGGTAGATGGACTGCTGGTCGAGCGGACCGGCGCCGCGATAGATCGTGTAACGGGAGCCGAGGCGGTCGCGATAGCCGACGAGCGCGATCGTGGTGCGCAGGACCTCGTCGCCTTCGAGATGCGTGCGCTCCGGCTCAGGCCACGACACCGGCCACTCGAATGGCCGAGCGGCCCGCACGAGATTCACCTCGGTTGCAGCGCCGTAGTCGGCCTCGAGGTTGGGCAATCGTACGACCAGGCAGTAGGCACGAAGCGCTGCTTCCGCACTGTCCTCGACGGTCGCATCGGGCCGGGGCAATGGGTCGAGCACGTCGCGCAGTTGCCGCGCCGGCTCGTGCAGCAACGCAGGCAACGGCGGCGCCACGGTCGCGCCGAGCGTGAGCCGCATCAGCCATTCGGCAAGCGCGTCGCGCGGTTGCAACGACGCGATTGGCGGTCGATCCGCGAGCGCCGCCTGCTGAACCCGCGTATATGCACGTGCAAGACCCGGATAGCGCCGCTTCGACCATTCGTCGAGGCGCAGATCCTCGCAATGCGTGAAGAGCTCGACTGCGAGCTCGCGCTGAGCGAAGAGGCGGAAGAACATCTCCAGATCCGACTCGTGCTCCTGACGTTGCAGTTGCGCGAGAGGAGGGCGCAGGCGCGCAAAATGAAGTGCGTCGCGAGCAAAGTCGAAGGCAAACGTGCCGCCCTCGTAATGCGCCGCCCGATGCGTGAGCGCGACCTTGTACCACGCGAAGTTGGCGGCAGTGCCGGGAAAACGTGAGATCCGATCCGGCAGCCGGATCGTCGTATGCGTGTCCGGATATTGCTGCGGGTCGTCCTTGCTGGCGTGCGCAAGGATGGCCGCATTGCGACCGGCGAGGGCGCGATAGTAGAGCCCCAGAACCGGCGCCGCACCTTCGAGCGACTGTCCTGGATGACGATGATCGTCGTCGCTGCGCTCGCCCTCACCGAGCTTGCGCAGTGCTTCGCGCGTACCCGGGGTGACGTAACCTCTCACGCGAATACCGCTTCGACCACCTGTCGCACGCCCTTTGCCAGCAGCGGATCGTCCGTCATCGCCTGCACGATCGCGACATCGCAGGCACGTCGTGGCGCGATGCCCTGCGCGATCATGCGGCCGGCGTAGATCAGCAGGCGTGTGCTCGGACCCTCGAGCAGATTCTGCTGATCCAGATGCCGGATCTGCATGCCGATCAGCGCGAGCGATGCTGCAACATCACCGGCGACCTTGCCTTCGCGCTCGATGATGCGTTGCTCGAGCGCCTGCGCGGGGTAATCGAACTCGATCGAAACGAAGCGTTGCCGCGTGCTGTGCTTCAGGTCCTTGATCGTGGATTGATAGCCCGGGTTGTACGAGACGACCAGCATGAAATCAGGATGCGCGCGGACGAGCTCGCCCTTTTTCTCGATCGGCAGGAGACGCCGATGATCGGTGAGCGAATGGATCACGACGATCGTGTCCTTGCGCGCTTCGACCACCTCGTCCAGGTAACAGATGCCGCCGCCCTTCACCGCACGCGTGAGCGGGCCGTCGAGCCAATGCGTGCCCGTCGCTGACAGGAGATACCGTCCCACGAGGTCGGTTGCGGTCAGGTCCTCATGGCAGCTGATCGTTACGAGCGGCATCCCCGCCGCCGGCGCGCCTTCGTGCTGCGCAAGACGCCAGGACATGTGCTCGACGAAGCGGGTCTTGCCGCAACCCGTGGGTCCCTTGAGCAGCACCGGCATACGCTCGCGCCACGCCGCTTCGAACAGCGCGATCTCGTCGCCCACAGGAAGATAGAAGGGCTCGGCGGTGACGCGATATTGCTCGCTCGGCGATGCAGACGAAATCTCCGTGCCGGAAGCGGATTGCACGTCCGCCTCGCTCATCGCGGGACGGGCGCGAACTCACCCTCCTGCTCGCGTCTGATCCAGCTCACGGGATCGTGCGCGTAATCGCGCCAGTAGTCGCCGGGATAGTTGATCCCGGGCAACGCCGGGATCCAGTCGTATTCGAGATGCTGCGAGCCTCCGAGCATGTGGGCGAGCCGCACCACTTCGGGATCGTCCAGCATCGTGAGCCGTCCCTTGTCGATGAGCTTGATCCATTCACCCGTTTCGCGATCCTCGATCTCGTAGGTTGCGAATACGTTGTGCACGTGCGGGAAGTGCATGGTCGGAAGCTTGTTCTGCTTGCAGTAGGAAAGGAATGTCTGGTCCCAGTGCTCGGCGCCGAAACCGAAGTGGATCACCCCCGCCTGCGCGCGCTCCGGCAGGTTGGTCCATGAGTCGTTGTACTTCCACAACGTCTCGATCTGCCGATAGCTCTTGGCGTTGGTGCCGATGGACGCATCGTTGAAGTAGGCCCATCCGGGATACGGGAACCCCGGGTATTGCACATCCTTGTAGCGCTCCACCACGTCGCGCCAGAGCTCGCCGTACTTGCCGCCACCGTCGATGCGCGTGATCATGCCGCGCTCGACGTGCACCTGGATATGCGGGTAGTAACCCGTGTGATTGCTCGTGCCACCGATGACGCCGTTCAGCGTGGGCATCAGCACCTTCGCCTGCTCGAGAAAAGTCTCGACCGGGTGCCCGAAGCGGATGCCCTGTATGGTCGAGCCGAGGATGTGGCCCGAGATGTACGCACCCTTCGGCCACAACTCCGCCTGGTCGGGCGTCACCTTCCATCCGATGTCCGTGCCTTCGGGGCTCGTGATGCGCACTGCGGCCGCACGACGAAACGCATTGACGAGCTTCCAGTCGACCAGGCGCCATATTTCGTCGGGCCAGCCGTTGGCACGAGAGATGAAATCCTCGTACGTGCCGTAGACCCAGTTGTTACGGATCTTTTTGCCCGCCGCGCGGCGCCAGTGTGAGCGTCCCGCTTCGCCGGCATAAACCCCGGTGTAACCCGGGCGATCGTCGAGAAATCGCTTCAACGCAGCCGATGCCACGTTGAACTCGACTCCACTTTCGATCATGGGCGGAAGTCGATCGGTGATTTCGCGCCAGCCATCGGCCGCGCTGTATTCGACCGCCTCGACGCCCAGATCGACCGTGTTGATGCGATCGACTCGCTCGACTCCCCGCTCCAGCATCGCACGCTTCAACGCCTCGAAGACGACATCGCTCTGATGCGGAAACGTCACGATCAGGAGATGATCATTCTCGCGAATATCGCCCAGTGCCGAGCGCCCGTATCGGCGCTGCAAGTGGGCGCGCGCAAGTGGCATCAGCGCTTCGACGTCATCCGTGCGCTCCTGACGCAGGTACCCCGGATGCCGCGGCGCCGGAAAATCGAAGTCGGGCAGGGCGCCCGGTACGCCCGGTGCAAGGGCGTGCAGCGGAACGGTGTGTTGCGCGGAAGGTGGGCTCATGAAAAGAGGTCAGATAATACGATGAAGAGTCATGCGCGAGCCGCGTGCAGGCTCTGGACGGAAGTACCGTTCATCTCGACTTCTTCGCGATGATCTCGTCCCAGAGCTTCTCCCACTTGGCGGATTCGTCGAGCACGATCGCGGGATCGATGAACTTGAGCGGGAGCTTCTGCGCCGGATTGTCGAGCTTCAGGTTGGTCGGAATGTAATTGGCCTTCTCGAGAATGCGCTGACCCTGCTCCGACAGCAGGAAATCGTAGAACAGCACGGCAGCATGGGGATGAGCGGGTTTTTTCGACAGACCCATTCCATTCGAGCGCACGAGGGCCGGCGCGATGGCGTACCAGTCGATCGGTGCTCCCTTCTGCTTCAGGCGCTCGGCGTTGTGGTTGTACACCGTCAAGGCAAAGGGCACTTCACCGCTTGCAACGAGACCTGCGAGCAGTGTGTGGCCCTTGCGCACGGAGAATCCATTGGCCGCCGAAATATCCCTGAAGAGCTTGAGTCCCTTGTCTTCGCCAAGCTCCTTGACGATGGCGCCGAACCAGTCGATGTCTTCCGCCTCGATGCCGAGCTTTCCTTTCCAGCGCGGATTCAGGAGGTCTGCATAAGTTTTGGGCAGCTCATCCTTGCGCACGAGATTGGTGTTGTACGCGTGCACGAACATGTTGAGCCGCGTACCGACCCAGGCGCGGTGAGGACGGATCGCCGCGGGCATGAGGCTCGCATCGGACGGGGAGGACGCGGGAGCCAGAAGCTTTTCGCGATAGAGCGCTTCGAGCTCCGGTCCATTCGTTTCGACGACGTCGAAATCGAAACGGTTGGCTCGGGTCTCGACGACCACGCGCTGAACGACCTTTTCAGAGCTCGCGCGCCAGAACTTCACCTTCACCCCGTATTTCTTCTCGAACGCTGCGGCGAGGCTCTGCACGTCGTCGACGACGAGCGACGTGTAGACATTCACTTCGCCTTCACGTTTTGCGCCGTCGGCAAGACGTTGTTCGCGCGAAGGCCCCTGCAATGACGCGAGAGTTGCAACGTCGACCGGCTGCGCCTCGGACGCGCAGGTGAGGAGCGCGCACAGCATCGCGCCAATGAGAAGCCGAACGCGCGGCGCCAGCAGGAAACGCTTCATGATGTAGGCCAATGGGGCTCCTGGATTGTGAGGCAGCGTCGCGAGGTCGAGGGTTCCGCATTGCCTGCTCGCCACCTTGATGATGCAGATTCTATGCGACACGCGCATGTGGGCCGTGGTACCGGTTCACGCGGCCTTCCGTCAACGCCCTTCGCCGTGGGAAAGAAAGAGCCATTGACACCCTCTCGAGCCGGGTGCTTGAATCGCCGTCCCTCCGAATTCCAAGGATCGGCATGTCGCCCGTATCTCGATTGCACGCTGGCTCGACAGCGTTGGTGCTGTTCGACTTTCTGAAGGGGCACATTCGCACCGGCGATCCCGCGACAGAAACGCGTTATGCGCCGGTGGTTGCGAACGCCGTGCGCTTGATGACGCTCGCGCGAAGCGTCGACATGATGATCGCCTACACGAACGGTGCGCATCGCCCCGACAATGCGACAAGCGGCGTCACATTGCGTGACACGGACAATCGGCTGCGTCCTCTCGGGGACTCGGAGGCTCGACGCTTCGTCCCTGCAGTGCATGCGAGCACGTCGCAAGCCGAGGTCATCGACGAGCTTGCACCGCGCGCCAGCGACTACATCGTGCCCAAGTATCGCTGGAGTGCGTTCTACCAGACGTATCTTGATCTCGCACTGCGCGCGCGCGGTGTCCGCACCATCGTGCTTGCGGGCGGATCGACCGACGTGGGCATCGCCAGCACAGCGTTCGCCGCGCGCGACATGGATTACAGCATCGTGATCGTGAGTGACGCATGCACGTCGCCTGAGACGGACAATCACGAGCAGCTCATGAGGCGTGTCTTTCCGCGCATGTCACGGGTGCGCACGACACTGGAGGTTGAGTCGCTGCTCGGCGCCTGAGTCACGCCGACACGGCAAACGACTCGCCTACCGCGATGTGGGACTGCTCGCGCGCGGTGTCGGACAACTCCGACAATTCACTTCAAAGCACTCTCACAAACCATACAGCCAGAGTCCGAACCTCCTGTTCCCCACGCTTGTAAGTAGCTCATCACCCCCTCTCTGCGCCCGCGTGCCGAGATGGGAAATCATTGCCCGTTGCGTGCGGAAATAATGCCTATCGCGAGCTGCCGAGCCTTTCAATCGCGCCCGGAGCGATGGCATATCGCTTGCGCCTTCTCCACGTGGGTAAGCATGCGAGGAGGCAGCAATGTCAGTGCAGCGGAACACCCCTGTTCCACGTGTCCGGCTCGCACCAGGCGGGTACTCGCGGGAACGTAGCGGCGAAACTGCCGTTGCATGTCCTACAACGTGGCACCACGTATGCGCCGCGATGCTGTATGCGGTATTGCTGGTCGTCGCAGGACACGCCCGCGCGGCGGAGGACGTCAACCACAAGTATCGCTCGCTGGCCCCGGGTCTGCATTGGTCAGGCAACACGATGAGCTGGTACTACGCACCGGCGGGCGAGCCTGCCTGGGCGAGCGGAACATCCGCGGTCACGTTGATCCAGCAAGCGATGAATGTATGGTCTTCACGATGCGGCGTCCAGTTCAGCTACCTCGGAACGACACCTCAACAGGCGACCGTGCAGGACGGCGCGAGCATCATCGGATGGCTCCCGACGATGAGCAACGCCGGCAACACGAGTTGGTACATGCGCGCAGGAACGATGACCGAGGCCGACGTTCAGCTCAACGCCAGTGCGAACGGCACGGCGGTGGCCACCTATCCGATGATCCTGCACGAGCTTGGCCATGCCATCGGGCTGGATCATTCAGAGGTGGCCCAGTCCGTGATGGCGGGGCCACCTGTTTCTGCCGCGTACTCGTACGCAACCACGCTCGCGGACGATGACATCGCCGGTTGCCAGGCGTTGTATGGTCCTCCCGCGAGCGCTCCAGGCGCTACGCAAGTCGCGGCGTCGTGCGGGCCGCAACCGAGCGCATCTTCACGTGTTTCGGCCTGCTCTGCCGGCATGGTGGGGCAGATTCAGGAGCAGGAGGTCTTCGCTTGCACGGCAGGTACATGGTCGTCGGCCGGGTTCCGCGTGGTGCAGAACACTTGCGCCGCAGCACCTGCCACGGTCGCCGCGGATGCCGTGGCGCTCGAGTATTACCACCCTGCGCTCGACCACTATTTCATGACTGCGGATGTTGCCGAGCAAGCCACGCTCGCCAACGGCGGCTTCGACGGACAGTGGCGAGCCACGGGCGTGAGGTTCCCGGTGTGGAAGCTCGCGTATCCCAACATGCAGCCGATGTGCCGTTTCTATGGCGATCCGACGATCGACCCCGTCACGGGCAAGCCGAGAGGTCCCAACTCGCACTTCTACACCGCGATACCTGCGGAGTGCGCCAGCGTGCCGAAGAAGTACCCGGTGTGGATGTTCGAGGGGTACACATTCTTCGCAGCGCTGCCCGATGCCAATGGCACCTGCCCCGTCGGAACGCAAGCGGTGTATCGCTACTTCCGGCCGCAGGGGGACCCGAACCACCGCTATGTCACCACCGAGGCGGGCAAGCGCGAGATGCAATCGAGAGGCTGGGTGGCCGAAGGGGTCACGTGGTGTGCGGGGACCTGAGCGTAGGGCTTGCGAACGATCGTTCGATTGAGGTCTAATGGGGCGTGCCTCACGAAACGCTCGCTTGCGACCCCGTCACCCAGCAAACGCGCCATCTCGCAGCTCTGAACGCCCAGCAGCACCGGGCTGCCACGCACGCCAATGCACGTGCGGACGAGCCCTCGCCGGCGCTTCTGATCGTAGCGGGAGCAGGGACGGGCAAAACCAACACGCTTGCCCATCGCATTGCGCACCTGGTGGTGACCGGAGCTCACCCCGAACGCATTCTTCTCCTGACGTTCTCGCGCCGCGCCGCCGTCGAGATGCAGCATCGGGTTGCCCGTGTCCTGCGCGAGGCGAAATGCACGACCAACGTCGCGACGCTCAGCTGGTCCGGCACGTTTCACAGCGTCGGAGCACGCCTCCTGCGCGAGTACGCACCGCGCATCGGCCTCGATCCGCAGTTCACGATTCAGGATCGCGGCGACTCGGAGGACCTTATTGGCCTCGTCCGACACGAGTTGCGCTATGACGGTACGGCCGAGCGTTTCCCGTCCAAGGCCACCTGTCTTGCCATTTACTCACGCTGCGTCAACAGCGAGGACAGTCTCCCGAGCGTGCTCGGCTGCACCTTCACCTGGTGCGCACCCTGGGAGAGCGAGCTTCGCGCGCTTTTCGGGGCTTACGTGGAAGCCAAGCAAGCGAACCACGTGCTCGATTTCGATGATCTGCTCCTTTACTGGAGCCACATGGCGGGCGAGGGCACCTTCGCGAAAGAACTCGGCGCGCGCTTCGATCACATTCTCGTCGACGAATACCAGGACACCAATCGCCTGCAGTCACGCGTCCTTCTTGCGATGAAGCCGACGGGGGAGGGCGTCACCGTTGTGGGTGACGATGCACAGGCCATCTACTCGTTCCGGGCAGCGAATGTTCGGAACATTCTCGAGTTTCCCGGTTACTTCGAGCCGCCTGCCACCGTTGTCGTGCTCGAGCGCAATTACCGGTCGACACAGGGCATTCTCGATGCTTCGAACGCAGTGATCGGCCAGGCTCGCGAGCGGTTCACCAAAGACCTGTGGAGCGAGCGTGTTTCGGCCGAGCGGCCTCAACTTGTCACCGTCAACGACGAGACGGCGCAGGCGCAGTTCGTGGCCGACAACATCCTCGCGCTGCGCGAAGCCGGCGATGCGCTCAGATCGCAGGCGGTGCTGTTTCGCGCCGGTGCGCACGCCGCGCAGCTGGAGTTCGAGCTCGCGAGGCGGCGTATCCCGTACGTGAAATACGGCGGTCTGCGGTTCCTGGAGGTAGCGCACGTCAAGGATGTGCTGTCGCTGCTGCGCTTCGCCGAAAATCCCCGGGCACGGATCTCCGGGTTTCGGGCCCTGCAGCTGGTGCGTGGGATCGGGCCCGCCACTGCCACGAGCATGCTTGCGGCCATCGCCGACGCATCCGAGATCGTTGCGGTCCTCGCAGCGACTAAGCTTCCGCATGTCGTTAGCGATGATTGGATGAGCTTCATCGCACTCGTTTCCACGCTCCGTCGCGATGACGATACCTGGCCGGGGGCCATCGATGCAGCGTTGCAGTGGTATGAGCCGCAACTCGAGCGGCTCTACGACGATGCGGCAGCGCGACGCTCGGATCTTGCGGGGCTCGCCGCCATCGCGCGCACGTATCCCTCGTGCGAGCGCTTTCTGACCGAGCTCACCCTCGATCCACCCTCAGCCGTGAGCGACGAGGCGCAGCGACCCTCGCGTGACGACGATTACGTGGTTCTGTCGACGATCCATTCGGCGAAGGGGCAGGAATGGAAGAGCGTGCACGTGCTCAACGTGGTCGACGGGTGCATTCCCTCGGACATGGCGACCGGCAGCGCCGAAGAGGTGGAGGAGGAGCGTCGCCTGCTGTATGTCGCCATGACCCGCGCGAAGGATCGCCTGTACCTGCTCGTGCCACAACGCTTTTACGTCACGCACCAGGCCGCACAGGGTGACCGGCACGTGTACGCGTCACGGTCGCGATTTGTGCCTGACGCGATGGAGCGCCTGTTCGAATGTCGCGCGTGGCCTGAGCCAAAGAGCGACACGACGCACCTGCAAGTCGCGGAGAGTGCACCCGCAGTCGACCTAGCTGCGCGGCTGCGCCAGGCCTGGCAGTAGTTACGGCGAACGTTCAGCGTCTCGCGTCGCGCGCCCGTCCGTCCTGGCCAAGGGCGGTGACCGAAAACGCCGAAAATTCGTGGCGAATGACGGTCTGACCGATCTTCCAGTTGAGCAGCCACAGGTCGGCGGACTTGAGCGTCAGCGTGCCCGTACCGCCGTGCGCGCTGCGCAGAGGCAGCCCATAGCTTGCCTGCTGCGAGAGGCCGCAGAACTCCACTGCCGGATCCCATTCCGCAAGGCGCAGACCCGCAATGGTCAATGCGTTCTCGAGCGAACGGCAGGCCTGCATCGCCGCTTCCCACTGCGGACCGGAGTGCGCAAGCGCAGGTGCAAGGTGATCCCAGGCTGCACGTGCGGCCGTGCTCCAGTCTGCGCACAAGGTCTCGTCCTGGCGCGGCGGCCGACGCACGTGAGGTCGCGCTGCATTGACCTCCCGCCCGCGCACCGTCGCGAGTCGAAGCCCCGCCACGCCTTTGGGATCGAATGTCGTGCGGCGCAACCGCGGGATGTTGTCCTCGGCACAACCGAGGATCAGGAACGGCACGCCGCTGACGTGCGGCGCGAGCTCGTACCCGAACATCCCGTTCTCGACGATGGCGCACACGTCGACCGCCACGCTGTTGCCCGTGGCAGGCGCACGCGAGTCGCCCGTCACCTCGCGCCGGATCAACGGCAAAAGCGCGCACGCAACCGACAGTGGAGGCCAGAGCGGCGGCTCCATACGGACCTCTTGGGAATGACGCCGTGGGTGCGCAACGGACGCTGCGCAACGGTCCCGGCGCTATTGTGCCAAGACCTTGACGTCACGGACATCATCCATCCGCGGGAGGTTCGCGGCGACAGATCGGGTGTCCACGACAGTGCTGTGGATGAACGCAATGGCCCCTAAGCGAGGCTTTCACCCTAATTCGTCTATTGCGCTAACTTGCCGCTGTTAACGCATAATTTTGCTGGAAGCTCAGCCCCTGACAAAACCCCGGGCAAGCGCACCATAGTGGGGCTGGGTGAACAGCAGACTCCATCATCATCGCGCGCCGTTCGTCGCCTCATGCAGCGTCATCGCGGGCCGGGCCGCCGTGAAATCTCGACGACTACGCAACTTTACATAATATACATTATGCGACAAATGTTCATAGGAAGCCTGGCTCAAGCGGCTGGGTATGCACCGCGGCCGAACCTCAAAGCGCGGTACGCGGTACGAATCCGTGCTCACCATGGGCCCCGATACGGCCGCTGGTGGCGGCCTCAATAGCCGATCGCGGCGCCGTCGCTGCGCGGATCCGCGCCGCCGGCACGAACACCTGAACGTTCGTCGATCGTGATGCCGTGGGCATGGCCAGCGAGCTCGTTCCACGTACCCCAGCGATCGAGCGTGTGGCCGCGCCGTGCGAGCTCGTCCAGGGTGCCCGCGGGAAAGCGCGACTCGACGTGCAACGTGTCGCGCGGTTCACCGAGTGCGAACCGCCCGGAAAGCCAGCGCGGCGCCTCGAGTGCTTCCTGGATATCGCGTTCGAAGTCGATCATCGCAACGTACGTCTGCAGATGGATCTGCGGCTGACCGTCGGCTCCCATGCAGCCCACGCTGGCCCACAGCCGGTCGTTTCTGAACGCGAGTGAAGCAATCAACGTGTGCAGCGGCACCTTTCCCGGCTCGAGTCGGTTGGGGTGCGCGGGGTCGAGCGAGAAATAGGCCGCGCGGTTCTGCATGACGACGCCGGTGCTGCCCGCGACAACACCCGATCCGAAGACGCCATACAGACTGTGGATCAGTGATACGGCGTTTCCCATCGCGTCCACGACGCTGATGTAGACGGTGTCGCCCGAAAGGCTGCCATCCGAGGGCACCTGGTCCCAGGCGAGCGCTCGTTTCCGATCGATGATGCTGCGCCGGCCATCGAGGTAACTTGGCGACAGGAGACGGTCGATGGGCACGTGCCCGAATGCCGGATCGGCAAGCCATCGGTCTCGGTCGTGGTAGGCGATCTGTTTCGCCTGAACCATGAGGTGCACGTGGTCGGCACCGAGGTAGTCCATGCGATGCAGCTCCATCGGCTCGAGGAGCGCCAGCATCTCGAGCACGGTGAAGCCTTGCGTGGAAGGTGGCGTTTCATAAAGGGTGACGCCGCGGTAGGTCCCGCGAATCGCGTCTCCCCACTGTGCAAATGCAGGTTGCGCGGCGAGGTCCTGGGTGTCGAACACGCCGCCCCGCTCGCTCGCGACTCGGGCGAGCTCGCGCGCAACCTCGCCTTCGTAGAATCCGGCGCATCCGCGATCGGCTATGGCCCCGAGCGTCCGCGCGAGATCTGCGTTGACGATCTTTGCACCTGCTCGCGGTGCTTCTCCCGACGGCACGAAGATCGTGCGCCACTCGGGTTCGTTCGTGAATTCCGGCGCGGTGTCGCGAATCCATCGCGCCAGTCGCGCGGTGACGGGAAACCCATCACGCGCGTAGCCGATCGCGGTTTGCAAGAGGTCCGCAAACGGCAGCAC
>JALYXY010000072.1 GCA_030946875.1 Pseudomonadota bacterium | reverse complement strand
CGGAATGCTTCATTCATCACTTTCCTTTCACGCGTGTTGAACTCGAGGCCCGACCCTTGAGCGCCCGTCCGTAGACCACACAGTGGAGAGCTCTTCGATCCCGCCGTACGGCTACCGTCGGCTTGTCCCGCTCGACCCATCAGTGTGAGCTTTGGTGCTGTGCGGCAGCAAGCCCATCCCGTTTCATGTCGTCGGCGCGGAATGGACTATTCTGTGCGCAATCCGGCCTGCAAGGTGCCCGGGACGCAAACTGAAATCAGGAGTACGCGTTTCTGCGTGCCACCAAGGAGCATCGATGTCATCCCGCCATAACCGCAGCACCACACTCCTCATGACCAAGGCTGCAGAACTGGCCTTCGCTGTACCGCCGGTCGTTGCTCATCGCGTGACGCGCATGGCGATTGCGGGTCCGGTCCTTTCCGAGCGCGATCGCAAGGAGTTCCACGGCATGGCGGTCGAAAAGACCGCTGCGTTCGCCGAGTCGTGGAATGCCATGGCGATGCAAACGATGCGTGCCAATCAAGCGCTGGGCATGTATCTCATTCGTTCGTTCTGGTCGAGTTCCCGCGGTGCCACGCTTTCCGCACAGGCGGTGGCCGCGCAGATGAATGCCGCTGCACTGGGGATCCTCGGCAAAGGTGTGGCTCCGGTGCATCGGCGAGCAGTAGCAAACGCCAGGCGACTGGCGCGAACGAAACTGCGATAGGCGAGCGCAGCGTCGCGTGGTCTGCGGCGGCACGCTTCGACGTGGCGCACCGATACCGCGGCGATCGTGGTGAATATTCCGCAATTCTGGTGCGAAATGCTCCGACGCACGACACGCGAGACTGGATGATCCTGTGTTCGTGCATCGCAACCAACAGGAGCTCACCATGAATCACCCGGATCCTTACCTTGCCGTCGATCATGTGCGCGACGTGCGCCGACGCTATCTTGGGCGCATGGCACGGCATGCTGCCAGCAGCTGCATCGACGCGGCGCGCTCCACCGGCTTCAATCCAGGGTTGCTCGCGATCGTGACCGTGGCGGTGATCAGCGCCTCGTTATGGATCGTGCCGCAAATGGCTTGATCAAGTTTGACCGGGCGCCCGTTGCTCAGCCGGTTTGCGGCGGCTTTGTTTTTGGAGCGCCCCGCGCGGGCCAGCCGCATGGACGCGCCGGGCGACTGGACATCGACAGCCTGATACACCACGTGGTCCTTGAGGCACGGCCGGCGGTCGATTGACCTCACGGCGTACAGGCACCACCATACGGCCCTTGGCCCCGGGTGGCTAAGTCGACGGAACGGTCGAGAGCTAGGGTGCTCTTCGCTGGCCTCGACCCGCCCCGCGCGACCGCCGCAGCAGCAGTTTCGAAAGGCAACACCATGGCGAAGCGCATCGCGTTGACGGCTTCGAAGACCTGCGCGCCCAAAAGGACTCGCGGCATCGCTGTGCACAAGGGCACCGAAGAGGCGCTGCTCAAGGCCGGGGCACTGCAGCGGGCGATTTTCAACAGCGCGAATTTCTCGAGCATTGCCACCGACGCCAAGGGGGTCATTCAGATCTTCAACGTCGGCGCCGAGCGGATGCTGGGCTACACGGCCGGCGAAGTGATGAACAAGATCACGCCGGCGGACATTTCCGACCCCCAGGAGCTGATCGCACGCGCGAGAGCGCTGAGCATCGAACTCGCGACCACGATCACCCCGGGGTTCGAGGCGCTGGTGTTCAAGGCGTCGCGCGGCATCGAGGACATCTACGAACTGACCTACATCCGCAAGGACGGGAGCCGCTTTCCGGCCGTGGTGTCGGTGACCGCGCTGCGCGACGCGCAGGACGCGATCATTGGTTACCTCCTGATCGGCACGGATAACACCGCACGCAAGCTCGTAGAAGCCGAGCAAAGGAAGCTCGATCAGCGCTTGCGCGATCAGCAGTTCTACACGCGCTCGCTCATCGAATCCAACATCGACGCGCTGATGACTACGGATCCCTCGGGGATCATCACCGACGTCAACAAGCAGATGGAGGCGCTGACGGGTTGCACGCGCGACGAGCTCATCGGCGCGCCCTTCAAAAACTACTTCACCGATCCCGAACGGGCCGAAGCGGGAATCAAGCGCGTGCTGAGCGAGAAGAAGCTCACCGACTATGAGCTGACCGCGTGCGCGCGCGACGGCAAGCAGACCGTGGTGTCGTATAACGCGACCACGTTCTACGATCGCGATCGAACGTTGCAGGGTGTCTTCGCTTCGGCACGCGATGTCACCGAACGCAAGCGCGTCGAGCTCGAGCTCCAGCAGGCGAAGGCGGTCGCGGAGAGCGCAAGCCAGACCAAATCGGATTTTCTGGCGAGCATGAGTCACGAGATTCGCACGCCGATGAACGCCATCATGGGCATCGCGGACCTGCTCGCGAAGTCTCCGCTCTCTCCCGAGCAGGACAGCTACGTGCAGATCTTTCGCCGTGCTGGTGACAATCTGCTGCACCTCATCAATGACATCCTCGATCTTTCGAAGGTCGAGGCATCGCAGCTGGAGCTCGAGCGAACACGATTCTCGCTCACTGATCTGCTCGGCAAAGTGACCGAGATGGTGGCCGTGCGGGCGCGCGAGAAGGGCCTCGTGCTGCTGTCCGACATCGCGGCCGACGTGCCGTGCGATCTCGTCGGCGACCCCACTCGTCTGCGGCAGGTGTTGCTGAATCTGCTGGGCAACGCCGTCAAGTTCACCGAAACGGGCGACATAGCGTTGCTGGTCACCAAGGACGCAAGCTCCCCCGACGCGGCCGTGTTGCGCTTCATGATTTCGGATACGGGCATTGGCATTCCGGACGAAAAGTTGAGCGCAGTCTTCGAGCGCTTTACGCAGGCCGACTCTTCGACGACGAGGCGCTACGGGGGCTCGGGGCTCGGCCTCACGATTTCGAAACGGCTCGTTGAACTGATGGGCGGACGCATCACTGTCGAAAGTGGAGTCGGCAAGGGGAGCGTATTTTCGTTCGCTGTGCCGCTCGAGGTCTGGACCGGAGCCCCGCGCGGCGAGATCGTTCCCGTGGGCACGGGCCCTGAGCTCCCGCTGCCTCCGTTGCGCATTCTTCTGGTCGAGGACTCCCGAGACAATCGCACGATCACGATTGCCTACCTGCAGGACACGCCGTACCGCGTGGAGGTCGCGGAGAACGGCGCGGTCGCCTATGAGAAGTTCACAGTCGGGCGCTATGACCTGGTGTTGATGGACCGGCAAATGCCCGTCATGGACGGTCTGACAGCCACACGCGCGATCAGGGAGTGGGAACAGTCGAACCAACGCACGCCGACACCGATCATTGCGCTGACCGCATCAGCATTGCGGGGCGACCAGGAAAAGTTCTTCGCGGCAGGGTGTACGGCGTTCCTGACCAAGCCCATCAAGCAGGAAGTTCTGTTGCAGGCGATCCGGGAGCACTCGCTCGACACACCCGGCGCCGTGGACGATGTGCCCGGTCAGGATGCCGCGATCATTGTGCGCGTCAACAAAAAGTTGACCGACCTGGTTCCGGCGTTCCTCGAGAACCGTCGGCACGACGTCACGAGCATCCTGGCTGCGATCGAGCGGGCTGACTTCGAGACGATCGGATCGCTGGGGCACGACATGAAGGGCGCGGGCGGCAGCTGGGGATTTGCGCGCATCACCGATATCGGCGCCGTTCTCGAGCAGGCGGCGCTGAGCGCGGATGCCGCGATGTCACGCAAGTCGGTCGGTGAATTGTCGAGCTACCTGGATCGTGTGGAGATCGTGTATGACGCGCGTTGACGCGCCTACGTGGACTCGCTTCGGGTGAGACAGGCGCGCACGCGTGCCGTGAGCTGCGGGATCGAAAACGGCTTCGTCACGTAGTCCGTCACTCCGGCTTCGAAGCCCGCTCGGGTGCTGGCCTCGTCGTTCATCGCGGTCAGCATGACCACTGGAAGTGTCCGCGTTTCAGGTTTGGCGCGCAGCGCCTTGATGACGGCCATGCCGTCCATGCCGAGCATCTTGTAATCGAGCACCACGAGATCCGGCATTTCGGCGTCGATGCTCTT
Source organism: Pseudomonadota bacterium (assembly GCA_030946875.1). Taxonomy (GTDB): domain Bacteria; phylum Pseudomonadota; class Gammaproteobacteria; order Burkholderiales; family Casimicrobiaceae; genus CAIWHR01. The sequence continues at coordinate 6,268 of JALYXY010000072.1, read as the reverse complement.
GAGGCCCTCAGCGCCGCTGTTCGCGGTCGTCACGGTGTAGTGCTCGTCCTGCAGTGCGCGCGTGATCAGCGCGAGCATGTCGGGTTGGTCGTCGACCACCAGGATGCGAAAGCTGCGCTGGGCCAGGGACGGCTGTACCGGCGCGTCTGACGTGAATGGCGTCACGCCCGAGTGCGGCTCCAGGATCAGTTCACACCCTTCATACGCGCAGAACACGTCGAGCCCGGTGCTGCGTTCCAGTGCGAGGGCGCGCGCCTTGCCCTCGATGCCGGCAACGAACTGATCGTCATGACCGGGATCGTGATGTGTCAGCGCAACCCGCCGCACGCCCGCCGCTGCCGCGATCTCCACGACGTACTCGTACGTGCTGTGTCCCCAGGTCTTCTTCGAAGGGTACTCCTCGGGCGTGTACTGCGCATCGTGAATCACCAGGTCGGCGCCCGCCATGAATCTGGCGTGCCGGCGATCACCGTCGTGAAGGATTGAGTCGATATGTCCCGGCTCGGCGTCGGCGCGCCAGAGCACGTCGGAGAATGGCTCGTGGTCCACCAGGTAGACCATCACCACCCCATCAGCTTCGACGCGATAGCCCACCGTCATCGCCGGATGATTCAGAAACTGGGTGGCGACCCGTACCTCTCCTATCGTGTGGATGCCCTCGGTGAGGTCGTGGTAGGTGATCGCTGCGGGCAGCTGGGTCAGATCGACGGGAAAGTAGGTGAATTCCATCTGCCCGGCCAGCACGTCATGCAGGGGAACGCGGCTGCCTTCCGGGCCATAGATCGCGACGGTGTTGCCTTTGACGAAAGCGGGCACGAAGAATGGGAAGCCTTGAATGTGATCCCAGTGCGTATGCCCCAGCAGGATGTTGGAGTGAATGGGCGCGTTGCTTCGCCGCATCAGCGCACCCGCGAGCTCCCGTGCGCCCGTGCCACAGTCGAAGATCAGCAGGTCACCATTGTTCGTCGTGACCTCGACGCAGGAGGTGTTGCCGCCAAAATGGGTGGTGCCCGGGCCCGGCGTCGCAATCGAGCCTCGTGTTCCCCAGAATCGCACCTTCATGAGTCTGCGGCCCCCTGCGTGTGGTGCGCACCGGCGTTCATCGAGGCCTTGAAGTGCGTCGTGTGAATGCGATTTTCGCGCCCATCATATTTCAAGTCGGCTGTTTGCACGTACGTGCACGGTTCTCGCGGCGATGATTGATCCCCAGGCCCGGACGGGTGGGATGCAGGGCGCGCTGAGGTTCAGGTCGATGCCGCAGTCGGCGCGGTCCATACGGTCGAAAGCTCGTCGATCGCCACGATCCGCGTTCCGTCGTAGTGAAAGGCATAGTGCTTCGATTGCCGGCACCGCTGCAGGACGACGGGTCGAAACACGGCAGCACAAAGACCTCCCGGATCGCGAACGCTGCCGTACAGGATGCCGTCCTTCCCGGACGCGCGGAGCTCGCGACCGATGCTCTGGCTTTCGCCGTAATCGCCAAGGTCGTGATATTCGGGATGCCTTCGCAGATCAACGAGGCGCGCGTCCAGATCCGCAAGATAAAGACGCAACTCCAGGCGGATCGGGCCTTCGTGGGTCCTGCGCAAAAAGACCTCGCGGTGATGGCGAACTTCCGCCAGCGCGGTGAGGAGGCTCTGGGCACAGTAGTACACGCCATACGTGCCGTCCGAGAAGCGACTACCTTCCGGATTGAGATGAGTGAATGCCGCCATGATGGCGCTGCTGCCCGGTCCCGCGATGCGATCCTCCGGAGACACGAGTGAAAGATCACCGGCCTCCTGGCGCAGCCGGTCGTTGGTGAGGGCTTCAAGGGCGTAGATGGCGTCGAGATCCGCGGGATCCGCAACCCGGTCGAAGAGCCCTTGCGGTGGGAATCGGCTGGGGATCAGCCGATGACAGGGGCGCCAGACGGTGTGCGGCGAGCGCAGGCGCTCAGCCGCCGCGCTGCGCATCGAGGTACTGCCTGATCACATAAAGATCCGCCACGTTGCCCGAGAGCATGCGCTCGAGCGCCGACTGTCCATTGAGGAATGAGGCTGAATTGGGCTTGCGGATCCAGCCGTCGGCCGCGTCCGGCTCGGGCAGCAGGATCTGCAGTGCCTTGTAGATTCCGAGCACGTAGGAGATGCGCTCGAGCGTGTCGCGTGAAAGCTGTCCTTCGCCGGTCTGCTTCCAGTGGAAGTAAGTGGAACGAGGGGGCCGACCCAGGATGACTCGTGCTTCGTCGCTTTTGAGTTTCCAGGCATCGGCGATCCTGAAAAACGTGCGCAGTGCAGGACCGGCCCACGCGTTGGAGGGCGCGAAGAGACCCTCGGCCGAGGGTGGGCGCGGTTGAATGGATGCGACAGGTGATCCTTTGCTAGACATATTGCAACAATAGTCCAAGACTGGACCTAGGTCAACGGGCGGATCACCTTTTAATGTTCGTGAGCGACGCGCCACATCGCTCCACGACTTGCCGGCCGCAATGCGCTTGGAGTCGAAGGCCTTCGCCACGGGCACACTCTACTTGTGAACGCGAATGAGAATGATTACCATTCTCGCATCACCATTCTCCCGGGTGTTCATGAATACCTGTCGTGAGCTTCTGGCCTGCGCCTGCATCGTCCTGCCCCTGAGCGTGGCGGCGGGTCCCGCCGACTACGTCTACACGCCGAATGTCGAGTACGGCGAACGCGAGATCGATTTCAAGATCGGCAGTGCCAGGAGCTCCGGCCAGGACCGGTTCTCAGCCGGCTCCGTCGGATTCGGCTACGGGGTCACGGAGCGCTGGTTTACCGAGATTTACGCCAAGTACGAGAAGGGTGGCGGTGATTCCACGCGATTCGATGCGTTCGAGTGGGAGAACCGCTTCGCGTTGACAGAGCAAGGTCGCTATCCGTTTGACATGGGCTTCGTGATCGAGCTCGAGCGGCCCCGCGATCGGGCGGAAGGCTACGAAGTTCGGCTGGGGCCCCTCTTCCAGACTGACTGGGATCGATGGCAATTGAACCTGAATCTGCTACTCGAGCGGCATTTCCGCACCGAAGAGGAATCGCATACCGAGTTGGGCTATCAATGGCAGGCACGGTATCTGTCGTCGGGCAAGGTTGATATCGGGCTGCAGGGCTTCGGTGAGCTCGGTCGGTGGAGGCACTGGGCCCGGTCGAGTGAGCAGAACCATCGCGCAGGCCCGGCAGTGTTCGGCAAGGCCAACCTGGGCGGACGGCACGTCATCAAGTACAACGCCGCCGTGCTCTTCGGGCTAACGGGCGCCTCACCCGATCACACAGTTCGTGCACAGGTGGAATACGAGTTCTGACCTTATGGTAATCGCACGGCGGCGCCGCACACCTTACTTATCGGCGCAGGCTCGCGTTGACGGTCGCCCGATCACCCTCGCCTTCATGCGTCGCGCGCTGACGCTCCACGCAGCGGGCGTGGCAAGACGTTCACGACGAGGCCGAGGAGCACCAGCGCCACGCCGACCGCCTGCATGGCAGAGATCCTCTCGCCCAGAAACAGTGCGCCGCTTGCAAGTCCCGTCGCCGGGATGAGCAGCGCGAAAGGTGACACGGTGGCTGCCGGATACCGATGCAGCAGTCGATTCCATGAGCCGTATCCAAACAGCGTGGCGCCGTACGAGAGCCCGAGCACGCACACCCACGCGGTGAGACTCATATGGGTCACCGCGGACCACGCTGCGCCGCCGCCTTCGAACACGTACGACATCAGGGCAAGAGGCAACGGCGGCACGAGGCTCGACCACACCACGAGCGAGAACATGTCGCCGTGCTCGCCTGCAGTGCGCTTCGCGAGGATATTGCCGACCGCCCATCCGAGTGCCGCTGCGATGACCAGAACGAAGCCGGTGAAGGTTGCGGTGGCGCCCGTGGCGAGCTTGTACGACGCGAGCACGACCATTCCCGCGGCAGCGATGAAAGCGGCCACGAGGTTGTGCAGGTGAAGCCGCTCGTGCATGACTGCGACCGCGAGCAGCATCGTGAAGAACACCTGTATCTGGATCGCGAGCGACGACAGCCCGGCCGGCATTCCAAGCTTCATGCCGAGGAAGAGAAGCCCGAACTGCCACACCCCGATGGCAAGGCCGTAGCCCACCACAGCCGTGGCCGACATGCGCGGGCGCGGCACGAACAAACAGATCGGGACTGCGGCAAACAAGAAGCGCAGTGCGGCGAGGGCGAAGGGCGGCACCTCCCCGAGCGCCAGCTTGATGAGCACGAAGGAATAACCCCAGAACGCGACCACCGCCAGGATCAGCGCGAGATGAGGTGCAGTGAGTCGCCCTTGCATAGGAGGGCCCATTGTAGCGGCGCCTCTGGTCGCACTTGCGCGTGTAGCGGCGCCTGCGGTGGCACTTGCGCTTCTAGCGGCGCCTCCGGTGGCGGATGCGCTGCGAGGTTGGCGTTTCGATCCGTGTCTGCGAAAATCGGGCGCCGCTTCTTCCTGAACACCCGATGCGCAATTCCGTACGATTCGCTGCTGATCGCCCGCTGGACGTGATCTGCCTTGGTCGCTTCGCAGTCGACTTCTATGCCCAGCAGATCGGTGCACGTCTCGAGGACGTCACCACCTTCGCCAAATATCTCGGCGGCTCGTCGGCCAACACCGCATTCGGGTGCGCGCGGCTCGGCCTCGGGACCGCGCTCATCTCGCGCGTGGGTGACGATGCGCTGGGCCGGTTCCTCACCGAGACGATGGTGAAGGAACGCTGCGATGTGAGCCATGTGAGCATCGATCCGCAACGTCTGACCGGCGCGGTCGTGCTCGGCATCAAGGACCGGGACACCTTCCCGCTCATCTTCCTGCGCGAGAACTGCGCCGACATGGCCATCACGGAGAGCGATGTCGAGGAGCGCTTCGTTGCGAGCAGCCGCGCGTTGCTCATCACCGGCACGCACTTCTCGACGCCGCACGTGGATCGCATCAGCCATCTTGCCCTCGAGCACGCGAAGCGCAACGACGTGCGCACCGTTCTCGACATCGACTATCGGCCCGTACTGTGGGGGCTTACCAAGCGCGGCGATGGCGAGACGCGCTTCATCGCCTCGGGTGAGGTCACGGCACACCTCGCGCGCATCCTGCCGGAATTCGATCTGGTGATTGGCACGATCGAGGAGTTTCTGATTGCCGGCGGCCACACCGAGATCATGGCCGCCCTGCGGCACGTACGCGAGGTCACGGCAGCGGTGCTCGTGGTCAAGCGCGGGCCGATGGGATGCGCGGTCATTGACGGTGCCATTCCGGATTCACTGGACCATGCGTTCAACGGACGCGGCGTCGAGGTCGAGGTGCTGAACGTGCTCGGTGCGGGTGATGCCTTTTCCGCGGGCTTCCTGTCGGAGTGGGTGCGCGGCAACGACTACGATCGCTGCACGCGCGTGGCCAACGCCTGTGGCGCGCTGGTGGTGTCGCGTCACGGATGCGCGCCGGCGATGGCGACGCGTGCCGAGATCGATTACTTCCTGGCCAACGCGGCCTCGATCCCGCGGCCGCATGACGACGCGATGCTTACGCGCTTGCATCGTGTCACGGCCCCTCGTGCGGAGCGTGGGGTCGTGTTCGCGTTGGCCTTCGACCATCGGCCGCAGTTCTTTACTCTCGCCCAGGAAGCGCTCGCGCCTGAAGCGCGCATTTCAGCCCTCAAGTCCCTCTTGGTGCAGGCGGTGCGGCGCGTTGCGAAGGAGCGGGATCTCGGCACGAAAGTCGGACTTCTCTGCGACGACCGCTATGGCCAGCGTGCACTCAACGACGCAACGGGACGAGGGCTGTGGATTGCCCGTCCCGTCGAGCTTCCGGGGTCCAACCCACTCGAGTTCGATCGCGGCCGTTCGCTCGGTACGACGCTCGCAAGCTGGCCCGTCGAGCACGTCGTCAAGTGTCTCGTGGCGTACCACCCGGACCAGCCTGTCGAGCATCGTCTCGAGCAGGAAGCGCAGGTGCGCGCGCTGTACGATGCCGTGCAGGTGACCGGACACTATCTCCTTCTGGAGATCATTCCGCCCAGCGATCTGCCACGCGAACACGATACCGTGCTGCGTGCGCTCAAGCGCTTCTACAATCTGGGCATCTACCCCGAGTGGTGGAAGCTCGAGCCGATGAGCGCCGATCAATGGAAGCCGGTCGATGCGCTGATCGGCGAGCGCGATCCGTATTGCCGCGGCGTGCTTCTGCTTGGGCTCGGGGCGCGGCGCGAGGTGCTGGCGCAGGCATTCAGCGATGCGCAGGCTTCGACGACCTGTCGCGGTTTCGCGGTGGGCCGAAC
>JALYXY010000068.1 GCA_030946875.1 Pseudomonadota bacterium | reverse complement strand
CCATCGGTGTAGGCGATCGTCGGCTTGAGGGCTATGTAATCGACCGGGGCGTTCTTCTGCTTTGCCTGGTCCACGAGGTAGCTGTACATGGTGAGCGCAAACGGCACTTCACCCGAGATCACCATGTTGAGGAGCAGGGAGTTGCCAGAGCGCACCGATACGCCGTTAGCGCGCGCGATATCGCGCAGCAACGCCGTGCCGCGATCGACGCCGACCTGCTGCACGAAGGTCGCGAACCACTCCTGCTCCTTCGCTTCAATCCCGAGCCGCCCCTTCCACCGCGGTTCGAGCAGATCCTCCCACCGTTTGGGCAACTCGTCGCGTCTGACGCTCTGCGTGTTGTACGCCTGGACGAACACGTACACACGCAACGGCGCCCATTCGCCGTGCGCGGGCAACACGCCATCGATGAGCTCCTTCGTGAAAGGCGAGCGCACGGGACGCAACACGTGTTCCTGGTGCAACGCCTCCATTTCGGGCGACGGGTTGTGCACGACGTCGACCTCGTGGCGCCCTGCCTGCGCTTCGGACAGCGCGCGCTGCAATACCTTGTTCTTGCCCGAACGCCAGACGGCGACCTTGATTCCGTACTTGCTCTGGAAGGCCGCCGCCAGTGCGCGTACGTCCTTCTCGTTCATCGACGTGTAGAGCGTGAGCGCCCCCTCGCGGCGTGCCATCTCGAGGAGCCGCGCCTGCCGGTCGTTGCCCGAATACGTGAACGGATCGAACACGCCCTGCGCGAGGGTGCTCACCGGCATCCATGCGAGCACCGCGAGAAGCAGGATCGACAAGGTGCATCGCCTCTTCATCGCTTTTGCGTCACCACGTCGATGAGCGCCGGCTGGCCGGCCTTCACGCGTTCAACCGCACGCCCGAGCGCGTCGTGCAAACCTTCGGCGTGATCGAAGGGGCCCTCCGCATACCAGCCCTGAGCCCGTGCGATGGCGGCGAAATCGGGCTCCGGGCCGCAAAGGTCCATGCCGATGTGCGCCCGCTCCACGGGCGTGCCGCGCTTGCGGGCCATGCGGATCTGATGCTCCCAGTCGTTGTAATAGGCGCGGTTGTTGTACATGACCGCAAGGAGCGGGATGCGGTGCTTCGCCGCCACCCAAAGCGCGCCCGCGTCGAACATCAGGTCGCCGTCCGGTTGCATGTCCACCACGAGCCGCCCCGCGTCGCGATGCGCAAGTGCCACGCCCAGCGAGATGCCGATCTGGGTTGCGGTGCCGAGAGACTTGCCGGGGTGCCGGTAGGGCTGGTCGAAGTCCCACAACTTGCGGGTCCACTCGCCCAGCGTGTTGGCCGTGAGGACCCAGTCCTCGTCCCTGATCACGTCCCACACTTCGCTTGCAAGCCGCGGCAGCGTGATCGGCGACGCATCCCAATCTTCGCGCGCGGCGGCGGCCCACTGTGCGCGCGCGGCGCGGTGACGTTGGCCGATCGATGCTGCGCGGGAGGCGATTGCCTGAGTCTTGCTTTTGTCGCTGCCGATGCGCTCGCGCACCATCGCGGTCAGCATCGGAATGGCGATGCTGGTGTCGGCCAGCACGCGCACGTCGGCGTGCAACAGCCGCTGGTAGTCCATCGCCCAGCTCGAGATCTCGAGGTCGCCGAAGCCGATGTCCAGCCATTTGCAATCCGCAGGCACGCGCGAGGTCAGGGTGCGTGTCGTGGAGACCAGTGTGTGCGTCGGCTTTTCCCAGTCGCGAACATCGAGGCAGAGGATCACGTCCGCGTCGGCGAACGCGTCGTCGATCATCGACAGGTTGAGCGGGTGCGTTCCGGGAAAGTTGAGGCGGCTGTTCACGTCGAACACGACGGCGCCTAGCGTCTCTGCGAGCTCGACCAGGGCGTGATAGCCGCGTGCGTCGCGCCCGACGAATTCGGCCATCAGCACCGGATGCCGCGCTGCCACGAGAAGATCCGCGACCCGCGCGAGCGATGCCGGATCGGGGCCGATGGGGGCGGGCACGCGTGCAGCGGACGCGGGCGGCATCGGCACGTCGCGATCCAGCGGCTGCTCCTGCAACCACGCGTCGTAGCACATGTAAATGGGGCCTTGCGGCTCCGTCATCATCACGCCGTACGCGCGCGCAAACGCCTCGGGCACGCCGTCGATCGTGGTCGGCTGGTAGTCCCACTTAGTGTAGTCGCGCACCGCCTGCCCCTGCACCTGCGCGGTATGCGTCCAGTCGATGCGCGGCCGGCGCTTCGATTCATCCATGGGACCCGTCGCGCCGATGATGAAGATCGGCACCCGATCGATGTAGGCGTAATACACGGCCATGTTGGCGTGCAGCAGGCCAACGAGGTTGTGCAGGATCGCCACCATCGGCTTTCCGCTCGCCTTGGCGAAGCCGTGAGCGATCTGCACCGCCGTCTCTTCGTGCTGACAGAGCATCATCACGGGCACGTTGCCGCCGTAATTGACGAGCGAGTCGTGCAGCCCGCGATAGCTCGCACCCGGATTCAGGGCTGCGTACGGAAGCTCGTAGCGATGCAGGAGATCGACGATGACGTCGGACGCCCATCGCTGCTCGGCGGGCGTTGTCGCCGCCGGAAACGACGGAGTGCGTGGAAGATCTTCGGTCATGAGAGATGGGCGCGGCTATGGGCTCACGCGGCCTTGAGCTGCGGCCCCTGCTCGGCAATGGCGATGCACTTTCGTGCGTTGATGCGCACGTAGATCATCTCGCCGATCGGCTTGCGCAACGAAGGGTGCGATCGCGCGAGCAGCAGACGGTCGCGCACCTTGACCTGGAAATCGAGGAATTCGCCGAGGAAAATCTTCTGCTCGACCATGCCTTCGGCGTAGTTGCAATCGGGCAGGCGCTCGCGCCACGGCTCATCGGAGAGCTCGACGTCTTCGGGCCGCACCGACAGCACGATGGCATCGTTAGGACGCAACGTCTCCGCGCTGGATGCGAGCAACTCGCCGATCTCGGTGGTCACCCGGTACCGGCCGGTGCCCTCCTCCACAGCGAGGACGCTGCCATGGACGAAATTGGTCGAGCCCACGAAGTCCGCCACGAACTTGTTGCGCGGGCGCTCGTAGATGTCGCGCGGGCTGCCGACCTGGATGATCTGCCCTTCGCTCATGACGGCGATCTCGTGCGACAGCGCCAGCGCCTCGGACTGATCGTGCGTGACGTAGATGGTGGTGAGCTTGAGCTCGCGCTGCAGGCGCTTCAGCTCGAAGCGCATGCGCTCGCGCAGTTTCGCATCGAGGTTCGAGAGCGGCTCGTCGAGCAACAGGAGCTTCGGCTCCATGACCAGCGCCCGAGCGAGGGCAAGCCGCTGCTGCTGGCCGCCCGAAAGCTTCGTTGCCTCGCGGTCAGCGAACTTGTCGAGGTCGACCGCATGCAGCACGCGGGTCACCTTTTCGTCGAGCTCCTTCTTGCTGTAGCGCTGTTTTCCCACTTCGAGCGGGAACGCCGCGTTCTTGAACACGGACATGTGCGGCCATATCGCATAGGACTGGAACACCATGCCGAAGTTGCGGCGATTCGGCGCGATGAAGATGCCGCGGCTTTGCGAATAGACCGGCTCGCCGTTGACCGTGATCTCGCCTTTGACCGGGTGCTCGAGGCCTGCGATCGAGCGCAAGGTCGTGGTCTTACCGCATCCGGAGGGGCCGAGCAGCGTGAAGAGCTTGCCTTCGGGCACGTCGAACGTGACGTTCTGCGCCGCCTTGACGATCTGTCCCTTGTTGTTCGGATACTCCGTGAAGAGTCCCTTGACGCTCAACATTGCTGCGCTCCTTTGGCGGATTTCACGCTTCGCTCACACCGAACCGGCGGCCGATCCACTGCGCACCCAGAACGAGGAAGAAGAGGAAGATGATCAGCAGCACCCCGAGCGCGGAGAGCTCGACATACTGGCCGTTCTCCCAGAGCTCCCAGATCACGATCGACACGACCTCGGTGCCGGGGCTGTACAGCAGGATCGACGACGAAAGCTCCCGGATCGACACGATCATCACGTAGATCCATCCGGCGACGAGACCCGGCTTGAGGAGTGGCAGGACGATGCGGCGGAAGGTGGTGCCCCATGACGCGCCACTCATCGCCGCCGACTCCTCGAGCTCCTTGTGGATCTGCAGCATGGACGTGGTGTTGTAGCGGAGGCCGTAGGGCATGAAGCGCGTCACGTATGCAACGAACATGATCCACATCGTGCCGTAGATGCCGATGTCCACGTTGAGATAGAAGATCATGATCGCGAGACCCAGCACGAGTCCCGGGAAGACCATCGGCAGCGAGGCAAGGTTGTCGAGGATCCAGCGACCCGGGATCTTGGTCTTCACCACGATCCAGCAGATGATCGAGGTCACCAGCATGATCGTCGTTGCGCTGCCGACCGCGAGCACGAGGCTGTTCCACACAGCGCTCAACAGCGTCGGATAGGCGACGATGAACCGGTAAGGCTCGAGCGTGAGGTTCTTCAGCGCCTGCATGGAAGGCACGCTGTAGAACTTCTGGAATGACGACCACAGCAGCACCAGGAAAGGCAGCACCACGATCATCAGGAAGTAGACGATGAAGATGGCGGCGGTGAAGTAGCGCCAGCGCCCGAGATTCATGGGACGCGGGCGGAAGCCCTTGCCCGTCATGGTCGAATACTTGCTGCCCTGGCTCGACAGCCGCGACTGGAAGTACACGCCGATCGTGGTGATCAGAAGGAGCGTGACCGCATACGCCGAGGCAAGGCCGACCTCGCTCGGATAGTGGTGGATCGCCTGGTAGATGGAGGACGTGAACACCTGGATGCCGACGGGCAAGCCGAGCAGCGCGGGCACCTCGAACGACTCGATGGCGCGCACGAAGAGGATCAGCATGGTGGCGAACACCGCCGGCCATGAGAGCTTCAGCGTGATGCGCCAGGCGATCTGGGGGATCGAGGCGCCGCACATCATCGCCGACTCCTCGAGCGACGGATCCATGGAGCGGAACGCTGCCGTCATGATGAGGAAGGCCATGGGCGAGTAGTGCAGCCCGTCGACGAAGATCATGCCCCACATGGAATACACGTTGAACAGCGGCCCCGAGAACCCGAGCCAGTTCTGCGCCACCAAATTGAGGATGCCGATCTTCGGGCTGCCCAGCAGGATCCAGGACACCACGAAGAGGATCCCGGGAATGATCAGCGGAATGATGGAGAGCGCAAAGAAAAGCTGCTTGAACGGCGTGTTCGTACGCTCGTTCATCCATGCGAGCAGCGTCCCCACCACGAACGAGAACAGCGACGTTCCGGCCGCGAACTGGACGGAATTGAGAAACAGTCGCCAGGTCTCGGCACTCGAGTACGCAGTGCGGTAATTCTCGAACGTGAATTCGGCCGCCTTGCTCGCCGTGCGCGGCGTGAAGAAGCTCTGCCACAGCAGGAAGACGAGCGGCACGAGCGCGAGGTAGGCGACGATCAGCACCGACAGGCCGATCGCCACCCACTTCAGGTCGATGTTCCGCCAGCCGCCGAAGCGCGCTTGCTGGGGAACGGATAGTCGGGTGCTGGCGGCGTCCATGACGCTCCTCCGTCCGGGTGGTCCTGGGGCGTGCTGCGGGAGCGGGTGCCCCCGATGAGACTTGGATGCCGTTACGAGTGCCCGGCGGGTTGACGGTGCAGCTCCTATGTTCTGTTATATGGAACTGCGGTCCATATGGAAAGCCTGCCAATCTACCAATGCACTCGCCGGCATGTCAACCGGGACGGGCGCCTCCACGGCATGTGCATTCATGGCTTGGTCTCCTTCCCCGGCCGCGCACCGCCCGCGCCACGCAGCGCGGCGGGTACCGTCCTGCTATCACCGTGTGGGTGATCGTGCGAGTGATCGTGCCCGTCACCGTCATGGTGGTGGTCATGTGTGCCTCCGCCGTGGCTATGGCCGTGATCATGATCGTGCGAGCCATGATGATGCGCACGGTAGTGGGCTGCACCCGCGCTGTGCCGATGATCCGTTGCATCGTGGGCCGCAGCCTTGCGATCGGCTCGATAGTCGTTCTGCCCGGGGACGAGCCGCGGATCCTCGCTGAAGACGAGCGACTTGACGGTGACCGGCACCGTGAATGAGGGCATGCGAATGCGCCCGAGGTCGATGTAGTCGAAGTCCCAGAGCGTGATGCCGTCGATCACCAGCAGCTCGCTCGCGACGCCAAGATCCTCGCGCAGGATACCGCCAAGCGTCTGTGCCACATCGCCGTCGAGCACGATGAAGATCGGCTTGCCGGCCGAGATGGTGCGCGGCAGCCCGTCGCGAATACCCTTGGCGAAGGTCGCGACGCGCTGAAACGACGGCGCGCCCTGCCAGCGGAATGCGAGGGCGACCTCGGTCTCACCTTCGTTCAGGTCGAAGGCGACGAAGTGCTCTCGAATGGCGTCGGCCACGGCACGCGCATCGATGTCGTGGCCGAGCGTGACATTGGGAAGCAACACCTGCAGGTTCTTCCGCGGCAGGAGCGTCGCGGGGTCCGAGATATAGACCGTGTTGCCCGACAGCTGGACGCTGTACTCGGAAGCGCCCAGAGCGGTGGCCCGGATGCATTCGCCTGCGGGCAGAAGCGCCCAGGGGAGCGCGCCCGCGGCAATGCGTTGCCTGATCGCGGTGCCGAGTCGCCGCCCCATGTCTCCGAAGTCGCGCGCTTCGCGCTCGTACACGTATTCGGCGACCCCGCCCGAGAACATCACACCGGCAATGCCGTCGATGTCGCGCAAGGGCTCGGTGAGATAGAGCCGGCGGACATCGGCCGAAAGCGGTCGCGCAGAAACGGCGGAGATCAGGGTGTCGGCCATCCGCTGCGCGACCTCGTCCAGCGCTTCGGGCATCGCGATGTCGCCGCGCTGCCATTCGAAGCCCGCCTGCCGGGCGTGATACGCGCCCGCGGAATCGAGGCGCGTGATGCGATGCTGCTCGTCGACGACCTGGAGGCGGCCGCCGATGTGCACCGCGGCCGTGCCGATCACGCGACCGCTTTCGACGAGGCCGAGCTTGGTCGTCCCTCCGCCGATGTCGATGTTCAGGATGCGCTTCTGCATGTCGTGCGAGACCCGCGCGGCACCGGAGCCGTACGCGGCGAGCATCGCTTCCATGTGATGGCCCGCGGTCGCGCACACGAACTCGCCGCCCGCCTCCGCCAGCACGCCGGCGATCGCCTGCGCGTTCTCGCGCCGCAACGCTTCGCCCGTGAGGATCACCACACCCGTGTCGATGTCGTCGGGATGGATGTTCGCCGCGTTGTACGCATCATCGATGATGGCTCCGAGCCTGGCCTCGTCGATCCGCTCTTCGTTGGCATACGGCGTGAGTGCCACGGGCGACTGGTGCAACGTCTCGCGCGAGGTCACGACATAGCGGCTCGACAGGTCCTCGCCGAGTCGCCGCAGCTTGAGCTCCGAGAATATGACCTGCGTCCCGGAAGACCCGATGTCGATGCCGACGCTCTTCAGCGTCACGTGGTCAGCGAGCCACAACGGATTCTCTTCGAGCGGACCGGCGTCCTCGAAGTGGTCGTGATCGTGATCGGCGTCCTCACCCTCGCCGTGCACGTGATTGAAACCCTCGCCGTAGAGATGATCCTCGAGGCTGTGGTTACGCTTGGAAGGGGGCGAGTTCTGATCGCTCATGGGAATGCCGGTGTTCGCGAGGGCTGCTGAAGGCGCGTACTCAGATCTTGAACGACTCGAGGGTCTCTGGCGCAAAGAGCTCCTCCGGGGTCAGCAGGCGCTTCGAAAGCCCCTGCTCATGGTGATAGCGCAGGAACGTCTCGATCGTCTTGCGATTCCTGTCGAATCCGTACGACCAGTAGTCGTGGCCCATGAGCTCGCGCGCTTCCTCGACGTGCGCTGTGAGCCAGGGGAGGCTCGCCTTCAGCGCGGCCGTCTCGTAGAGATCGTGATAGTTCTGGCGCTGCGCCTCGAGGAATGCCTTGTACAACGACTGCGCGACCCAGCGATTCGCTTCGTACACGTCGCGCCGGATGACGACGGTGTGCATGATGGGGAAGATGCCCGTATCGCGGTAATACTGCTTCTCGACGTTCACGAAGTCCGGAAAGAGCCGGCGCACCTTGCCGCCGCTCCCGTGAAAGGACGAAGGCATGCGTGCGGTGTAGAGCGCGTCGATCTCCCCGTCGGCGAGCATTCGGGTCAGAGTCTGCCGGGGGCCGATCGGCTGCACCTTGATATTCGGCGGCAGGTCGAGCTTGATCTTCTCGTCGCGGCCCGGCTCCTCCTCGCCACCGCTCCAGTACGTCACGCTGTCCACCGGGACGCCGTAGTGCTCCGAGAGGATGCCGCGAATCCATACCGGTGCAGTCATCTGATATTCGGGTACGCCGACGCGTTTGCCGATGAGATCGCGGGGCTCGCTGATGCCACTGTCTGCGTTGACGTAGATGCTGCCGTGGCGGAAGAACCGTGAGGGAAACACCGGTATCGCAATGAACGGCCGTTCGGGCCGCGACGCGGAAACGCTGTACGAGGAAAGCGACAGCTCGGCCGCTTCGAACTCACGGTTGCGCAGCATGCGGAAGAAGGTTTCCTCGACCGGCATGTTGAGGTAGTTGAGGTCGATCCCGTCAGCCTGCACGGATCCGTCCATCAGCGCGCGCGTGCGATCGTAGTTCCAGCAACCCAGCGTGATGCGAAGCTTCGACATAGGTGTCCCGGTGTGCTCTCGGAGGCTAGAAAAACTGGTCGAAGTGAATCTGTGCGAAAGGCACCTTGCCCTGGATGAGCATGCGCTGCACGGCCATCGTCATTCCGGGCGGCCCTGCGAAGTAGTACTCGTAATCGCGCAAATTCTCACCCAGCACCTCCTTGGCGTATTCGTGCACGAAGCCCACCTTGCCCTTCCACGACCCGGCGGTATCGAGCTCGGCCATCGAGATCGCCGGGTAGTAGAAGATGCGTTCCCCGAACCCGGGGAGCTCGCGCAACATTTCCTCGCCGATGATGTCCGCCGGACCGCGGCCACCGTAAAAGAAATGCAGCTTGCGCCCGGCGAGCTTCGGCTCCCGCGCGAACGTGCTCGTGATCGATATGACCGGAGACAGTCCCGATCCACCCGAAATGCACACGATGTCGCGCGGACTGTCGGTGCGCAGATAAGCCTGCCCATAAGGCCCGTCGAGATCAACCGCGTCGCCGACGCGCAGCACGTCGAAAAGCGTCGCCGTGCAGCGACCGCCGGGCACCCGCTTCACCTGGAAGTGCCAGTGGCGCATCGCGTCGGGCACGTTGGCCATCGAATAGGCGCGCGCTCCCGGGACACCCTTGAGGCTGAAGAGCACGTATTGCCCCGGCAGAAACTGCGCGGGCGTGTCGGCCTCGAACTGGAACTCGCGGATGTCGTGCGTGAGATCGCGCACGTGCCGCAGGTGCGCGGTGAACCGCTGGGGCCTCGGCATCTCCGCAGGCATGTCGGTGAGCCGCGCCTTGATCGTGCAGTCGGTGCGCGGGCGGGACTGGCAGCCCAGGATGCGTCGCTTGGCCCGGTCGCGCTCCGTGAGCGCCGGAGCCTCAGGCCATTGCGATTCGACCTCGCCCTCGACGAGCTCGACCTTGCATGTACCGCAACAGCCGACATTGCATTCGTAGGGCAGCCCCAGCCCTGCCCTCAGTCCGGCGCGACTCAGGGTGTCGTCCGGGGCGCATTCGTAACGTTGTCCGGTGTCGGCGAGCGTGATCGTGGGCATGTTGGCGAAGGCGGGCGTTGCGCAGTTCGTAAGAAGGCCGCGACGGAAACGTCACGACTGGAGCGCGCCGCCGGCTGGGTCAGCGAAGCTCGAGCAATCGATCAGGCGCGACGCTGCAAGGTCGCAAAGCGCAGCGGTTGATACCCGAGCCGGGCCGAGATGGCATCGGCGGCTGCGATCAGGTCCGGAGCCACGGCGAGCAGCGCCTTCTTGGTCATCCGTTGCGCGGGACCGGCGATGCTCGTGGATGCCACGACGGCGCCCGAGTGGTCGCGAATGGGGGCGGCAATGCAACGAAGCCCGGTCTCGAGCTCCTCGTCGTCCAGTGCATAGCCCCGCGCCCGCACCGTTGCGAGATCCTGCCGAAGCTCGCTGGCATTGCTCATGGTCTTGGGCGTACGTCCGGCCAGCTCGTGGGACAAAACCTCTTCGACCATCTCGGGCGGCTGGAAGGCAAGCAGCGCCTTGCCCACCGCAGTGCAATGAGCCGGCGCACGCACCCCGACGTTCACGCTCATGCGGATCGCGTGCTCGCTTTCGAGGTTGTTGATGAACAGCACGCTCGCGTGATCGAGGATTGCGAGGTGTACCGTCTCGCCGGTCTTCTCGCGCAGCATCTTGAGGTAAGGCTTCGCTTCGCTCGACACGTCCATCTTCCGGCGCACGAGCGATCCGAGCTCGAACAACGCGAGACCGAGACGGTAGCGCCCGTTCTCCGGATTTTGTTCGAGCATGCCCGCGTCGATGAGCGTGCTTGCAAGCCGATGCACGGTGCTCTTGGCAAGACCGAGGCGCTTGGCGAGATTGCTGATGCCGATCTCGTACTCGTCGTCGGAGAACGTCTTGATGAGGCGTATGGAGTTCGCAACCGAGGAGAGGCGCGTCTTGGTGCTGGCCTTGGCCGGAGCGTTGACGGTGCGTTCCATTATCCAGAACCTCATACCGGTATGCGGAACGCGCACGATACCAAATGCCGGCGGGCGGCACAAGCGCGCCGCGGGCGCGATTCGTCGCATACCCGCAAGTTCTCGCGTTTCGCCGGGCGAGGCTCACCGTTCACGCGTTGAACGCGACAGTGCGCTGGCGGATGTCAGTTGCGTCGAACTAGCCCGCTTGTGACGCTGGAGAGCCCGATGCGAAAACCAGAGTCGGCGTTTTCACCGCCGCAGGAAGAGCTCGTCCCAGATCTTTTCCCACTTCGCGCTCTCGTCGAGCACGATGGAGGGGTCCGCCATCGTGTACTTGAAGTTGTTGAGATTGCTCTTCACCTTGACGCTCACAGGTACCCGTCCGAGCGAATTGAAGAGCTGCTGGCCTTCCGGTGAGATCACGAAATCGGCAAAGAGCAGGGCCGCGTTGGGATGTGGCGCGTTGCGGGCGATGCCGAGCCCCTGCGGCCGCGCAATCACCGGCTCGACCGGAACCCAGTCGATCGGACCGCCGCGGCGCTTCATCGATTCGGCGTTGGCGTTGTAGACGGAGAGACCGACCTGCACCTCGCCGGCGACCACGAGCTCGGCCAGAAGGATATGGCCTTTGCGCATGTCAGGCTTCATGTCGGCGAGCTGCCGGAAAAAGCCCATGCCGCGCGCGTCACCCCACTGCTTCACGATCGCGGCCATCCATTCCGAATCCGTCGCCTCGATGCCAATGCGGCCCTTCCACTTCGGATCCAGAAAGCCTTCGTAGCTCTTCGGGATCTCCTCGCGCTTCACCTTTTGAGTGTTGTACGCGACCACGAAAAAGTTCATGCGATCGGAGACCCACTGTCGATGCGCCGGCAATGCGAAGGCCGGGAGATCGGCGATGTACGGACTGTAGAACGGCGCGAACAGCTGCTCGCGCGTGATCATCTCGAGCTCGGGACCGTTGGTCTCGACCACATCGACAGCATGGCGGCGGCCTTGAGCCTCGGTGATGGTGCGTTGCACGACCTTGTCGGAGAGCGCGCGCCAGAGCTCGGCCTTGATCCCGTATTTCTTTTCGAAGGCCTGCGTGAGCGGTACCGACTCCGTGGTGGCGAGCGAGGTGTAGATCACGACCACACCCTCTTTTTTGGCGCCTGCGAGCAGCTTCGCCTCTCGATCGGCTCCCTGATACTGCAACAGTGCATCGTTCCTGCCCGGTGCACCGGCAGCCCCTTGCGCCCGCACGCCCAGCGCGCTCAACGCGCCTGCGCCCAACGCAGTCAATACCGCGCGTCGCTTCATGGCGTGCAATGTCGTGTGATCCATGGATCTACTCCTCCGGTGCACCTGGTTCGTTGCCGTCCGCACAGCCGGTGCCGTGATGCAACGGCGCCGGGCGTTCGTGGGTCAAATTGACCGGGCCCGCATTGTATGGTCAAATTTTGATCCCATCAATGGAACTGCGTTCCCGCCAGAGGAACGTAGTCGGTGGCTTCGTTCGTTCCCTTTCCGTTTTCGCATCCGCAGGAGCTCCCATGCCTCATGACAAGGATCAGACCCACTGGCACGAGCCATCGGGCAACAAGAAGGCCGGTTTCGGCGAGTTCAAGAAACAGCCCACGCCCTACGATGCGTTCATGGAATCCGAAGGCGTCCCGGTGTTCCGCGACATCGGCATCAGCCGTGTGCAGGACCTCCCACTGGTCCCGTGGAAGCGCAAGGGCGGCCGCGGCCATTACATCCAGCTCTACGGCACCGAGACGAAATGGGGCTGCTACGTTGTCGAGGTGCCGCCGGGCGGGGCACTCAATCCAGAGAAGCACATGTACGAGGAGATCTTCCTCGTGGTCGAGGGTCGCGGCACCACCGAAGTGTGGCAGGAGGGCGATACCAGGAAGCACGTGTTCGAATGGCAGAAGGGTTCGATGTTTTCGATCCCGCTCAACGCGTGGTATCGCCTGGTGAATGCCACGTCCGGTGGCGCGCTGCTCCTTGCCGGCACGACGGCGCCCAACGTCCTGAACATGCTGCAGAACGCGGATGCGGTGTTCAACAACCCGTATGTGTTTCGTGACCGCTTCAGCGGTGCAGACGATTTCTACAAGGCCAAAGACGATATCGAGCCGGACCCCGTGCGTGGCCTCGCGATGCGTCGCACGAACTTCATTCCGGACGCGATCAACTGCGATCTGCCGCTCGACAACCGCCGCTCGCTCGGATGGCGCCGCGTCGAGCCGTTCATGACCAACAACGTGTTCTACTTCTGGATCGGCCAGCACGAGAACGGACGTTATTCGAAGGCGCATGCGCATACGTCCGCCGCGATACTGATCTGCCTCAAGGGAAAGGGGTACACCTACTCCTGGCCGGAGAAGCTTGGCGAGACGCCATGGAAGGATGGTCACGCCGACCAGGTGCGGCGCCTCGATTACGAGCCGGTCGGCATGGTCACTGCCGCACCCGGCGGTGCACGCTGGTACCACCAGCACTTCAGTGTGGCCGCTGAACCATTCCGTCTCACGGCGTGGTTCGGACCGCACAACCCGGGGCGCGACCCGGGCGCTCCCGGTGCAAAGCACACCGACTACACCGCGATCGACGTCAACGAAGGCGGAACGGCCATTCCGTACTGGATGGAGGACCCGTACATTCGCGAAGAGTACGCGCAGACGCTGCGCCGCAATGGTGTCGAGAATCGCATGGATCCTTCGTGGTACGTCCGCCCCGCCCAGGCCTCGGGCGGCGAGGTGGTGCCTTCCACCGAGGTCGTCGCCGGACGCGCTGCGGCGGCTGCTGCGCCGGACGAGGTCGATGCCTGAAGCGTCGGCCGCAGGTGCAGAGGCTCCGACAGACGGTCGCGTCTTTTTCTCGAGCATCCGCAGGAGCCTCGAAGAAGAGGACGAGATTCGTCTGGTCAGTGTCGGCATCGACATCGGCTCGTCCACGACGCACCTCGTGTTCTCGCGCATCACGCTGGAGCGTCTGGACAACCGTTACATCGTTTCCTCGCGCGAGACCCTGCATGAATCGGACGTATTGCTCACGCCCTACGCGGCGGACATGACCATCGATGCGAGTGCGCTCGATCGATTCATCAAGGGGCAATACGACCTCGCCGGTATCGTGCCGGAGACGATCGACACCGGTGCTCTGATCCTCACCGGCGTTGCCGTGCGTCGGCGCAATGCGCGGGCGATCGGTGATCTCTTTGCCGAGCACGCCGGCAAGTTCGTGTCGGTGAGCGCGGGTGACGCGCTGGAAACGACCCTCGCCGCCTTCGGCTCCGGTGCCGCTGCGCGGTCCATCCGCGAGTCGGCGCGTGTCATGAACCTCGATATCGGCGGCGGCACGTCGAAGATTGCCGTCTGCGAAGGCGGTGAAGTCGTCGACATGACGGCGATCGACATCGGCGCCCGCATCGTGGTCTTCGACGCCGACGGTCGCGTGCAACGCATCGAGGAGTCGGGCCGACGCTTTGCAAGCGAAGCAGGCCTCGAGCTCGTTGCCGGGAGCGTGCCCGACGCGGTGGCCCTCGCCGGCATGATCGCTCGAATGGCTGATCGCCTGATGGAGGCGCTGCGTGCGCAGTCGGTGAGCGCCGGCACGGCCGCGTTGCTGCGACTCGAGCCGCTGCGCAACGACCGGGCGCCCGACATCGTCACGTTTTCGGGCGGTGTTTCCGAATACATTTACGGTCACGAGACGCGGAGCTTCGGAGATCTCGGCCCGGCTCTTGCGAAGGCCATCAAAGAACGCATCGACGCATGGGGCCCGCGCATCGAGCCGCCGGTCGAGGGCATTCGGGCCACGGTGGTCGGCGCGTCGCAATACACGGTGCAGGTGAGCGGCGGCACGATCTTCGTCACGCCCAAGGACACCCTGCCCTTGCGCAACCTGCCCGTCATCACGCCCGATCTCCGCCTCGGCGGCGACGATCTCGATCCAGGTGTCATTGCCGCCAATGTACGCACGGCCCTGCGTCGGCTCGACCTGCACGAGGGCCGGCAGGCGGTTGCGCTGTGCTACCGCTGGGAGGGCTCCGCCACGTTCGGTCGACTGGATGCGTTCTGCCGCGGTGTCATCGACGGTCTCGCGCGCATTCTCGAGCGAGGCCTGCCATTGGTGCTGGTGGGCGAAGGGGACATCGGCGGACTCATCGGCATCCACTGTCACGAGGAATTGCGGCTGCAAACCGCAATCGTGTCGATCGATGGCATCGCGCTGCGCGAATTCGACTTCATCGATATCGGCGCGCTACTCGAAACCTCGGGCGCCGTACCCGTGGTGATCAAGTCGCTCGTTTTTCCGGCGACGGCGGCGGTCGGCCGCGGAGAAGCCCTTACGCCGGCCGCGTGACGGCTGTGCGAAACGCCTGCTGCAAGGCTTCGGCGGTGAAGGGCACGCGCCGGATCCGCACGCCTGTCGCATCGAAGATGGCGTTGGCAATGGCGGCCGCCGTGGGCCGGGTCGAGGGCTCGCCGGCGCCTTTCGACTCCTGCTCCGGCATGTTGTTGAGAACCACGATGTCCACGGCATCCGGGATCTCGGTCATGTCGACTATGGGGTAGGTCACCCAGTCGACGCTGGTGACGCGATGCTCGTCGAACTGCACGGCCTCGTGCATGGCGCGGCTCATGGACTGCATGAGATTGGCTTCGATCGTGCCGCGCAGGTTGAGCGGATTGATGACGAATCCGCAGTCGTGCGCGACGACGAAGCGGGTCACGCGCAGGACGCCCGTTTCCATGTTCACGGCCACCTCCGCCACCGTCGCCACGATCGAGCCTCCGCGCGGTGCGTAGGCGATCCCGCGGCCTGTGACCACACCCTGCTTCGGCCCGTCCTTGGGCGAAGGCCGCGCCTCCCAGCCGGCGCGTTCCGCAACGGCCTTGACGGCCTGGGCATGCTTCGCGTTGGAAAGATGCTTCAGCCGGAAAGCGACCGGATCCATTTTCGCAGCATGCGCAAGCTCGTCGATGAAGGATTCGCTCGCAAAGCAGGTTGCCATGCCGTCGGGATCGCGCAGGTGCGCGGTGCGCAGGCCCGTAGGCAACGACTTCTCCCACGCGATGATGTGCGAGGTCTTGCGCTTGTGGGGAACCCTGTACGACTCGTCGGAGTACTGGAAGAGATCGGTGCTCGCGGCCTTGTAGCCACCGATGAGTTGGGCGCTGATGGTGTCGCCGGCGACATCCGTGCCATTCGCGCGCACCCGACCGGAGTAGCCGCGGGCTTCGTAATCGAGTGCCAGCATGTCACCGCTGGCAACGAGTGCGCCGCGCAGGCGGAATGCAATGGGCGGCGCCTTGGGATCCCAGCCGGTGCCATCCTGACGCATGTATTGGACGCGCACGGGCCTGCCTGCCGCCTGCGACAGGATCGCTGCATCCATCGCGGCGTCGTCCGCGTCGTTCATGCCGTATGAACCCGGGCCGGGCATCCACGTCACGCGCACCGCCTCGATGGGGCGCCCCAACATTTCGGCGATGGCCTTGCGCAGGGGATACGGCTTCTGACCGCCGGACCAGACACGCACTTCGCTGCCTTTGACGTCAGCCACGGCGCATCCGGGTCCCATCGAGGCATGCGACTGGAACGGATACTCGTAATCGGCCTCGACGACGGCGCTCGCGCCCTTCAGCGCCGCCTCGACGTCGCCGCTGCCGCCCTTCGCCACTTCACTGACCTTGGGCTTCTCCGAGCGCAGCTGCGCGTAGAGCGCTTCATAGGACGTCGGGAACATCGCTGCGGGTTCCGACCACTGCACGCGCAGCTCTCGCGCGGCACGTATGGCCTGCTCCTCGCGTTCGCAGATCACTGCCAGGTAATCGCCGCGCGCCACGATCTTCACCAACCCGGCGAGCTTCTGTTGCGGAGGGACTTCCACCAGCCTGGCGCCCGCATGCGGCGGCCGGATGACCCGCGCGTGCAGCATGCCGGGGAGCTTGTGATCGACGAGGTACGTGTACTCGGCGCGGACCTTGAGTGGCACGTCGATGCGCGGCGTGGGCTTGCCGACCAGCCTGTAATCGCCGGCCGCCTTGGGCTTCGCGTCGCCCGACAGCTTGAGCTCGAGGCGCTTGCCCGCAAGGAGCTCGCCATAGGCCACACTGCGATCAGGAGCGTCGCTCACACGCACGGTGCCATCCGCCACCGTCAGCCTGTCGACGGGCACCTTGAGGCGTTCCGCGGCCAATGCGAGCAGGGCCTCCCTCGCCTGAGCCGCGGCGCTGCGCAGCGCGGGGACGCCCTGCACGATGCCGTTGCTCGATCCGGTCCCGCGCTGATCCGGCGTGGTTGCTGTGTCGCCCATGCGGATCCGCACGTTTGCGAGCGGAACGTCGAGCTCCTCGGCGACGATCTGCGCGAACGCGGTGCTGATGCCCATGCCGGCCTCGATCTTGCCGACAGCGGCTGTGACCGTGCCGTCAGCATTGACCACGATCCAGGACTCGAGACGATCGATCGGCACCTTTGCCGGAAAAGGTCCAGGCGCCGACGCCGCAGCAAGGCCGGGGATGGGCATCGCGAACGAGATCATGAGCGCCCCGGCGCCCTGGATGAATTCGCGACGGGTGAGGCTGAGCGATGAAGACATGGTACCCGCTACGCCATCGTCTTGCTGGCGCGCTTCACTGCGCGCATGACGCTCATGTGCGCTCCGCACCTGCATTTGAGGCCGCTCAACCCTCGGCGGATCTCCTCGTCGGACACCTCGGGCTTGCTGTCGAGCATGGCCGCAGCCGTCATGATCCAGCCGTTGGTGCAATAGCCGCATTGCATCGCTTGCTCGTCGATGAACGCCTGCTGCACCGGATGCAGCTGCAGCGGATCGGCGATGCGCTTGGCGCTGCGGTAACTTGCAGCGAGGCCGTCCAGCGTCGTCACGCGCTTGCCGCGCACCGCGATCACAGGCATCACGCACGAGCGCACCGGCGCGCCGTCGACGTGCACCGTGCAGGCACCGCACTGGGCCAGTCCGCAACCGAAGCGCGGGCCGTGCAGATCGAGCTCGTTACGAAGGACGTACAGAAGCGGCGTGTCGGGCGTTGCGGCGACGCGATGACGCTTGCCGTTCACCAGGATTTCGAGGGGGGTGGTCATGAGCAGAGTGGAGAAGGCGCTAACCCGTCCTTTTAGCACTCGTCGGGAGGAGGGTCAACCGCAAAGGAACGCGGCGGATGCGGCCGCTCCGAAGCCGGGTCATTAGAATCGCGTTTTACCTCGTTCAGGGTCCTATCCATGCGCTCACGTTTGGCATCACTGCTTGTCGGCATCGCGCTCGTTGCCGTTACGGCCGCCGAGGCCTGGGAGTTGCCGGCAGACAAGGCAACCTTCGACCTCCGCGCAGTGGCCGAGGTTCTGGGCGGCAATGACTACCCGGTCACGAGCGGCTACACGCAGCGCGTCGACATGATCGATTTCGAAAGCTACGGTCAGCGCTTCACGCAGGTCGTGGTGTCGCTCGTGCCCGACAAGCCGCGGCTGCACAACGGCAAGCGCGTGGTGGTCGTCGGGGCCGAGCCCGGCAGCGAATACGCAATGGACTTCATCGCGACGCCGGAACGCAAGGAAGGGCCTGGTGTGTGGCTTGCACGCCGCGGCGTGACTTTCATTGCACTCACGCGCGTCGGTCGCTGGAATTTCCTTGCTCCTGACGGCAGCGGCTCGTGGGCCGACGTTCCCGTGGCTGAGCGCATGCCGATCTTCAACCGCGATCAGAAGGCGCACTGGACGCGCGCCGATTACGATGTACAGGAGACGAAAGGCAAGGAGGCAACATCCGGCGACAGCGCCGTGTACCGGCTGCCGCGCAAGGGCTCGAGGCTGTATGCGCAGATGCTCGCCGCGACGCCCGGGACCTACCTCACGGGTTATCGCAAGGCGATCGAGCACATCGTTCCGCCGGCGCAACGCAATGACGTGTTTCTGCTTTACTGGGGGATGTCCACTGGTGGTGCGTTCCTGTATCCCCTCGCCCACGAGCTGACGCCGGACGGCTACCTCGGGTGGGGCACGAGCAGCACGGGCCTCGCGTATCTCTATCGCCGCGCAAAGGGCGGAGATCTGAGCGGCCCGTACGCACAGACTGCGGTTCGCCTGCGCGAGCGCGGGCTCGACGACTTCACCTACTACACCAAGGAGCTCGACGCCGCGACCCGGGAGGCGTGGTGGAAGGAAGCGCAGCAGGGGCCGCGGTTCAAGAGCGGGGAGGATGCGCCCATGCAGTTCAACGTGGCGGCACTCACTGATATGGCCATGCGACTTTGGCTCTCCGACTCATTGCCCTCCCAATACCGGAAGGAGGGGCTCGGGGCGTTCATCCAGACGATCCTCGCACCGAGCTTTCCTCCCGCCGAGCTCAAGCGGGTTGCTGTCCTCGACATGAACGGAACGCAGGATGAAGCGATTCCTCCGGCCATCGTCGATGCGCATCGCGAAGTGATGGAGCCCGCCGCGCGCAAGTACCGCGTGCTGCGCGTGCAGGACTTCCATCACTATCTGTATCGCCAGGAGAGCATCAAGGTGGTGGGCAGCCTGTGGTTGCGCTTCATCGACTCGGGCTACTTCGACTGATCGGCCGAGAGCTCGGCGCGAATGGTCGATTCGATCGCATCGGCTGCGGAGCGTGACGGAGCGGCGATGATGAACACCAGTGCAGGCGCGAGCGCCGCACCGGTGCCCACGTCGCGATCGAGCGTCGTCATCGGGTACAGGTGCTCATGCACGGCTTGCACGACCACCGCCCTGACCGGATCGGTCGTGCAGGCGATGCCCTTGACGCGCAGCAGCGCCTCCCCATGGCTGCGGGTCACCTGTTCCAGCACCGCCTGCAGCGCGGCACGCGACATCGGCGCGAGCTCCACGACAAACGTGCGAACGTCGGGTGCATGCAACGCTACGCGGCCAAACGCCGTGGACTCAGGTGACGGTGCATGCAATATGAATTTGGGCGCGGCAGGGCGCGGTGGCTTGTCGTCATCCATGAGCGCCTGCAGCGCCGCCCACACCTGCGTCGGTGCTTCACCCCGCACGACTTGAAACTGCGCCGCCACCGGATTGATGGCCCGCAGCCGCACTTCGATCTGTTGGACCTCCGCGGCCGTGGTGATGTCGACCTTGGTCATGAAAATGAGGTCCGCAAGCGCGATCTGGCGCGCCGGTTCCGGGCGCGTTTCGAGCTCGCGTTGCGCATGCATTGAATCGACGGTGCACAGGACGCCCGCCCACCGATAGCGCTCGGCCACGATATCCGTGCCCTCGAGTACCTGCAGGAGCGGCGCGGGTTCGGCAAGGCCCGTGGTCTCGATGACCACCCGCTCGAATCGCGGGATGCGCTGGTGCAGGCGATCCCAATACAAGTCTGCGAGGGCGCTGCGAAGATCGTCGCGCACGCTGCAGCACACGCAGCCGTTCTCGAGGAGCCGCATGGTTTCGCTCGCGCCGCGGGCGAGGTGGTGATCGAGCCCCACTGCACCGAGCTCGTTGATGAGCACGGCGGTGTTGGCGAATGTGGGCGTCCGAAGCATCGTGCCGAGCAAGGTCGTCTTGCCGCTGCCGAGGAATCCGGTGAGAAGCGTGACGGGAATACGCTCGATCACCACATCGGCTCGCCACGCTGCAGGCGTGCGAGCATGTCGCGCTGGAACTCAGGAGGCCCGAAGCCCAGCTTCTCGCCGTGCTGCTCGTAGAAGAAAGGCCGTCGGGTGCGCATGCTGTAGTCACGCATCCACTGCAGCAGCGTTTCATCGGGCTCGCGCCCTGCAGAAAGTAGGAGGTAGGCCGGTGTGTCGCGCCATCGGATCCGAATGATGATGACGCCGAGCCGGTCGGGCCGAAAGGCCTCCGGAAACGCCTCCTCCTCACCCAGCCAGCCGCAGACGAAGTTCCGACACGGCGATACAGGCCGCTCGTCGTAGATCGTGCACTTGCCTGCGGTGAGGAAGTGACAGTGCTGCCCGGGGTACATGGCATGGCCGCGGATCTCACCCGCGGCCCAGCCTTCGCAGCACGCTGTGCAGCTTCCACACGCACGGCCGGGCAGGGGTTCTGGGATCGCGGCAGATGCTGGCGCGGGTGCGCTCCTGATAGCGATCACCGGAAGAACGGCTCCTCCGGCAGCGCAACACTTCTTGTACTTGCGTCCGCTGCCGCAGGGGCAGGGATCGTTGCGGCCGGTACCGGGGAACGCTTCGTTCATGATGATCTGCGGCACGAGACTTCAACGCCGGGCCCGGAGGATACACGCGCCTTGTGCGCTCCGCCGCCGAAGCTTGATTTGCCCACGCGGTCGGGTGTTCCGCCCACAGGAACCGTGGTCCAAAACACCTGTCATCCCGCTTACACTAGGCGCTCACGAGTGAATGGCGACTGCGGGCACCGGCCGAGCTCTCGCCGGCGCGTGCCGCAATTCGATGAACATCTACGCAATCGTCGCCCTTTCCATATGCACCCAGATTGCAGTCAAGGGAAGCAAGATGCTCGTGGCGCTACACGCGCTCGAGCTCAACGCCGGACCGCTGGCGATCGGGCTCCTGGTCGCGATGTATGCCCTCTTCCCGATGCAGCTTGCGATCTACGCCGGACGCGTCTGCGATCGCCGAGGCGTACGTCTGCCCATGGCGGTTGGCTCGGTCGGTGTCGCCGCGGGCCTTATCATGCCCATTCTCTGGTCGCACATCGGCGCACTGTACGTTTCCGCCGTCGTGATTGGCTGCTCGACGCTTTTCTATCAGGTATCGGCACAATATACGGTGGGGGCGATTGCGGAAGGTACCGGGCGCACCCGGGACTTCTCCCTCTACAGCCTGGGGGGCTCCATTTCCGGGTTTCTGGGTCCCCTCCTCGTCGGCTACGCCATGGAAGGAGCAGGAAAGCTCGCGACCTATGCCGTGCTCGCCGCGATTGCGATCATTCCCGCGGTGGTGCTCACGCTTCTGCGTCACCGGCCGTTGCCGCGACAGAAGCGAGCCGACCCCGGCGAGTCGACGCGCGTCATGCGCCTCCTCCGAAATCCCGGGCTGCGGCAGGCCTTCATGATGAGCGCCGTGATCCTCACCGGCCTCGACCTCTTCAACTTCTACATGCCGATCTATGGTCGGTCGCTGGGGCTCACACCGTCGAGCATCGGGATCGTGCTCAGCATGCAGGCTGCGGCGGCGTTCGTCGTCAGGCTGTTCCTGCCGCGGCTCGTCGGCCGGGTTGGCGAGCAGATAGTGCTGCGCGGGACATTGGTGATCGCAGCCGTCTCCTATTTCCTGTTCCCGTTGATGCACGAGGTGATTGCGCTCGCCGCGGTGGCCTTCCTGATGGGTCTGGCACTCGGCTGTGGGCAGCCGCTCTCGATGCAGCTCACGCAGCAATTCGCGCCGACCGGACGCGTCGGAGAAGCCATCGGCTTGCGGCTTACGTTCAATCGGCTCACGCAAATCGCGGTGCCCGTCGTATTCGGATCGCTGGGATCATTCGGCGTGTTTGCCGTGTTCTGGGCCAACAGCGCTCTGCTACTGTCGGGATCGTTCGTCACCGCACGCGCGGCGCCTGCACGCTGATCATCTGAAGGAGAACATCATGAACGCCCTCACCCGAGGTTTGTCCGCGGCCGCGATTGCGCTGCTGGCGTCTTCCGCGCTCGCGCAGGAAACCGCATCGCCGGAGCGCGGGTACAAGCTCTACATGGACAAGATGTGCTTCACGTGCCATGGCACCGTAGGTCAGGGCGGCGAGCGCGGAAGCGGTCCGCGCATCGCACCGAGCGAATGGCCGTACGAGGCGTTCGCGCAGCAGGTGCGCCATCCACGCGCCGACATGCCGCGGTATTCCGCGAAACACCTCCCGGACCGGGAGCTCGCCGATATCCAGGCATACCTCAAGTCGATCAAGCCGCCGCGCCCGGCGCGCGACATCGACCTTCTCAGCAAAGCACCCTGACGCCATCCACGCACACGCAGGAGCTCCACATGACCGACGAATCGAACCGCACACGCGCACCTGCCATCGAGGCCCCGGCGGAAACGCCTCCGCTCGATCGGCGCACGTTCCTCAAGACCGCAGCCGCTGCAGGCGCCGGATTGGCCGCGGGCGGCATGGGTGCCTCCGCGCATGCTGCCGACGACGATCCCGCCGCACGCAACCGCGACGTCGAAGCGCCCGCGGCCAAGAAAGCGCGACCACTTCCCGGCGACATCGTGATCGGTCGACCAGGCTCCGATTTCATGGTCGATGTGATCAAGACGCTCAACTTCGATTACGTGAGCGCAAATCCCGGCTCGAGCTTTCGCAGTCTGCACGAATCGATCGTCAACTACGGCGGCAACCGAAAGCCTGAGCTCCTGACGTGCATGCACGAGGAATCATCCGTCTCGATCGCGCACGGCTACGCCAAAGCCGCGGGCAAGCCGATGATGGTGATGGCGCATGGCACCGTGGGTCTGCAGCATGCGGCGATGGGCCTCTACAACGCGTGGTGCGACCGCGTGCCGATCTTCGTGGTCGCCGGCAACGGACTGGACGCCACGAAGCGTCGTCTCGGAACGGAGTGGTATCACTCGGTTCAGGATGCGGCGTCAGTGGTGCGCGATTTCGTGAAATGGGATGACGCGCCGGGATCTCTGCAGCATTTCGCGGAGTCGGCCATTCGCGCCTACCGTGTGGCGACGACGCCGCCGATGGAGCCCGTGCTGCTGATGGCCGACATGGAGCTGCAGGAAAACCCCATCGAGAACCCCGACGAGCTCTCGATCCCGAAGCTCACGGCGGCGCGATTCCCGCAGGGCGACGCCGGTGCAGTCGGTGAAGCCGCCAAGTGGCTCGTATCCGCAAAGGCGCCGGTGATCATTGCCGACCGCGCGGTGCGCAGCCAGGAGGGCGTGATGCGACTGGTGGAGCTTGCCGAAAGCCTCGGCGCACCCGTGATCGATCTGGGTTCACGCATGAACTTCCCCAGTCGACACGCGCTGTGTCACAGCGACGACCGGCGCAACCTCGTGCGCGGTGCTGACGTGGTGCTGCTGCTGGAAGTGGCGGACCCGTACGGGCAGTTCAACTCGGTCAGCGATCCGCACAAGCAGCACCGCTTAATTGCCAAGAAGGACGTCAAGATCATCAGCATCTCGATGGCCGACGCCTACATTCGCGCGAACTACCAGGACTTCCAGCGCTTCATGCCCGTCGATCTTTCGATCATCGCGGATGTCGAGTCCACGCTGCCCGTTCTGATCGAACACGTGCGACGCGCCAGCAGTGCGGATCAGCGCAACGGGTTCGTCACGCGCACGCAAAAGCTGGGTGACGGCCAGCGCAAGCTCATCGCGCAGGCGAAGGATGCCGCGGCCGTGGGCTGGGACGCAGTGCCGATCAGCACTTCGCGGCTTGCAATGGAAACCTGGAACGCGATCAAGGACGAGCCGTGGTCGCTGGCGCACAGCGATCGGATCACGTGGGCACGCCGACTCTGGCCGACAACGCACTATCACCAGATGCTCGGTGGGTCCGGAGGTCAGGGCGTTGGCTACGGCGTGGGTGGTTCGCTGGGCGTCGCCCTCGCCAATCGCGACAAGGGTCTATTCACCGTCACGTTTCAGCCCGACGGAGATCTCATGTACGCACCGGGTGTGCTATGGACCGCAGCGCATCACAAGATCCCGATCCTCTACGTGATGCACAACAACCGCGCCTACCATCAGGAAGTGATGCACCTGCAACGCATGGCGGCGCTGCACGACCGTCGGCCGGACCAGGCGTGGATCGGCAACGCGATCACTGATCCGAACATCGACTTCGCAATGCTCGCGAAGGCGCATGGCATGTGGTCGGAAGGTCCCATCACGGATCCTGCCGCGTTGGGTCCTGCGTTGAAGCGGGCGGTGGCTGTCGTGAAGAGCGGCGCGCCGGCGCTCCTCGATGTGGTTTGTCAGCCGCGGTAGCGCGAGGCAGTTCGGCTGGTTTGTGCGCAGGAAGCGCGAGAGCCGGCTCGGCTGGTTTGTGTGCGAAAGGTTAGAGCCAGTTCGCTGGTTTGCGCGCGAAGGGATAAAACCAGCTCGCTGGTTTGTGCGCGTGAAGGGTGAGAGCCAGCTCCGCTCAGGTTCGCCGCAAGCAAACAGTCCTGCGGTTGATTACGAAAGAGCACGGCCCAGCTTCCGGCGGCGGTGCGCCGGGCCGTCGACGCTCCTTCGCCTGAGGCGCTTAACGTGCGGTTACGCCGAGGGCTCGTCGCGTCACCCGCGACGGACCGCGCGGCTCCAATTCGCTCGCCGCCTCTCACCCTTCCCGCTCCTGGGCGCGTGGGTGCCCATGCTTACAACCGATACGCGACTGATCCCGTTTGCGCTTACGTGCCCACTGGTGTGCGGTGGTGGGTGATATCGTGGCTGCGCTGGCGCGGGGCGACGGGCGCGGTGCCGGAGCGCATCGGACGCGACCGCCGTCACGGGTGGCGCGACGAGCCCTCGGCCGTGACACACCGGAAGCACGCGCGGCGCAGGAGCGTCGACGGCCCGGCGCACGGCCGTCCGAAGCCGGGACGTGCTCTTTCGTAATTTGCCCGTAGGCGGTCACGGTTGCGGACGCTAAGCGAAGGGACCGCGCCCGTCGCTCCGCAACTATTACGCCGCTTTCTGTGATCGAAACCGTGCGCCGGTGGCACCTCGAGCACGAACACCCTCCGGCTGCATGCACTGCCACACCGGCGCTCACACGGAAATCGACGTCGTATGCGCCGCACCCACGCGCGCCTGCAGCACTTCCTTGGCACCTTCGCGGAACGGCACCTCCTCGGGCAGGACGATCGACGCGGAGCGCACGCGATGCGCAGCCGGATCGACGCCGGGGGGAGCCACGCCTTTCTCGAGTGCACGTGCGGCCTTCATGAGGCGACTGCGCGCCATGATGATGGCGTTGTCGGTGGAGACGAGGTTTTCCTTGCTGCGATCCTGCAGCGGACCCATGCTCTCCTGGAGTGATGCGTCCTGCATGGCGATGCCCTTCACGCCGCTGAAGTGCCTGCCGGCCTTTTGCGCCGCCCGGTCGATCAGGTAATCGTTGTCACGGTTCGCCACCGGTCGATAGGTGCCGGGAATGAGCTGCGCGTACATGCCTTCGCCGTGTGTCATCGAATGCATTTCCTCGTCGGTGAGCGCACGCGCCGGATGGTGCGTCATGTTCCACACCCAGCACTGCTCGTCATCGATGGGCACCCAGCAATGTCCGTTCAGAGGATTGGCGCCATAGGGCGGAATCATCGTGTGTGTCGGCATGATCCATTGCGAGATGCGCCAGTAGTACGAGCCGGCGTCTGCGTTGCGCCTTGCGCCGATCACCAGGCCACCTTGTGATTCGTTGATCTCGAATCGCGGACGGGTGTCGTGCTGAAATCGCGCGCCGTGCGTGTTCTTGTGCAGAGGGTCGGTGTGCAGCTCGCCACGATGCAGGAAAGAGACATGGCTGGAATCGATGCCGCCCTCCATCGCCTGCAACCAATTGCTTTGCTGCAATCGCTTGCATACGTAACGCTGATTGGCGGGCACCATGGCCCACTCGAACTCGGGCACGGGCGGCTGCGATTCGGGCGCGCCCATGTAGATCCACACAACACCGCCGCGCTCGGCGGTGGCATAGGACTTGAGCCGGATCTTCGAGCAGAAGCCGCTTTCGGCCGGCTCGGAGGGGACGTCAGTGCACTGCCCGCTCACGTCGTATTTCCACCCGTGATAGGGGCAACGCAAGCCGCCCTCCTCGTTGCGCCCGAACCATAACGACACGCCGCGATGCGCACAGAACTCGTCCATGATCCCGAGCTTGCCGGCCGAGTCGCGAAACGCGATCAAACGCTCACCCAGGAGCTTCACGCGAACCGGCGCGCAGTCGGGTTCCGGTAGTTCGTGCGCCAGCAGCGCCGGAAGCCAATAGCGACGGAACAAAGCGCCCATCGCCGTGCCGGGGCCGGTCTGCGTGAGGAGCGCGTTTTCAGCAGCAGACATCATGGCATCGACTCTCCATCAGGACCGTGGGCGCATCGTGGCTGTGCAGCACCAGGCGGGGGCTTCGGCAAGAAGGCCGAGTCCGCGCGCAGATCACGGCTTGCGACGATAAGGCCCGAGCTCGCGCACGACGGATTCGGCGAGCGTGTTGTCGACCACCTGCTCGGTGCTGACAGTGCCTTCGATCAAACCCTGCTCGCGAAAGAACGCAAGATCCTTTTTCAGGCTTGTCACATTCACCTGGCCGTCGGGATTGCAGGCGCTCGGTGTGATCGCTCTGTAGATGCCGGCGTCCTTGATCGGCGTGTACTCCGTCAGGATGCCGATGATGTCGTCCGCACCGGGGCCGGCGAGGCGGCCTTCCTTCAGGGCATCGTTGTAATCGCGAACCGCGCGGATGTACGCACGCAGGAACCTGCGGGAAGCGTCCGCTTCGCGCTTCATGAATACGCCGGAGTAGAGCACCACGGCGGTCTGCTGCTCCGGGTAGAACACATCGTTCCCCGCGACGCGTACCGCGACGCCGCTCCTGACGGCGCGCGTCGTGGTCGGCTCGTTGGTGATGCTCGCGTCGATCGCCTTGTTGGTGAAGGCGGCGGCATGCTGCGGGAATCCGAGGTCGACCACCTCGACATCGGAATAACGCAGGCCGCCTCGTTTCAGCGCCTCGTTCAACGCCGACGCGGTGCCGGTTCCGGGAGCGCCGATCGCCACCTTCATGCCTTTCAAGTCCCCGAAAGACCTGTAGCGACCGCTATCGAGGTGATCCTTGCGCACCAGCAGCGACGAAAACCCGTAACCGGGCTTGATCGAGCCCTTGTCGGCCACGATCTTCACGTCGATCTTGCGAGCGACGGCGTTGTAGAGCCCTGCCGACACGGTTCCGCCACCCACGTCGAGTTGCCCCGTACCGAGAGGCGCGATCATCTTGGCGGCCGAGTTGAACTCGGTGAACACCACGTTGAGCCCTTCGTCGCGAAAGTAACCCCGCTTGTGCGCGATGAAGAAACCCACGTCGGTGCTGACATTCGTGATGCCCACCCGAACCGTCGTCTGCGCCCATGCCGCGCTGCAGGCAAGGGTCACGACCAACGCGATCACGACCGCGCGCCCGATGTGCGCCGCGCCTGCTTTGATGGTGCAGAAGTTCACGACGATTCCGACGGAGGACACTTCGCGCCTTGAATGCTCAGCCCGCTGCAGCGACGGGCTCGATCAGCGGCACGCCGGTCAAGCGCTGCAACTCGTCGAACGCAAGCCCTTCGACCATGTCCACCACGCGAAGGCCCTGCGGCGCGATGTCGATCACGGCGAGGTCGGTGTACACGCGCGTCACACACCGTACGCCGGTCAGGGGATACGTGCAGCGAGGCACGATCTTGCTCTCACCGCTCTTCGTCTGATGCTCCATCATCACGAACACCCTTTTGGCGCCGATGGCGAGGTCCATGGCACCGCCCACGGCCGGGATCGCGTCCGGCGCACCGGTGTGCCAGTTGGCAAGGTCACCGGTGACCGAGACCTGAAATGCACCGAGGACGCAGATGTCGAGGTGCCCGCCGCGCATCATTCCGAACGAATCGGCGTGATGGAAGTAGCTGCCGCCCCTGAGCAGCGTGATCGGCTGCTTGCCGGCATTGATGAGATCGGGGTCCTCGTCCCCGCGCATCGGCGCCGGGCCCATCCCGAGCACCCCGTTTTCGCTGTGCAGGAAAATCTCGCGGTCCTGCGGGAGATGATTGGCGACGAGCGTCGGAAGGCCGATGCCGAGATTCACGTACGCACCTTCATGGATGTCGCGCGCAACGCGGGCGGCCATCTGATCACGGGTGTAACGCTTCATGAGGTGATCCTTACGCAGCAGCGCCTGGCGCCGCCATCACGGTGTCGTCGCGCACCGGCACGACGCGCTGCACGAAGATGCCGGGGGTGACGATGGCCTCGGGATCAAGGGCACCGAGCTCGACCACCTCGCGTACTTCGACGATGGTGCATTTCGCGGCGCTCGCCATGATCGGTCCGAAGTTGCGCGCGGTCTTGCGGTACACGAGGTTGCCCCATCGATCCCCACGGTCGGCCTTGATGAGCGCGTAGTCGGCGTGGATCGGATGTTCCAGAACGTAGTGCTTGCCGTCGATCTCGCGCGTTTCCTTGCCTTCTGCGAGCGGAGTTCCGTACCCGGTCGGCGTGAAGAAAGCGCCAATGCCCGCGCCGGCGGCGCGGATGCGCTCGGCAAGGTTGCCCTGCGGCACGAGCTCCAATTCGAGATCACCCGCGCGATAGAGGGCGTCGAACACGTACGAGTCGGTCTGCCGTGGAAACGAGCAGATGATCCTGCGCACCTTGCGCGCCTTGAGCAGCGCGGCGAGGCCGATCTCACCGTTGCCGGCGTTGTTGTTGACGATGGTGAGATCACGTGCGCCCTGGCGAATGAGGGCATCGATCAGCGCCGACGGCATACCGGCCGTGCCGAAGCCGCCGATCATGATGGTCGCGCCATCAGGAATGTCGGCGACGGCTTCTTCGAGCGAGCGGACGATCTTGTCGATCATTGTGCGGAAGTGTACGGAGTCGCGGGTGCGCCGCGGGGTGGCAGGCGCACGCGGTCGATGGAATGCGATTATAGCCAACCGGCGCAGCGCAGGTTGCGCTGGCGCAGCATCGCTACCGTCGCAGCGCAGGTTGACTCGCTCCGCCTTCGCTAGGTATCGTGCCAGCTTTCCCGCTCGCCTTCTTCCGGCACGCTCCGCACGCATCCTGACGCGAGCGCCTGCCGGCGGCGCCCTGGCGAGCGCAACCTCATCCGGCAACATGCCGTCGTGGAGCCTCATCGCAAGGGAGTGGAAATGTCGGAGATCCGTGGATACCGGCGTGCTTTCTGGGACACGCAGCCCGAGTATCTGTATCCGCACTATCTCAGCACCGTCACGCGAGCGCCGTCGAAACCTCTCGTGATCATTCCGCAGACGCTGTCGGAAATCACCGGGCCGCTCTTCGGCTATGACGAGATCGGTGGCGCGGACAACGACCTCACGCGCCATCACGACGGTCAGCCGATCGGCGAGCGTATGGTCGTGTCCGGCCGTGTGCTGGACGAGAACGGGAAGCCGGTGCGCGGCGCGCTGGTCGAGATGTGGCAGTGCAATGCCGCCGGCCGATACCGCCATGAAGTCGACCAGCACGATGCGCCGCTCGATCGGAACTTCAGCGGCGCAGGGCGGGTGCTGACCGACGACGACGGCCGCTATCGCTTCATGACCATCAAGCCAGGCTCGTATCCGTGGCGCAATCACAGCAACGCCTGGCGGCCGGCGCATCTGCATTTTTCACTGTTCGGTCTCGGGCTCCCACAGCGTCTCATCACGCAGATGTACTTTCCCGGTGATCCGCTGCTCGAGTACGACCCGATGTATCACTGCGTGCCCGATGAAAAGTCGCGGAGGAGACTCGTTTCGACATTCGACTGGGAAAACGCGATTCCGGAGTTCGCCCTCGCCTATCGCTTCGACATGGTGCTGCGCGGCCGCGACGGCACGCCAATGGAGAACGATTTCGCAGGCCTGGAGCAAGGCGAGTGATCGGCCATTCGAAGAGTGACACATGAGCATGCTTGCAACTTCCAGTCAGACCGTCGGACCCTACGTCCACATCGGCTTTTCAAAGCTCATGGTGACCGATCTCGCTCCAGCAGGGGTGGCAGGCGATCGCGTGGTGGTGACCGGGCAGCTCTTCGATGGTGACGGCAAGCCGATGAACGACGCCATCGTCGAGATCTGGCAAGCCGACAGCGACGGTCGCTACGCGCATCCCGAATCAGGCGGTCGAGCGGGCGCAGGCGCATTCAAGGGCTTCGGCCGATCGGCGACCGATCGCGACGGACGCTTCCGTTTCAGCACGATCAAGCCCGGCCGCGTGCCAGTGTCCGGCGGCGCACTGCAGGCACCGCACATCTCGGTGATGATCTTTTCCCGCGGGTTGCTGAAGCATCTCTCGACGCGCATGTACTTCCCGGACGAGCCCGCGAATGCGCAAGACCCCATCCTGCGACTGGTACCCGAAGCACGCCGGCAGACGCTGATCGCCCGTCGTGGCACGCAGGGGCTCGAGTGGCCTGTCATGCTGCAGGGCGCCGACGAAACGGTGTTCTTCGACTATTGAGCGTTCATCGCATGGCAATCGGGCCGTGCCCGCGCCGATGAGCGCCACGACCTCTCCTGGATTGCTCGACGCGCTTTTCACGACCGGGCGCATGCGCGCGATTTTTTCGGATACGCAGCGCGTTCAAGGCATGCTCGACTTCGAAGCGGCGCTCGCGCGCGCCGAAGCACGCGCGGGCCTCATGCCCGAAGCTGCTGCCGAAGCGATCGCCTCCATGTGTCGCGCTGACGCGCTGAACTTCGACCAGATTGCAACGGGTGCAGCCGCGGCAGGCAATCTCGCGATTCCCTTGGTGAAAGCGCTGACGCGGCATGTCGCTGCCCGCGACGAAGGCGCATCGCACTTCGTGCATTGGGGAGCCACGAGCCAGGATGCGATCGATACAGGCCTCGTGCTGCAGATGCGCCGGGCGTTCGACGTGCTCGAGTCCGATTACGCGAGCCTGAGCGCGACGCTTGCCGCACTCGCACAGTCGGAGGCGCATACGCTGCTGGCCGGCCGCACATGGCTGCAGCAGGCGCTTCCGATGTCCTTCGGGGTCAAGGTCGCGGGCTGGCTCTCGGCCGTCGAACGCGATCGCGCACGGATCGCCGCAGCGCGCGAACGCGCTCTGGTGCTGCAATTCGGCGGTGCGGTGGGCACCCTCGCCTCACTCGAGGACAAAGGCCTTGCCGTCGCCCAAGTTCTGGGAGATCTGCTCGATCTGCGGGTGCCCGAGATTCCCTGGCACAGTCAACGTGACCGCGTGGTCGAAGTCGCCTGCGCACTCGGAATCGCAGTCGGAACGCTCGGCAAGATCGCGCGCGACATCGCGCTCCTCATGCAAACCGAGGTGGGCGAGGCGTTCGAGCCCGCCGCGCCGGGTCGAGGTGGATCATCCGCGATGCCGCACAAGCGCAATCCGGTGAGCGCAGCGGTCGTGATCTCGGCGGCACTGCGGGTTCCCGGATTGGTCGCGACGATGCTCTCGGCGATGATGCAGGAGCACGAGCGGGGCCTCGGTGGCTGGCATGCCGAATGGGACACCTTGCCCGAGATTTTCCTGCTCGCGCATGGCGCACTCGAGCAGACGTCGCACGTGGTGCGCGGGCTCGATCTCGACCGCGACCGCATGGCGGAGAACCTCGCGATCACCCAGGGTTTGCTCTCTGCCGAAGCGATTGCTCTCGCCCTCGGGCGCACCGTGGGCAAGCAGGAGGCGCACCATCTCGTGGAGCGAGCCTGTCGCGAGGCCATTGCGACGCAGCGACATCTGCGCGCCGTGCTGTCGACCATGCCGGAGGTAAGCGAGCGCCTGAGCGCCGAGATGCTCGACAGGTTGTTCGATCCTGCGCAGGCGTCGGGCGCCTCACTGCGATGGATCGAGCGCGTGCTCGGCGCTCGCGCCGATGGGTCCGCGCACTAGAGCGTTACACTGCTGCATGGCCACCTCATTCATCGAGCTTGCGGGTACCCGTCTGCATTACCGCGTGGACGGCGACCCTGCGGCGCCTGCGCTCGTGCTGTCGAATTCGCTCGGCACCGATCTCACGATGTGGGATCGCCAGATGCAGGAATTCGCGCGCGCGCATCGCGTGGTCCGCTACGACACGCGCGGTCACGGGCTGTCTTCGGTCAGTGCCGGTCCGTATACCGTCGAGCAGCTCGGACGCGATGCGCTCGGGCTCATGGATGCACTCGGCATCGAGCGCGCACATTTCTGCGGTCTCTCACTGGGCGGCATGATCGGGCAGTGGCTCGCGGCAAACGAGGGCTACCGCATCGACCGCCTCGTGCTAGCCAACACCTCGGCGCGCATCCCCGGTGCCGACGCGTACAACACGCGCATCGACAAGGTCCGCGCAGGCGGCATGGCGGCCGTGACGCCCGCGATCATCGAGCGATGGTTTACCGCACCGTTCATGGCGCAGAGCCGGGCACAGGTGGACCTCACGCGCGCGATGCTCGAGCGCTGCCCCGCCGAAGGCTATGTCGCGGCGTGTGCTGCCGTGCGCGACATGGACCAGCGTGCCGATCTCGTCCGCATCACCCGCCCCACGCTCGTGATCACCGGCACGCACGATCTCGCCACGCCCCCTTCCGAAGGCCGGCTCCTGGCGGACCACATCGCCGGCGCGCGCTATGTCGAGCTGCCGGCAAGTCATCTTTCCAACGTCGAGGCGGCGCCCCTGTTCACGCGCGCGGTGCTCGACTTCCTGGGGTAATGGCCATGGACGAACGCGAACGTTACGCGAGAGGCCTCGAGGTGCGCCGCGCCGTGCTCGGCGATGCGCATGTCGATCGCTCGCTCGCCAACCTCAATGGCTTCAACGAGGAGTTCCAGGACCTCATCACGCGCTATGCGTGGGGCGGGATCTGGACCCGTCCCGGGCTGCCGCGGCATACCCGCAGTCTCCTCACGCTCGTCATGATGATCGCGCTCAACCGCGGCGACGAATTCAAGATGCACGTCAAGGCTGCCGCCAACAACGGCGTCACCTTGGACGAGATCAAGGAAGTCATCCTGCAGTCGGCCATCTATTGCGGGGTTCCCGCCGCAAATACGGCCTTTCACCTGGCCCAGGAAGTCTTGCGCGAGACGGGTGCCCTGCCCGACCCCGCGCAGTCACCGGGCTAGGCAGCGGCGGCGTTACCGCCGGCGAAGCTCGGCGACGCAATAGCGCGCCAACGCCTCCAGCACGCCCGGATCCTCTCCTGCAGCGGCTGAAACGGTGATTTCCACGCCGTGCCGGGCAGCCACCGCACCGGTGAGGCGGGGCAGGTCCTCGCGCACGTGGCCACCCTGCCCCAGAAACAACGGCACGAGGCGCACCTTGCGCGCCCCCTCCTTGGCAAGCTCTGCAATCGCGGCGTCGAGGTCGGGCGCCATGCGCTCGAGATAGGCCACGCGGAGCCTCACGCCCGGCGCTGCCGTCCTGACCAACGCGGCAATCCTCTCGAACGGCTCTGCCCACTGCGCGTCGCGCGATCCGTGTGCGAACAGCACGAGGGCGGGCTCATTGCTCATATGTCCTGAGGGCATATTC
>JALYXY010000039.1 GCA_030946875.1 Pseudomonadota bacterium | reverse complement strand
ATGCTGCGCGGTTCGCGGGTCATCACCTCGACGACAGCGTGGCCGCCGATGTCGCGCATGGTGCCGACGCAGCGGCGCAGGTCGCCGTCCGTGAAGATGCCGAGCACGCGGCCGCGTTCGTCGAGGATGGTTGTCATCCCGAGTCCCTTCGCCGTCATCTCCTCGACGGCTTGCGCGACAGTCGCCGAACCGTTCACCACCGGCAACGCCGTGCCGATGACCATGATGTCCTGAACGCGGGTGAAGAGCTTGCGCCCCAGGACGCCTCCCGGATGCGAGCGGGCGAAGTCCTCGACCGAGAACCCACGTGCGTCGAGCAGCGCGATGGCAAGCGCATCACCGAGCGCCAGCGCGGCGGTGGTGCTCGCGGTTGGCGCGAGGCCGAGGGGACAGGCCTCGGCATCGACTGCCGCATCCAGATGCACGTCCGCAGCCTGCGCGAGCGATGACCCCTCGTTGCCCGTCAACGCAATGATCCGGGCGCCCTGGCGCTTGACGTGCGGAGCGAGCGAGACGAGCTCGTCGGTTTCGCCGGAGTTCGACAACATGAGCACGATGTCGCCCGACGTGATCATGCCGAGGTCGCCGTGACTTGCTTCGGCGGGGTGCACGAAGAATGCGGGCGTACCGGTCGATGCGAGCGTGGCGGCGATCTTGCGCGCCACGTGCCCCGACTTGCCGATACCGGACACCACGATCCGCCCGCGGCAGTCGAGCATGAGGCGCAGGGCGGCGATGAAGTCGGCGGAAAGGCGTCGCGCCAGCGCTTCGATGGCATTCGCCTCGGTTGCGAGCACGCTGCGGGCGAGCGTGAGCGCGCGTTCGGAGTCGAGGCTTGCCGAGGGTGCGGCCATGCGTCGGTGCGAAGCGTGAGACACGGCGGATTTTGCGATAGCCGTCATCGCGGGCGAGTATAACCGAGCCGATTGCGACACCCCGGCAGCGCGGGGGCACTCGCGCGCTGCGTGCTATGGTGCGTGCAACGCCGATGCGATCTTCGCGAGACGCGGCTCGCCGCGTCGGCCCTGCATGACCCCCCAAGGGAAGCATGCCGCACGCGCTGCAGTCGATTCTCGTGCTCCTTGCGGCCGCCGTGCTGGTGGTCGTGCTGTGCCGCATCGTACAGTTGCCCGCGATCGTCGGGTACCTGCTCGTCGGTGTCGCCGTCGGACCTCACGCTCTCGGCTGGGTCGACGACGCACCGCAAACGCGCTATCTCGCCGAGTTCGGGATCGTCTTCCTGATGTTCTCGGTAGGCCTCGAGTTCAGCCTGCCGCAACTCACCGCGATGCGTCGCGCTGTCTTCGGGCTCGGCCTCGCGCAGGTGGTGATCACCGCAACCGTGCCGACAGTCGCACTCACTGCACTGGGCATGCCGTGGCAGGCGGGACTTGCCTTGGGAAGCGCCGCTGCCATGAGCTCGACGGCCATCGTGTCGCGTCTCCTGACCGAGCGCATCGAGCTTGGCACGCCCCATGGCCGTGACATTTTAGGGATCCTGCTGTTTCAGGATCTCGCGGTGATCGCTTTGCTCATTCTGCTGCCGGGGCTGTCGGAGCCCGGGACCGATCCGGGCCGCTCGTTTGCGATCGCCTTCGCCAAGGCGGCCGTGGTTCTCGGGCTGATTCTTTATGCCGGCCAGCGTCCGATGCGCGCGTGGTTCCACGTCGTGGCGCGCCAGCGCTCCTCCGAGCTGTTCATGCTGAACGTGCTGCTGATTACGCTCGGGCTCGCAGCGCTCACCGAGGCCGCCGGTCTTTCGCTGGCGCTTGGCGCATTCGTCGCCGGCATGCTGATCGCCGAGACCGAGTATCGGTATCAGGTCGAGGAGGACATCAAGCCGTTCCGCGACGTTCTCCTCGGGCTCTTCTTCGTGGTCGTCGGCATGGCGCTGGACGTGCGCATCCTCGTGCATGAGGCACTGTGGGTGTTGGCTACCCTGGCCGTGCTGGTTCTGATGAAGGGCGGAATCATCGTCGCGCTGTCACGTGCATTCGGCGCACCCACCGCGGTCGCGTGGCGCACCGGCTTCTACCTCGCCCATGCCGGCGAATTCGCGCTCGTGCTCCTCACGATCGCTCTCGGGCATGGCCTCGTCGGATCGAGAGTGGGCCAGGTGACGCTCGCGGCGATGGTGCTCTCGATGTTGGTCGCTCCGCTGCTGATCCAGTTGGCCGATCGAGTCGTGCGCAGGCTTACCGCCAACGACTGGCTGGCTCGCGCGGCGCAGGTGACGGAGCTCGCTGCCAGCACGATGGCCCGTCAGGACCACGTAATCATCTGTGGCTATGGGCGCAGCGGCCAGAACGTCGCGCGGCTCCTGCAAAGGGAGGACATCCCCTACATCGCGCTCGATTCCGATCCGCAGCGCGTGCGCGAAGCCTCCGGAGATGCGCGGGTGGTATACGCGGACGCCGGCCGGCGCGAGACGCTCCTGGCCTCGGGACTCGGGAAGACCCGTGCGGTCGTGGTGTCGTTCGCCGATACCGCGATCGCGCTGCGCATCCTCCATCACGTCCGGGCCGCGCGGGCCGATGTGCCGATCATCGTGCGTACGCGCGACGACAGCGAGCTCGACATGCTGCTGAACGCAGGTGCCACCGAGGTCGTGCCCGAGGTGCTCGAAGGAAGCCTCATGCTTGCGTCGCACTCGTTGCTCGTAATGGGGGTGCCGCTGATGCGCGTGCTGGCCCGCATCCGCGCCGTGCGCGAGGAGCGCTACAGCCTGTTTCGCGGCTTCTATCACGGGGCGACGGACGCCTCGGACGCCGCCGACAACCTTCACCCGCGCCTGCATTCCGTCACGCTGCCGGAGCGCGCCTTTGCGGTGGGTCGCACGATCGGCGAGATCGACCTCGATCATCGGGTCGAGGTGACGGGGGTGCGCCGGCATGGCTCGCGCCTTCCGGCGGTGCTGCCGGACCTGGCGCTCGCGCCCGGCGATGTGCTGGTGCTGCTCGGGAGGCCGGAGCAGCTCGCCATGGCCGAAGCGCGCCTGTTGCAAGGCACGGCCATGTGAGAAGAGCCGTGCGATAGCGCCAGCTTTTGACCCCGGAAGGCGACCGGCTACAATTCCTGCCTTCCCGTACGCAGTCACTCCCGTGCCAGACGCCTCATCTGCAGCCGCGCCTGCGGCTTACCGCTGTCCCGATATCGCCGTGGAGCTCGACGACGTCACGTTCGCTTACGACGTGCGCACCGTGCTCCGGGGGGTATCCATGACCATCCCGAAAGGGAGGGTGGTCGCGATCATGGGCGGCTCGGGTTCGGGCAAGACCACGATCCTGCGGCTCATCGGCGGACAGATCAGGCCCAAGAGCGGACGGGTGCTCGTCGCCGGCGTGTCAGTGCCGCAACTCGATCGGGAAGCGCTCTTCGCGCTGCGCCGCCAGATCGGCATGCTGTTCCAGTTCGGCGCCCTTTTCACCGACATGACAGTCTTCGAGAACATCGCGTTCTCATTGCGCGAGCACAC
>JALYXY010000030.1 GCA_030946875.1 Pseudomonadota bacterium | reverse complement strand
GTCACATGAATGCTGCCTTTCCGACGTCGTTCTTCGATCGTTTAGGTCTGGTGTCGGTGCTTGCTACGACGCGCCGACTTCAGTGTGTTGCATGAACCGCCGGATGCGGAACCGCACGTCCGGTGGTATGGGAGGGCGACCGGGGTGACCCGGTCCCCTACCCGATATCTCAACGCCCGGTGCTGCCGAAGCCGCCCTCCGCCCGCTCGGACTGTGCGAAGTCATCGGCCACGTTGAATTCGGCCTGCACCACCGGCACGATCACGAGCTGGGCGATGCGGTCGAGCGGATGAATCGTGAAGGGCACATGACCCCGGTTCCAGCAGCTCACCATGAGCGGGCCCTGGTAATCCGAGTCGATGAGACCGACGAGGTTGCCGAGCACGATGCCGTGCTTGTGACCGAGACCCGAGCGAGGCAGCAGCATTCCTGCCAGTCCTGAATCGGCGATGTGAATCGCGATCCCGGTGGGCACCAGAGTTGCATCTCCAGGGCTGAGCGTCAGCGCCGCGTCGATGCACGCGCGAAGGTCGAGCCCAGCAGAGCCCGCGGTTGCGTAACTCGGAAGCGACGAGCGCATGCGCTCGTCCAGCACCTTGACCGCGATCTTCGGTTTCATACGGAGCGAGAGGTGCCAGGCAGGTCGAGCGTGGCTCGCGCGTGCATCCGCATGGCGATCTCCGCCACGAGCTGGCGCGCGAGCGTGAGCTTGTCCATGCGGGGAAGCGGATGCGCCCCGGCTTCGTCGATCAAGGTGACCTCGTTGTCGTCACTCTGCAGTGCCTGTTGCGCCCGGTTGGCGACGATCAATGGCACGTTCTTGCGGCTTCGCTTTTCCGTCGCGTATCGCTCCACATGTTCGGTCTCGGCCGCGAAGCCCACGCAGAAAGGCGGATTCTCGCGAGCGGCGATCGTCGCGAGAATGTCGAGGGTGGGCTCCAGCGTGAGCGTGAGGGCCGCGTTGCCTTTC
The DNA here is from genome assembly GCA_030946875.1 of Pseudomonadota bacterium. GTDB lineage: Bacteria > Pseudomonadota > Gammaproteobacteria > Burkholderiales > Casimicrobiaceae > CAIWHR01. The sequence continues at coordinate 3,572 of JALYXY010000030.1, read as the reverse complement.
TTGATCTTCTGCGGCGCGGACTGCGCAGGCGTGTAGTCACCCACCGCTGCCACAGCCACGAAAACGTCTGCGTCAGCGACGCAACGCAGCACGGCATCCGCCATCTGGCGCGCGCTGCGCACGTCGATGCGCGTGACGCCTGCAGGTGTGGCAAGGCCTGTAGGGCCACTTACCATCGTGACGTCTGCACCGGCTTCGGCGGCGGCACGCGCCAGCGCATAGCCCATTTTTCCGGAGCTCGAATTGGTGATCCCGCGCACCGGATCGATTGCCTCGAACGTGGGTCCGGCGGTCAGTAGCACGCGCATCCCGGCGAGCAGCTGCGGCTGTGTCGCGGCCATCATTGCGTCGACGATCGCCTCCGGCTCCATCATCCGACCCTCGCCGATTTCGCCGCACGCCTGGTCACCGCGATCGGGGCCGAGCACGATGATGCCGTCGCTACGCAGCAGATCCACGTTGCGTTGGTTGGCCGGGTTGTTCCACATCTGACGGTTCATGGCAGGAGCGACGAACATGCGAATGTCGCGCGCGCTGCAGAGCGTCGACAGGAGATCGTCAGCATGCCCGTGCGCAAGCTTGGCGATGAAATCGGCCGATGCCGGCGCAACCACGATCGCATCGGCGCCGCGCGAAAGGTTGATGTGCTCCATCGCATTGCTGGCGGTTGCGCCCCACAGGTCGGTGTGAACCAGCCGGCCCGACAGCGCCTGGAAGGTCAGCGGGGTGATGAAACGGCACGCTGCTGGCGTCATCACCACGTCGACGGTGATGCGCGCCTGCACGAGGAGGCGCGTGAGCTCCGCCGCCTTGTACGCGGCGATGCCACCCGTGATGCCGAGCACGATGCGCGACATGGGCGTTGATGGGTGACGTGCATTCATCCGTGCGGTCGATGCATGGGCGTGGTGCGCAAGTTTACACTCGCGGCACTGATCCTTTGGAAGCGCAGGGCCTGTTTGAGCTCGAGCGCCATTTGCACGCGCACAGTGTCAGTTCACCGGGACCCGCGATGAGCATCATCGAGTGGCCAGCCACCGAACGGCCGCGCGAGCGGCTGTGCGCGCGGGGCGCCGCTGCATTGTCCGATGCCGAGCTCCTGGCGGTCGTGCTCGGTACGGGCGGCGGCGGTCGCAACGCGGTGGATCTCGCGCACGATCTCGTCGCCTCGTTCGGCAGCCTCGCGGCGGTGCTTGCCGCTCCGTGCGCGGCACTGGCCAGGCAGGCCAATGTCGGCGTGGCCAAGGCGGCCAAGATCGTAACGGTGCTCGAGCTTTCGCGACGGGTGCTGGTGGCGGAGGCCGAGCGCTGCGACGTGCTCACCTCTCCACAAGCCGTGCGCGATTACCTGCGGCTCGCACTCGCATGTCGCCCGTACGAGGTCTTTGTCGGCCTCTTTCTCGACAGTCAGAATCGCGTGATCGGCGTCGACGAGCTCTTCCGTGGCACTCTGGCCCAGACGAGCGTCTATCCGCGAGAGGTCGTGAAAGCCGCATTGGCGCGAAACGCCGCGGCGATGATCTTCGCGCACAACCACCCTTCAGGCGTGGCCGAACCGAGCCGGGCTGACGAGCTCCTGACCCAGGCGCTGCGCCAGGCTCTGGCTCTGGTGGACGTGCGCACGCTCGATCATTTCGTCGTGGCGGGCACGCAAGTGGTCTCTTTCGCCGAAAGAGGCCTCTTGTGAGGGCGCGCCAGCCCAATCGCGCCCTCCGCACCGGCTGCCCCATTTGATCTGCCGCGCACCGCCCGGCCCGCGTCCCTGAGCATCGTTGCCCGTAAAGCTTTCAGCCCTCACGTGCCGGCGTCGGGTTGCCGTGGCGCGAGCGCCTTTGCGTATTCATGGGGACTCGACGGGGCTCACAATGCGTACCAAAACGGGCTATAATCCACGGCTTTGCCAACGCCGCGTTCGGTTCATTTGAATTGCGAATGGTGGCTAGGCCCAGTTGCAAACCGATCTCTAGGAGCGAGCGATGGCTCGAGTCTGCCAGGTAACAGGAAAGTCCCCAATGGTGGGGCACCACGTTTCGCACGCCAACAACAAGACCCCGCGTCGATTTCTGCCCAATCTCCAGCGTCGCCGGTTCTGGGTCGAAAGCGAAAACCGCTGGGTCAACCTTCGCCTCACGAATGCGGGATTGCGCACCATCGACAAGAAGGGCATCGATGTGGTGCTCGCCGAGCTCCGCGCGCGTGGCGAGAAGTTCTAGCCGTTGACGTTTCAGGAGTACGACCATGCGTGAAAAGATCAAGCTCGAATCGACCGCCGGTACGGGGCACTTCTACACCACCAGCAAGAACAAGAAGACGATGCCCGAGAAGATGGAGATCAAGAAGTTCGATCCTGTCGCTCGCAAGCACGTGAATTACAAAGAAACGAAGCTCAAGTAAACCGCGCCCCGCCCAACTCGAAAGCCCGCCGCGTGCGGGCTTTCGTTTTTTTTTGGGCCGAAAAAAAGCCCGCCGGGCGGCGGGCTTTTGCTTGCACGAGATGCGGGTGTCAGGCAATGCGCTTCAGGTCGGTCGAGAAGCGTGCCAGCGGCGGGATGCCCGAGGCTTCGGCGCGGTGACACCAATCCTGCAATTTGGCAAGAAGCTGCTCGCTGGGCTCGGTCGAACGTTCCCAGATGGCGTTCAGCTCGCGCCGCATGGCGTAGATCGTCTTGAGGGCATGGCTGCGCTCGAGAAGATGGGCGAGTGTCTGCCGCTCCCGCTCCGGCAGCACGTTGGTGTCGTCGACGGCCAGCCAGCGTTTGAGCCGGCCCATGCTCGGCAGATGCGCCAGCTCGGCGCCACGGCCCTTGATCTGCGCGACCTCGTGCGCGCAGGCTTCGCGCAACGACCGCGCGTATCGGGTGGCGACGGCATAACGGTGCGTGATCACCGCTTGAAGTGTCGCGAGATCCGGCGCCTGCTTCGCGCGCGGCGCTACCCTGAGCTTCGGGGCCACCTTGCGGACCGTCGCAAGCCTCAGTAGCGCAAGCACGCTGATGTAGAACCAGCCGATGTCGAACTCGTACCAGCGGGAAGACAGCTTGGCTGAAGTGCCGTACGCATGGTGATTATTGTGGAGCTCCTCACCGCCGATCAGGATGCCCCACGGCACGATGTTGGTTGAAGCGTCGGCGGAGGCGAAATTGCGGTAGCCCCAATAGTGGCCGATGCCATTGATGACGCCCGCGGCCGTCACGGGGATCCATGCCATCTGGATCGCCCAGATCGTGAGTCCGATGGGCCCGAACAGCATGAGGTTGATCATGAGCATGACGCCAACGCCTTCCCACGAGAAGCGGGTGTAGACGTTGCGCTCGACCCAGTCATCGGGTGTTCCGCGGCCGTACTTGTCCATCGTGTCGACGTTCTTGCCTTCGACCCGGTAGAGCTCCGCGCCGGTCCAGAACACGGTCTTGATGCCGCGCGTCTGCGGGCTGTGCGGATCCTCTTCGGTCTCGCACTTTGCGTGATGCTTGCGGTGGATGGCGACCCACTCCTTGGTCACCATGCCCGTCGTGAGCCATAGCCAGAAGCGGAAGAAGTGGCTGACGGACGGATGCAGGTCGAGCCCGCGG
>JALYXY010000248.1 GCA_030946875.1 Pseudomonadota bacterium | reverse complement strand
TCGGCCATGGGGTCGGAGAACGGTACCCCGAGCTCGAGCACGTCGGCCCCGCCTTCGACCAGCGCATGCAGGATTTGCAGCGTGACATCGAGTGAAGGATCTCCTGCGGTCACATACGGGACCAGGGCGGTGCGCCCACTGACCCGCAGGCGAGCGAAGGTGCTGTCGATGCGATTCATTGTTGCGGCCGCATTGCGGACTCGTGCGTGCACATCATGAGCGCGGCGGGGTTTGCGTCACGGTCGAGCTCGTGAAATGCACGTTCGCACGCTCGGCGACGGTATTCATATCCTTGTCGCCGCGCCCGGAAAGATTCACGAGCAGCACCTTGTCGGGCGACATCGTTGCGGCGAGCTTGGCCGCATACGCAAGCGCGTGCGAGGACTCGAGTGCCGGAATGATGCCCTCGGTGCGGCAGCATGTGTGGAACGCCTCAAGCGCCTCGACGTCGTCGATGGTGACGTACTCGGCGCGCTCGGTATCCTTGAGCCACGCGTGCTCGGGGCCGACACCGGGATAGTCGAGGCCGGCAGAGATCGAGTGCGTCTCGACGATCTGTCCGTCCTCGTTCTGCAGCAGGTACGTGCGATTGCCGTGCAGCACGCCTGGCCGTCCGGCGGTGAGGGAAGCCGCGTGGTGGCCCGTTTCGATGCCCTCGCCGCCCGCCTCGACGCCGATCAGGCGCACGTTCTCGTGCTTGAGATAGGGATGGAAAATGCCCATCGCGTTCGATCCACCGCCGACGCATGCGATCACGGCATCGGGCTGACGACCGATCATCTCCGGCATCTGCACCAGACACTCACGGCCGATCACCGACTGGAAGTCGCGCACCATCATCGGATACGGATGCGGACCCGCGACGGTGCCAATGATGTAGAAGGTCGTTTCGACGTTGGTCACCCAGTCGCGCATGGCTTCGTTCAGCGCGTCCTTCAGCGTCTTAGAGCCCGACTCAACGGGAACGACGGACGCGCCGAGAAGCTTCATGCGAAACACGTTCTGCTGCTGGCGCCTTATGTCCTCCGAGCCCATGTACACGACGCATTCCATGCCGTAGCGCGCGGCTACGGTGGCGGTTGCCACGCCATGCTGGCCGGCACCCGTTTCGGCGATGACGCGCGGCTTTCCGAGCCGCTTGGCTAACAGCGCCTGGCCGATGCAGTTGTTGATCTTGTGCGCGCCGGTGTGATTGAGGTCCTCGCGCTTCAACCAGATCTGCGCGCCACCGATTTGCCGGGACCAGCGTCGCGCGTGATAGACGGGCGAGGGTCGACCTACGTAATGCGCAAGCTCGTCGTCGAGCTCGGCCATGAACTCGGGATCGGTGCGAAAGCGGGCGTATTGCTCCTTGAGCTCGTCGAGGGCCTGCATCAGCGTCTCGGCGACGAAGATGCCGCCGTACGGACCGAAGTGGCCGCGCGCATCGGGAAGATCAACCATCTGCATTGCGTACCTCACGAATGAACGCGGCGATTTTCGTCGCGTCCTTGATGCCCTTCATGGCTTTTCCATCGGCGTCGGTGCGTTCGACGCCGCTCGATACGTCCACCGCCCATGGCTTGACCGTGCGGATTGCCTCGGCCACGTTGCCGGGATTCAGGCCGCCGGAGAGCACAACAGGCTTCGCGAGCTTTTTCGGCAACACGGTCCAGTCGAAGGTCTGGCCGGTGCCGCCGGGCAATTGACCCGAGGGCGGCGCATCGAATAGCCACGCCGCAGCATCGGTATAGGAAGCCGCGGATTCTACCAAATCGCTCCCGAGCATCGCGCTCGGCACGCCGATGGCTTTGACATAGGGCAATCCGAACGTGCGACAGAACTCGGCGTCCTCCGCGCCATGGAACTGCAACGCGGAAAGTGGCACGTTGCGCAGAACCGCACTCACCTCGTCGAACGTCGGGTCCACGAAAAGCCCGACCACCGCAACGAACGGCGGCAACGCCATCACGATCTCGCGGGCGCGCTCCGGCGACACGCGCCGTGGCGTGCCGTGCCAGAAGACGAGGCCGATAGCATCGGCGCCGGCCTCGGCAGCGACGATACCGTGCTCGGGGTGTGTGATTCCGCAAACTTTGACGCGCGTGCGGATGCAACTGATGCCGGGCTGGTGGCCTACCATAGCTTTATAAGCATGACGTACCGGCAGAGTAACGTGCTCACTGAGCTCAGCCAATCACTCGGCGGCCCCTCGCAGAAATGCTGAAAGTACCGCGCTCCTCGCCAAGAGCTCCTCCTCCAGGACAGCAGCAG
>JALYXY010000219.1 GCA_030946875.1 Pseudomonadota bacterium | reverse complement strand
GGTCGTACGCGATCGTCAAAGATGAATATTTTCGCAACGCGCAAAGCGAGCACAGGGCAATGCTTAAAGCCATCCGCAATGGTGATCGCCGTACGCTCATCGAACTCTGCGCAAGCCATCTCGATATCTCGCGCAACGCCTACGTCCATACGCAACGGTTGCGCTCGGCGGGTGCATCTTGAGTCACCATCGGCTACAAGGTGTGGCGGAGCAAACAGCCTGCGTTTCACCCATTCAGCGTTTCGAACCCGAACAGCGCTCGCGGGTTGCTCGCGAGCACGCGTTGGCGATCTTCGGCCTGCGGCAGCCAGCGCTCGACAAGCGAAAGCAAGGGTGCGTAGTCGATGCGGCTCTGCGCGCGGAGGAACGGCCAATCGGACCCCCACACCAAGGCACCCGTGCCGAGCTCGCTCACCAGCGCCTGAACAAAAGGATCGACGTCATGCCATCCAGGCACGCTGGACATGCGCATCGGCCCCGAAAGCTTCACCGAGACGTCGCCACGCTGCCCGAGATGGAGCAGGGCATCGAAACCCGCCTGGCGCACCCCGGTTTGCGGCTCGGGACGACCGATATGATCGACCACGACGCGTACCGGTGATTCCGCAAGCGCCGGCGCGATGCGTGTCATCTGGTCGCGCTCGCATTGCACGTCGAGCACAAGGTCGAGATCCGCAAGGCACGCGATGAGCTCTGCGAATGCAGGATAGTCGAGCGACGACAGACCGTCACCGATGAAATCCGCACGTACACCGACGACGTTGTGTCGCGCCAATGCGCTGAGCGAGGCACGATCGAAGCGGCTTTGCTCCGGTACCCAGCGGGCGATTCCTCGCGCGCGCGGGCCAAGCCGTTCGAGCGCATCGAGCATGCAACGCGAATCGCCGTTGTACCCCGATGTGGGATCGACTATGACGACGCCATCGACACCGTGGGCGTCGAGCAGGCACCGCAGCTCGGCTACGGTGCCGGTCTCGTGCGGCGCAGGCAAATAGGATGCGCTTGCGGCGTACCGAAAACGGTGGGGATCGAGCACGTGCACGTGAGTGTCCACGCTGCCGGGAGGCAGAGGAATGACTGCGCCGCCAGGGCTCATTGCACGCCTGCCACGGCAGCGCGGAGCGCGAGCACGGCGCTCCGGGGACTGGTCAGCACCGGTGCCTTCACCCGCTGTTGCGCAAGTGCGTACGCAGTGCTCGTCGAGAAGTGCGCCAGCATGATGGCGTCGCAATGTGCCAAGCTGCCGGCAGCGTCAGCAACGAGCGCGTTGTGCTGATCGGCGTCGCCGCTGCGCAAGGCGCGCATCGCCTCCGACACCAATCGGGTCTCGAGTCTCGCTTGGCTGCTGCGGGCACGAGCCAGCGAGGCGAACTCCTCCTCCATCGAGCTCACACTGGGTGCAAACGTCGCGACCATTCCGATGTGTGATCCCATCTGCAATGCTGCGTCGAACATGGCTTCATTGGGCTTCAGTACCGGCAAGTCGAGCCGCATCTTTACTCTTTCTATTGCTCCACCAAACGCCGAGCATGTATAGAGGATACCGTGTGCACCCGCCATCACCGCGTAATCGGCAAGTGACTCGATGCGTCTGGCAAGCAACGGGTCCAGGTCCTCACGCGCTTCGCGGTCCGGGGACAGCGCGTCGTCCATCAGGTTCATGGGCCGCGCCTCCGGCCAAAGGTCGGTCAATGCCTGCACCACCGGCGCAATGGCCATCGGCACGGCATGAATCAGTCCTATGCGGATGCCCATCGCCACCCACCTACTTTTAATGGTGGAGCCAATTTCAGGCTTCAAGGAAGTGAAAGGATTGCTATGTTGACGAAGATTCGATCGCTCGCCATTCCGTTGCTTCTTGCCATTGTCGCGTGCTTCCCGGCGCACGCCCAGCAGTGGCCGACGAAACCTATCCGACTGATCGTGCCGTATCCACCGGGCGGCGGCAATGACAACCTGGCGCGGCTCTTCGGGCAGAAGCTCGGCGAACGCCTGGGGCAGCGTTGGTCATCGACAATAGGCCGGGCGCGGGAACCCTTATCGGCACCGATCTGGCGGCCAAAGCACCGGGCGACGGTTACACGTTGCTGCTTTCGTCGGTGACGACGCATGCACTGGCGCCAGCTTTGTACCCCAAGGTGCCGTAGGACCCCATCAGGGACTTCGTTCCCATCACTATCCTTGGCATCGCGCCCACGGTTGTGCGTCAACAAGGACTTTCCGGCGACCACGCTGCAAGAGTTCATCAGCGAGGTCAAGCGCAATCCGGGCAAATACGCCTTTGCATCCGGAGGCTCGGGCACGACACCGCATATTGCGGGCGAGATCTCAAATCCATGACAGGTATCGACCTCCTGCACGTCCCTTACAAGGGTGGCGGTCCCGCCATCACGGATCTGATCGGTGGGCGCGTACAGATGATGTTCGACACGGCGGCTTCGGCCATGCCCCACGTGCGTGCCGGCAACCTGCGGGCGCTCGCTATCGCGACACGCAAGCGTCACCCCGATTACCCCGACTTGCCGACTGTCGCCGAAGCCGGATGGCCCAGCTACCGCGTGGACTCATGGTATTCGCTGCATGCTCCGGCAGGCACATCGCGCGAGATCGTCGCGCGTGTGTACAAGGAGATCGCCGACCTTTTGAAGCAACCCGATGTTCGCGAAAAGCTGCGCGCGCTTCAAGCCGACCCGGGCGGCATGCCACCAGACGAGTTTGGTGAGTACGTGAGAGCCGAGCTGGACCGCTACACCAAGGTCACACGTGATGCGGGGATCAAGGTCGAATGAAAACCGCCACGCTACTCGTCTTGCCCGGAGACGGGATCGGTCCGGAGATCGTGGATGCGACAGTCGCTGTCTTGTGCGCAGTGGAGCGCGCCTGTGACGTGGAGATCGCGCTCGAGTACGACCGCATCGGATTCGCTGCCCTGGAGGCGGAAGGCACGACCTGCCCCGATCGGGTCCTGCAGAAGGCGCGCGAGGTCGACGGCACACTGCTGGGACCTATTTCGCACCTCGACTACCCAGCGCGCGACAAGGGCGGGGTCAATGTCTCCGCCGCATTCCGCGTCAAGTTGGATTTGTACGCGAACATTCGTCCCGCAAAAACCCGGCCAGGCATCGGCCGTGTACGCGATCCATTCGACCTCGTCATCGTTCGTGAAGCGACCGAAGGATTTTATCCCGATCGGAACATGGCGGTGGGCTCCGGTGAATTCATGCCGACACCTGATATCGCCATGTCGCTGCGCAAGATCACTGCTTTCGCGTGCACGCGCATCGCCCGCCGCGCATTCGAGTTGGCGCGGCGCAGGAGGCATAAGGTAACCGCGTGCACAAGGCGAACAATTTCATCTTGACGGATGGCCTGTTCCTCGCCAAGACGCGGGAGTAGCCTGAGAGTATCCCGACGTCGCCCTTGAAGAGATCATCATTGACGCGATGGCGGCGTATCTCGTGCGGGATGCGGGCCGGTACGACGTGATACTCGCCACGAATTTCTACGCCGACATTCTCTCGGACCATACTTCGGAGCTCGCCGGCGGATTGGGACTCGCCGGATCGATCAACGCCAACGAGTCGTTGTGCGCCGCGCAGGCGCAACACGGCTCGGCGCCCGACATCGCCGGACGGGGTGTTGCGAACCCGACGTCGATGATGCTGTCTGCGGCGATGTTATTCGACTGGCTTGGGGAAACACGACACGATCCTGAGTTTTCGCGTGTGGGCGAAGCGTTGCACTCGGCCATCGAGGCGACACGCGCGACACCGGCAACGCGCACGGCCGACCTGGGCGGCACGCTTGGGACCCGAGCCTTTGGGGAGGCAGTCGCGCAAAAGTTGTACGCGGGTTGAACGCAATGTTCGGGGGCGGGTCGAGTTCGTAACAACAATGTTTCAGGAACGGGCCATGCAACTGTCGAAGACACGTGCCATAAAAAGAACGGTCATCGCTATCTTGCTCGCCTGTGCCTGGGCTAGCCAAGCGTTCGCATTCCCCGACAAACGATCCGGCTTGTAGTGCCTGCAGCGGCGGGTGGCGGCGCCGACATCCTCGGACGTACGCTCGCGCGCCACCTGTCACAGACGCTCGGCCAGCGCGTCGTGGTCGAGAACCGCACTGGCGCCGGCGGAAACGTTGCCGCGGAGGCGGTCGCTCGCGCGCCGAACGACGGCTACATGCTCCTTCTCGCCGATACGGCACAGCTGGCGATCAATCCCACGCTCTTACGACCAATACATAGTGTTTTGATAGGGACATGAACCTGCGATCGTTCCGGTACGCGCTGGCTGTTGCCGACGAGGGTGGCTTCGGCCGCGCCGCCGAACGCCTAGGTATTGCCCAGCCTCCCTTGTCCCAGCACGCCAAACACCGTTCGCTATATAGCAGAGTTCAGGTGCCTCTTCTGGGGCACCACCATCCCCTCGGTCAGAGCACTTTCACTCTCACGCGTTCCCGCCGAAGCCGTTCCGAGGGTCCACACCCGCCCTGGGATACACGGGGCGTTAGCGGCGTACCGACGCTCATAGGTGGGCCCAGGCAGTGGCTTCGGGCCGACAGCAAGGCCGAGGCCACGGGGCGGGCAGCGGCTGCCGAGATCCGGCAGGGCGTGCGGGGTCAGATCATACCGCGACGGCGCGACAGCCGGGGTCCGTCCGGCGTTCGACTCGCTCAACGTTCGGCCGCGGACCACGATCCTTTCGACCCGTACGGCCCACGCGCTCGACCCGCGCACCGGCCGCGTGTCATGGCCGCGCCGAGCGGAACCCGATCGTTGCTGGGCCGCTCTCGTTACGCGGCTCGATTCAGGTGGTCGAACTCCTCGCGGGCTGCTTACAGGCCCGCTGACGTTCTACTGCGATTCGTCTGAATCAACCGCGTTGAGCCCGCGCGCCCGGGCGGCGGCAGCCCCGCTCGTGTATTCCGCGAATGCGTCTTCGGGCAGGAGATAACGCCGGTTCACGAGATCGTTGACCGCATTGAGGCGCAGCCAGAGGTAGTACGACAGATTGCCGTAGCGCTCCTCGAGCGACAGACGCGGGTCCCCGCTTGCGAGACGCTCTGCCTTTGTCTTGGCAAAGGGAATGTACTGACCCGTGAGGCCGCAGTCTTCGTTCTCGGCGAACCCGGCCCGACGCAGTCCCCATCCCGTATAAGTTGCCAACGGCGCCTGCACGTTGACCGTACGAACCCCAGGAAGATCGTTGCCATCGGCGTCGACCTTCGGCACGTAGGTGACATACTCCTTTCCTGCAATCGGGGTGTACGGCAGCTGGGACTTGTCGAGAACGGCCACCGGATTCACCCACCCGGTGTAGCGCACGCCGGGAATCTGCGGGAAGTTCTGCGGCGTCGGCACCGCCGTGCCGTCGCTTGCCTTGGCGTACGCGCTGGCCGGCGGCTCGACGCCGGCTGTGGTCCAGAGGTCAAGGCCGACGAACAGCGCGCGCACGTACCGCGCCCATTGATTGGGATTGCCGGGCTGTTGGCAAACGCTCGCCGGCGTCGTCGTAATGGTGCTGGCGGGCGCATGCTGCGTGCTCCCTATGTCGTACACCCGCACGTTCGCCGGCAGCGCGATGTCGTTGCCGATGCCATCGGATGTCACGAGAAAGGTTGGCTTCAGATAGGCCTCATTGCCGCTGTCGATATGCGCAATCTTCGGGCAGGAGCTGTTCACCTGGCAACGCAGGAAGATCCCCTCCGTTTGGCCGCCCACCGGATCCTTGCGCACCTCGTACGTAAACGGAAATTCCTGCTTCGCGATGGTGTGCCGCTGGTACTTGCGGCCGGTGGCATTCGCATCGCCCCATCGCTCGTTGGTCGCAATGTCGTGCGCGCCCGAGATCAGCGGGTTGACTCCATCGAAGACCATCCGGTTCTGCTCGTCCGCATTGAATCCGAGATGGATGAAGCCTTTGATATAACGTCCGCTCTGCGACTGGCCATGCGCGAGTGTGTAGCGAACGGCGCCTTTCGCGGGATTTGCATTCGTCGTGTCGTTGCGCAGGAACGAGATGAGGTCACGCGTGGCGGCAAAGCCGACGCCCAGCACGAGCGGGTCCTTGGCCGTATAAACGAGCTCGAACGCGGCGCCATTGTCGTAGTTGGCGAGGAAAGGATCCGCAC
>JALYXY010000213.1 GCA_030946875.1 Pseudomonadota bacterium | reverse complement strand
TGTTGAAGCAGATCGTGGCGCCCCACACGTCCATGCCGACCCATGTCGGCGGATTCTTGGCGTCACGGTAGCGCGCGTCGATTCGCGACAGTCCGGCCGGTGCATAGGGGACGAGCATGCCTTCCTGATCGAAGATCGCCATGCTGGTCGCCGCGACACCCATCACCACGTCGGCGCGCGGGTTGGACTTCTCTGCCAGTAGCTTCGCAGTGATGATGCCCGTCGAGTCGCGCACCCAGGTGATGTCGATGTCCGGATTGGCCTTGTTGAAGCCTTCCTGGTAAGCCTTGAGCTGATCCGTTTCCAGCGCCGTGTAGACCGTGAGCTGCGTCTTTTGCGCCGAGACGGCGGACGCGGCGAAGCACGCGACGAATGCCACGCACAGCGTTTTGAAGCGGTGACGGCTCGAGGTGCGCATTGGAATCCCCTGTTGGTGCCGCCGGTGCGGCGGGTCGCCGGATTATCGCCTGTTTGCGCAACTTGGCAACGCCCTTCTCGGCACCACCGCGTGCTTGCATTGCCGCGGGCAAGCGTCTATTGTCAACAGTTGGCAGTCGACAGTCGGCTGCTTCCGATGCTCCGAGCCCACGTCCAATGAGCGCCTCCCGCAACGTCGCCGCGATCGATCTCGTGCGCAGCCATTCGCTGACCACGCTCGTGCAGCGCGAGCTCGAGCGCCAGATCCTTTCCGGCGAGCTCGCACCGGGCACCAAGCTTTCCGAGGGCGAGGTCGCCGAGCAACTGAGCGTCTCGCGCGGACCCGTGCGAGAGGCTTTTCGCGCGCTGGAAGAATGCGGTCTCGTGCGACTCGAGAAGAACCGGGGGGTCTACGTCCGGCAGATTCCAATGGAAGAAGCCGACGAGATCTACGAGCTGCGCGCGGTCCTCGACGATTTCGTTGGCCGTCGGGTCGCTGCGCTGGCGTCCGCCGAGGACGTTCGCGAGCTCCGTGATCACGTCACGCGAATGGAAAAGGCGGCAACGCGCAAGGATGTCGATGCGTATCTGCGCGCCAACGTCGAGTTCCACGAGCGCCTCGTGACGCTCGCAGGCAATTCCAAGCTGCTTCTCATGTACCGGCGCCTGACCAACGAACTTCGTCTCTTCCGCCGGGCAACGCTGGCGCAGGGGGACACGCTCACGATCTCGGCACGCGAGCACCGGGATATCGTCGATCGCATCGCCACAGGACGCGCTGCCTCCGCGGGCCGCGCGTTGTACGACCACGTCAGGGCGAGCCAGCAACGCATGCACACGCTTTACGGGGCCAACGAAACGGGTGCGCCCCCACGGCCGCCGCGCACGGCGGGGGCCAAGCGCTCGGCCCGCATGCATGCAGGCGAGTCCGAGGCTGAGCTCGTGACGCCCGAAGCAGCCGCTCGACGATGAGACGCCGTCTCGCATCTCCCCAGCCCGAATCGCCGGTGTCGGGCCCGCGAACCAGCCGGCGCTCACGACCATTGCCTTGCCGATCTCACCTCCCGTCGTTGCGCGTGCCATGAGTGATCCCATGAACCCGGATGTTCTCGTCAATGGCCGGAGCTACCGCTTCCCCGATCGTCCGCTGGTCGTCGTGTGCGTCGACGGCTGCGAGCCCGACTACATCACCCAGGCGATCGAAGCGGACGCCGCGCCCTATCTGCGCGAACTCTGCGAGCGCGGCACGTCCCTGCTCGCCGATTGCGTGGTCCCGAGCTTCACCAATCCGAACAACATGTCGATCGTCACCGGCGCACCGCCTTCGGTTCACGGCATCTGCGGCAACTTCTTCTTCGACCGCGAAAGCGGCGAAGAGGTGATGATGAACGATGCGCGGTACCTGCGCGCTCCCACCATCCTCGCGGCCTTCTCGGGGGCGGGTGCTTCGGTCGCCGTGGTGACTGCCAAGGACAAGCTGCGCGGTCTTCTCGGCAGCGGCATGTCCGGGGTCTGCTTTTCAGCGGAGAAGGCCGATGTCGCCGATCTGCGGCCGCAGGGCATCGACAACGTGCTCCACATGGTGGGCAAACCACTACCCAGCGTTTACAGCTCCGACCTTTCTGAGTTCGTCTTCGCCGCAGGCGTCGAGCTCATGAAGCGCATCCGTCCGCAGATCATGTACCTGTCGACCACCGACTACGTGCAGCACAAGCATGCTCCGGGCACGGCCGCTGCGAACGAGTTCTACGCGATGATGAGCCGGCACCTGCAAGCGCTCGGGGGACTCGGCGCAACCATCGCGCTCACCGCCGACCATGGCATGAACGCCAAGACGGACGCCGCCGGCAAGGCCCAGATCGTGTACCTGCAGGATTGGTGCGACGGCGTGCTGGGCTCGGGCCGCGCGCGGGTGATTCTTCCCATTACCGACCCCTACGTCGTGCACCACGGATCCCTGGGCTCGTTCGCCACGTGCTACCTGCCCGATGACGTGGACGCTGCGTCACTTTGTGAAAAGGTGTGCAACGTGCCGGGCATCGACGTTGCGATGCCACGCGCCGAGGCTGTGAAGCGCTTCGGCCTGCCCGTCGATCGCCTCGGCGACATCGTGGTGATTTCCGAGCGCCTGTACGTCATCGGCACCTCGCCCTCGCGTCACGATCTCTCCGCACTCGACGCTCCGCTCCGCTCGCACGGCGGCATCTCGGAGCAGAAGGTGCCCCTGCTTTTCAACCGCCAATTGCACGACGTGCCAGCTGATCGACGCCTGCGCAATTTCGATGTGTTCGATCTGGCGCTCAATCACGTCACCTGATCTGTGGATACCGCGACGCCGAACGTTCGAGGAGAAGAAGCCATCAACGGCCGTGACCTTCTGCAGGAGTCGATGCGCATCGGGGGCGAGCGGGTTGCAGCCGGGCGCACGCTCGAAGTGCGCAATCCCTTCACCGGCGAGCTCGTGGGCACGATCGCCCGCGGCACTGTCGAGCATGTTCGGCGGGCAATCGATATCGCTCGCGCGTACAAGCCCACGCTGTCGCGCTATGAGCGTGCGCGAATCATGCATCGCACGGCCGAGATCATTCGCAGCCGGACCGACGAGCTCTCACAGCTCATCACCTCCGAATGCGGCATCTGCAGGAAGGATTCGCTGTACGAGGTCGGACGCGCGTGCGACGTGTTCGTTTTTGCAGGCAACGCGGCACTCTCCGACGATGGGCAGATCTTCTCGTGCGACCTGACGCCCCACGGCAAGAAGCGCAAGGTGTACACGATGCGGGAGCCGCTGCTCGGCGTCATCAGCGCGATCACGCCCTTCAACCATCCGTTGAACCAGGTGGCCCACAAGGTGGCACCGTCGGTCGCCACCAACAATCGCATGGTGCTGAAGCCCACCGAAAAGACGCCACTGTCCGCCCTCGCTCTGGCCGACATCCTGTACGAGGCCGGCCTGCCTCCGGAGATGCTCGCCGTGGTCACCGGGGACCCGCGCGAGATCGGCGACGAGATGCTGACTCACGCTGATGTCGACCTCGTCACGTTCACCGGAGGCGTCGCAGTCGGCAAGTACATCGCCGGCAAGGCCGTCTACAAGCGGCAGATTCTCGAGCTCGGGGGCAATGATCCGATCATCGTCATGGAAGATGCGGACCTCGAGGAGGCCGCCATGCTTGCCGCCACCGGGTCGTACAAGAACTCGGGGCAACGCTGCACTGCGGTCAAGCGCATGCTCGTCCACGAGGGGGTCGCCGACGAGTTCGTCGAGCGCCTGTTGCATCACACTCGTGCGTGGCGCTACGGCGATCCCATGGATCCCGACGTTGACATGGGGACCGTCATCGACCAAGCGGCGGCGCAAATTTTCGAGCAACGGGTGAATGAAGCGGTGAGTCTCGGCGCACGTCTCCTGCACGGCAACGTCCGCCGCGGTGCGCTGTACTCGCCGACGCTGCTCGATCGGGTGCATCCCGACATGCCACTCGTCAAATGGGAGACGTTCGGTCCGGTCTCGCCGGTAATTCGCTTCCGCGACATCGACGATGCCATCCGCATCTCCAACGGCACCGCGTATGGCCTCTCGTCGGCTGTATGCACCAATCGGCTCGACTACATCACCCGTTTCATCACAGAGCTCAATGTCGGCACCGTGAACATACGCGAGGTGCCGGGCTATCGCCTCGAGCTGACGCCGTTCGGGGGTGTCAAGGATTCGGGGCTGGGTTACAAGGAAGGTGTGCAGGAGGCGATGAAGAGCTTCACCCATGTGAAGACCTATTCGCTGCCGTGGTGACGGGCAACGCAACCCGCGGCATTCGCGAGGTCGACGCGATCCGCAGAATGCAGGCGGAGCCATTGCTCGAGGGCTCGTCCGAAGGCGACGTCAACCTCTCGCCGCAGCGCCACCGGTTCGAGGAGGAGCACATCCATGCCGCCACGCGGCAGATGCTCGATGCCGACGCGCGGCACTTTCTCCATCAATCGCTCTCGACGCCCTGCTTCAATGCGCTAACGGCCTGCGAGGGGATCTGGCTCGAAGATTGCGAGGGTCGGCGGATCATGGATTTCCATGGCAACAACGTCCACCAGGTCGGCTATCGCCATCCGCGGGTCATCGAGGCGGTGAAGGCACAGCTCGACGCTTTGCCTTTCTCGCCGCGGCGGTTCACGAACCGGGCCGCGGTCGATCTTGCTGCGCGGCTCGATGAGCTCGCGCCCGATCCGCTCGGCAAGGTGCTGTTCGCGCCCGGCGGCACGCTCGCCATCGGCATGGCACTGAAGCTTGCGCGGCTCGCGACCGGACGCCACAAGACGCTGTCCATGTGGGACTCTTTCCATGGCGCCTCGCTCGATGCCATATCGATCGGTGGCGAAGCCGTGTTCCGCAAGGGCATCGGTCCCCTGTTGCCAGGCACCGAGCACGCGCCGCCTTGCGACCCGCGCGGTTGCAGCTTCGGATGCGGCGGAGCGTGCAACCTGAGGTGTGCGCAATATGTCGAATACGTGCTCGGCAAAGAAGAGGACGTGGGCGCGGTCATTGTCGAGACGGTCCGGTGCACCGACGTGCAGGTGCCGCCGGCGGACTACTACCGCAGGCTGCGCGAGGCTTGCGACCGCCACGGCGCACTTTTGATCCTGGACGAGGTGCCCATCTGTCTCGGCCGAACCGGACGCATGTTCGCGTTCGAGCACTACGGCATCGTTCCGGACATGGTGGTGATCGGCAAGGGCCTCGGAGGGGCGGTATTCCCCATGGCCGCGCTGATCGCCCGCAGGGATCTCGATATCGCAGCCGACCGGGCGCTCGGCCACTACACGCATGAGAAGAGCTCGGTCGGGTGTGCGGCAGCCCTCGCGACCCTGGACGTGATCCGGGATGAGAATCTGCTCGAGCGATCGACCGTGCTCGGCGCCCACGCGTTGGAGCGGCTGCGGCACATGCAGTCCCGCCACAGCATCATCGCCGAGGTCCGCGGCATGGGCCTCCTGCTCGGGATCGAGCTCGCACGCGAGGGGCTTCCTGCGCGCGCCGAAGCGGAGGCCGTGATGTATCGCTGCCTGACCGAGGGCCTGTCCTTCAAGGTCGGCCAGGGCAATGTGCTCACGTTGTCGCCGCCTCTCGTGATCGAGCAGCACGAGCTCGACCAGGCGCTCGACGTCATCGAACGCGCGCTCACGAGCGTTGAATCGAAATCGGGACCGCCCGCCCCCTAGTCCGTGCAAACACTCCTCAACCTCCTCGCCGGTGTATCGCTCCTCGTCTGGGGAACGCACATAGTTCGCGACGGGATTCTCCGCCTGTACGGCGGCAATCTCCGGCGCGTGCTCCGCCGCAGCGTGGGCTCGCCGATCAGCGCGTTTTTCGCGGGGCTCGGGGTCACTGGCCTCATCCAGAGCAGCACGGCGACGGCACTGATCGTCGCCGCGTTCGCGGGCCAGGGCCTCATCGGAACCTCACCCGCCCTCGCGGTCATGCTGGGCGCCGATGTGGGAACAGCCGTTGTCACGCTCGTGCTGTCGTTCGATTTTTCCTGGCTTGCACCCCTGCTCATCTTTGTCGGGGTGACGCTCTTCCTGTCGTGGCAGACCGCCCCCATCGGCCGCTTCGGCCGGATTCTCATCGGGCTCGGCCTCATCATCTTCGCGTTGCAGTGGATCTCCCTCGCCGCGCAGCCGGTTGCACGGGCCGCGGGTGTGAAGGTGATCTTCGCATCGCTCACGGGCGACGTGCTCCTCGACATGCTGGTGGCGGCGTTCTTCACGGTGCTGTGTTACTCGAGCCTTGCCATCGTGCTGCTGATTGCTTCGCTCGCTGCGCTGCACGTCATTGCGCTGCCAGTGGCGCTCGGACTCGTGCTCGGCGCAAACTTCGGCAGCGGACTGCTCGGCATGCTGTCGACATTGCGCGCAGAGCCCGAGGCACGGCGTGTGACCCTCGGCAATTTCCTGTTCAAGCTGATCGGCTGCATCGTGGTGCTTCCGCTCATCGGCTTCATGGTGGAGCCCATCGACAGCCTGGCGCTCGGACCCGCGCGCGAGGTCGTGCTCTTCCATCTTGCATTCAACGGGACGCTTGCGCTGTCGTTCCTTTTCTTCACCTCGCCCATCGCGCGCATCGCCGAGCGTCTCCTGCCCTCACGCGATGTCGCGGACGATCCCGCGAAGCCGCGTCACCTCGATCCATCGGCGCTCGCCACACCATCCCTGGCGATTTCGTACGCTGCACGCGAGGCGCTGCGAATCGGCGACGTCATCGAGCAGATGCTGATCGGCACGCTCTCGGTGGTGCGCACCAACGATCGCGCACTCGCCGACCGCCTGCGCAAGATGGACGACGTCGTGGACGAGCTCTATACGGCGGTCAAGCTCTACCTCACGCAGATCTCGCGCGAGGCGCTGGAGGAAAAGGAGGGGCGTCGCTGGGCCGACATCGTATCGTTCGTCATCAACATGGAGCAGATCGGGGACATCATCGATCGCATCATTGCCGACGTGGTCGACAAGAAGATCGACAAGGGGCGCAACTTCTCCGATGCCGGCATGGCCGAGATCTGCGACCTGCATGGACGTCTGGTGGCCAATCTGCGGTTCGGGCTCACCGTGTTCATGACGGGCGATCTCAAGAGCGCGCAGGAGCTTCTCGCCCAGAAGGTGCTCATTCGCGATCTCGAGCGCGCCTACTCGAACACGCACCTGGAGCGGCTCGCCGGCAACACGCTCGAAAGCATCGAGACCTCGTCGCTGCACATCGACCTCATCTCCGATCTGCGCCGCATCAACTCCCACATCTGCTCGATCGCCTATCCGATCCTCGAGCAGGCCGGGGTT
Source organism: Pseudomonadota bacterium (assembly GCA_030946875.1). Classification (GTDB taxonomy): domain Bacteria; phylum Pseudomonadota; class Gammaproteobacteria; order Burkholderiales; family Casimicrobiaceae; genus CAIWHR01. Next base: position 57,481 of record JALYXY010000213.1, on the reverse strand, counting down.
CTCGCACGTACCCGCCTCAAGGAACCCCCTGCCCTCGTGCCGGCACCACGCCGCGCGATCGAGGATGATGCCGTGCCCCGCGAAAACTGGCCCGAGGGCAAGCCGCGCGTCGCGTGAGTTCCCTGCGCAGTGCAACCGTATCGACCATTGACGATCCTGAGCCGCGCTACGCGGTGTGCGCCCGGTTCAGCCTGAAATGATCGCCGCGTCCGAGCTCTCCGCGGGCGTCACGCTCGCCGTTCTGGGCGCCGGAATTCTGCATGCCGGATGGAACGCCGTGCTCAAGTCGTCGCCGGGCGGGGATCCGATGCTCGACACCGCATCCGTCGTTGCCGGCTCCTCGGTGTGCGCACTCGTGTTGCTGCCGTTCGTGCCAATCCCCTTCGCCGACGCATGGAAGTTCGCGGCTGCCTCGACCGCGATTCATTTCGCGTACTACTTCACACTCGCGCATGCGTATCGCACGGGCGATCTCTCGTTCGTGTATCCGCTGATGCGCGGCACGGCGCCCCTGCTCGTCACGATCCTCGGCATCGTGCTCCTCGGCGAAATGCCTTCGCTTCACGCGGGCGTCGGCATCGTGCTCATTTGCGCCGGCATCGTCAGCATCGCTTTCGTACGCAAGGAGCGCCACCCGCCAGGCGCTGCACGGTGGGCTTTCGCCAACGCAGCGATCATCGGTGCCTATACGCTCGTCGATGGCGCGGGGGCGCGCGCCTCGGGCAATGCGCTCGGCTATGTTGCCTGGCTCATCTTTCTCGAAGGCATGCCGTTCCTGCTGTGGGTACGTGTGCGGTATGGACCTTCCGCAACCGTGTACGTGCAGCGTTGCTGGCGCCGCGGACTCCTTGCGGGTGCCGGGAGCATCGCCGCGTACGGTATCGTGCTCTGGGCCATGACGCGTGCGCCGGTCGCAGCGGTCGCGGCGCTGCGGGAGACCTCCGTGCTCTTCGCCGCATTGTTCGGAGCGCTGTTTCTGCGCGAGGGCTTCGGCCTTGCGCGGGTCGCCGGTGCTGTCAGTGTGGTGGCAGGCATCGCCGCGCTGAAACTTTGACGACGTTCCGGCGATCGGCTTGCCGACGCAGATCAGGCGCATGCAGGGTTGAAGCGCCGCGCGCGGCGCATCGCATGCTTACGGCAGAATGTTGCTTCCCCGAGGCATACTTCGATGCGAGGGTCGAGCCTCAATGCGCGGCACCCGAAAGACTGATCGACAGGTGTCCGCTACTTCATTCTGAACGCGACTTCATGGACCTGCGGCACCGTTTGCCCGAACTCCTTCCGCTTGCGATCGCATGGGCAGAAGCAGAAGCCAGCCGCGGCCTCGCGGAAGGCGTGCCCCTCGACGCTGCGGCGCTCGCGCTCGCTGGCAGAGTCGGCGTGCGCGACCCTCAACGCATTCGCGTCATCCGAGTCCACGAGATGCCCGCTCCTGGCGACCCGCTCCTGCGTCAAGCCACACGGGAGGCGGGCCTTTCAGGACCCAACTCGGCCGGACTGACGCTTGGCCATGCGATTTTCCTGCGCTCCGACGACCAGCGACCGCAACTTCTCGCGCACGAGTGCCGTCACGTCGCGCAATACGAGTCGTTTGGCTCGATCGGCGCATTCCTCAGGAGTTATTTGGCCGACGTGATCCGGGTCGGCTACCGCGCCTCGCTTCTGGAGCGGGACGCGCGCGCATTCGAGAATGCCTTCCTCGACCCGGCTGACGCGACATTCGAGCCAACCGCATGACGCCCCGACGCATCATCGTGAACGATCTCATGCAGACCGGTTACGAGTACCGCCTCACGGAGCGCATCGGCCAGAACTTCGATCCGGAGTTCACGCCCGAGCTCACACCTCCGGAGATGCTCACCCTGGGAGTCTTCGGCGGCAAGTACATGACGGATTGCAGCGGCGAGTTTCCCGTCGAGTGGTTCACGCAAGCCCGGCTTTCACCTCAGGCCCGCGACGCCCGCCTCAATTACTTCGGCGTGAACGCGTCGCAGTCCCTCGCCGAGTGGCGGCGCAAGGGCTGGCTTTATGATGAAGACCCACGCGGCTGGTTCCAATGGTATTGCCGCTACTACATGGGGCGAAGATGCCCCGACGACTCGCGTCAGATCAGGCGCTGGCGCGCAGCCCGCCGACATATGGCGCAGATCAGGAAGCACTGCGTGCGTGGCAACTTCAACTGCCGCAGGCGACAGAAGCAGGCACTGCTGCACTGGGCCTATGATGCGCGCAACCTTTGAAGCTCGCCGGCGCCAGGTCACGCAACAGTCTCCAATCATTTGCCGTACTCATCAGGGGATGCTCATGTCCGCCAATGAATTCGTCGTCACTCATGCGCGCGACGCACGCTTCGAGCGAGGTCTGCGTTCATTCTTCGAATACCGGGATCTCGGAATCCGCGATGCCACAGGAGGCGGCGTCGAAGCGCACGTGATCCGGGCTGCGGCGGGCGCCGCCTTCTCAGGCCAGCCGCATCTGCATCGCACCACCTTTCAGCTCGTGTACGTGCTCAGGGGCTGGATCGAATTCGAGTACGAGGGCCAGGGCATCATTCGGCTCGAAGCAGGATCGTGCGTGTACCAGCCCCCGTCCATTCGCCACCGCGAGGTGGGACACAGCGAAGACATCGAAATGCTGGAGATTGTCATGCCGGCCGATTTCAGCACCGAGGAGGTCGACACCGTCCACGCGTCGTCCTCAGCAAGCGTCGTCTAGACGTCGATGCAAGCACCCGCGCAGCACGCGTGCGTCGTCATCCTGGGCGGAGGCATCGCGGGCGTATCGACCGCCTACCACCTCGCCAAGCTCGGTGTGCGCGATGTCGTGCTGCTCGAGCAGGGACAGCTGACGTGCGGCACGACATGGCATGCCGCGGGCCTCGTCGGGCAGACACGCGCCACGCGTAACGCCACCCGGATGAGCCGGTACGGGATCGAACTTTATTCCACACTCGAGCACGAAACCGGGCTCGCGACAGGTTGGAAGCAATGCGGCAGCCTGAACCTCGCCGCAAGCCGCGACCGCCTCACACTGATGCAGCGGCAGATGGCACGGGCACGCAGCTTCGGGATCGATTTCGAGTTCATCTCGCCGGCGCAAGCACTCGACATCGCGCCGATCCTGCGCGTCGACGACCTCGCAGGCGCCGTGTGGATTCCGGGTGACGGCAAGGCAAACCCCACGGACCTGACGCGCTCTCTTGCCAAAGGCGCGCGCATGCGCGGCGCGACGCTGCTGGAAGGCATTCGCGTCATGGGTGTCGAGGCCCACAACGGGCACGTGAGCGCGGTGCAGTGGCAAAGCAATGAGGGCAGCGGCGTCATCCAATGCGAGACGCTCGTCAACTGCGGCGGACATTGGGCGCGCGAGTTCGGCCGCAGGAACACGGTGACCGTTCCCCTGTACGCCGCCGAGCATTTCTACATCGTCACGGCACCCGTCGCGGGCGTCACCCCCGCGCTGCCCGTCATCCGCGATCCCGACGGATACATCTACTACAAGGAGGAAGTCGGCGGTCTTGTGATGGGTGGCTTCGAACCGAAGGCAAAGCCGTGGAACGCGGAGGTTCCTGACGCGTTCGAGTTTGCGCTGCTGCCCGAAGACTGGGACCAGTTCGAGGTGCTCATGCAGGCGGCGATCCACCGCACGCCCTGCCTCGAAGCCGCACAGATCAAGATGCTTCTGAACGGGCCCGAAAGCTTCACCCCCGACGGCAACTTCATCCTGGGCGAAGCACCCGAACTTCGGGGTTATTTCGTGTGTGCTGGTTTCAACTCCGCGGGCATCGCGAATGCGGGTGGAGCGGGCCAGCTTGTCGCGCAGTGGATCGTGGACGGGGAACCGCCCATCGACCTGTGGGACGTCGACATCCGCAGGTTCGCGCCGTTGCATGCCAACCGCCGCCACCTCGCCGATCGCACCGTCGAATCACTGGGGCTGCATTATGCGATGCGGTGGCCGCGCGAAGAGCTCGCGACGGTGAGACCGCTGCGCAGGTCGCCTCTTTACGATCGACTGAAGGCGAAGGGGGCGGTGTTCGGCAGCAAGCTCAATTGGGAGCGGGCCAACTACTTTCTTCCTTCGACGCACGCGGTGCCGGCGCCGACATTCGGCAAACCCGGGTGGCTGCCCTACGTCCTCGACGAGCAGCGCGCGTGTCGTGAAAACGTGGTGATGTTCGATCAGACATCGTTCGCGAAGCTCGTGCTGAAAGGCCGCGACGCTCTCGAGGTGTTGCAGCGGATTGCCGCGAACGACGTCGATGTTGCGCCTGGCATGATGGTCTACACGGGACTGCTCAATGCGCGCGGAGGCTACGAGAGCGACCTCACGATGCTGCGGCTCGCCGAGGACACGTTTCTGATCATCACCGGATCGGCGCAGGCGACGCGCGACTTCGCATGGATCGACCGACAGATTGGCGACGCCCATGCGAGCCTCGTGGATGTAACCAGCGCCTATTCGGTCCTGTCGCTGATGGGTCCGCAGGCGCAGGCATTGCTCGCCCGCCTCTCTCCGGACGACTTGAGCAAGGCTGCGTTACCGTTCGGCGCCTCCCGCGAAATCGACGTGGGCTACACGCGAGTGCGGGCCGCGCGCATGAGCTATGTCGGGGGGCCTGGCTACGAGCTTTACGTGCCGACTGACCAGTGCGTGACGTTGTACGAAGCGCTGGAGAGCGAAGGTGCTGCGTTGGGGTTGCGTGACGCCGGGTACTATGCGCTCGACGCCCTTCGGATCGAAGCCGGCCGCCGGGCCTGGGGAGCCGAATTGTCCCCGGACGAATTGCCGTGGCAAGCTGGCCTCGGCTTTGCCGTCAAGCTCGCTAAACCTGGTTTCACGGGCCGCGACGCCCTGCTCCAGGCCGCCCAGCCAGACTGTAAACGGCTCGTTCTGCTGAGCTTCGACGACCCCGACGCGTTCGCCTGGGGTGGGGAGCCGATTCTGATGAATGGCGAGCGCGCGGGTGAGCTCACGTCGGCCGGGTATAGCTGGAAGCATGGCCGCATGCTCGCGATGGGGTACGTCCGTGGGCCCGCTCCGCTCCACGACCAGGCACTGCTCGATGCGACGTACCGGGTCGAGCTCGCCGATGTGATGCATGACGTGCGCGCGCATCTTGCTTTCTCCTGACGGTAGAACCGCAGCTGAACCGCCGAATCCTCGGTCCGCAAGGCGCCTTTTGATCCCGGCGCGACAAAACCGCAGAACGAACAATCCCGACTGTTGTCATCACCGCCATGGATCTACTCGATTTGGTGCAATGGCCTGCGATGGCCGTCACGGTGCTCGCGGCATGGCTCGTCGCCTCGCTGAGCAAGCACCGGCGGACCGTCGGCTTCTGGGCTTTCATCGTCAGCAACGTGCTTTGGATCGTCTGGGGATGGCACGATGGCGCGTATGCGCTGATAACGCTTCAGGTGGCGCTTGCGGCGCTCAACATCCGCGGTGTCTTCAAGAACGATCCCGAGCTTGCTGCGAAGGCGGCCGAGGCGGCTCACGCCGACGCCAGCAAATGATTGCTGCATAACGCCGCCAACAAAGGAAGCGCATGGCACAACTGCATCTTTCGATCGCCACGACCGACTACGATCATTTCCGCGACTTCAGACTCGGCTTCGTGAAGAGCGAAGGCATCGAGCTCAATTGGCTCAACCTCGGGCACCACGAGTGCTTCGCGCGTTTCACCGCCAACCGCGAGTTCGACCTGTCCGAGCTGTCGTTCGCGAAGTTCGCCACGCAGGTGACACGCAAGGACAGCGACATCATCGGGCTGCCGGTCATCTGCTCGCGCCTGTTCCGGTTCAGCTCGTTCTATGTGAACACGAAGAGCGGCATCAGGACCGTGCAGGATCTGAAGGGCAAGAAAGTCGGATCACCCGAGTGGGCGCACTCCGCAGCCGTGTACATGCGTGGCTGGATGCACAACGAGATGGGCGTGAAGCTCACCGATGTGCACTGGTACCAGGCGGGTGCCAACGCGCCGGGTCGCGAAGAAAAGGTCGAGCTCAATCTTCCCGCGGGACTGAAGCTGACACGCGTGGCGGACAAATCCTTGAGCGAGCTCCTCGCGGCGGGTGAGATCGACTGCGCCATCATCGCGCGTCCGCCGACGTGTTTCCTCGAAGGCCATCCCGACGTCATCCGCCTCTTTCCGAACTACCTCGAGATGGAGGAGGAGTATTACCAACGCACCAGGGTGTACCCGATCATGCACATCATCGCCATGCGCAAACGCATCGTCGACGAGCATCCCTGGGTGCCGCGCAATCTTTTCAATGCCTTTCTGGAATCGAAGCGCCGCAGCATCGAGCGTCTGCTGGATCCTGCCGTTTCCCGGTACCCGTTGCCCTGGCTCGCCTCGTATGCGCGCAAGATGCGCGACCTGTTCGGTGGCGATCCCTTTCCGTACGGCATCGAGGAAAACCGCGCGACCTGGGAACAGATGGCGCTGTACACCTTTCAGCAGGGAATCGCGCATCGCCAGTTCACGCCCGAGGAGATCTTCCCTGCGGGGATCATGACCAAGGTCGTGATCTGAAGCGTTCAAGCCATTGCGCTCGAGCGACCCGTTGCCACACAGGAGACATCAATGCCACCCAGCGGTTTGGACCCATCAGCACATGAGGCCGCGGCCGAAACAGAGCTCAAGCAGCAACTCGTCGACTGCATCCGCATGCTGGAGCACAACGAGATCATGGATTACAACGGGCACGCGAGCATTCGCCTCCCGGACAACCGCATCCTCATCAACAGCGGTTCATGTCAACGGAGTCGGCTGACGATCGAGGATATCTGCACGATCGACCTCGACGCCAACCAACTCTCCGGCAACGCGAATGCCCCGCTCGAGCGGCATTTGCACTGCGGCATCTACCGCGTGCGCTCCGATGCCAAAGCGATCGTGCACTGTCATCCCAAGTGGTCGACTTACCTGACGATGGTCGGCAAGCGCTACGCACCGGTCTATGCACAGGGGTCGCTCGTGCATCCGGTACCGCTTCTCGACTCGCCGAACTCGATCAACAATCGACCGATGGCCGATCGGCTGGCTGCAACGCTGGGCGATCGCCCGGCGGCACTCCTCAAGTCGCACGGCGCCGTGACGGTCGGCGCCGACATCGTCGAAGCTTTCGTGCTGCTCAATTACATGGAGGAAAACGCCATGCGGCAGTACATGGCGATGCAGATCGGGGAGCCGTACGTGTTCGATGACGAGGAGATGCGGCTCTGCCGCGACAAGCTGTGGAATGCGAATCTTTTTCTGCGCACGTGGGATCATTTTCGCTCGAAGCTCACGTAGGCCCACTCTCCTTGACACCGTTCACGCTCGCGCATCTCACCCTCGGCGCGCCGCCAGCCGAGTCGATCGCCGCCGCAAGTGCGGCCGGGTTCCAGGCGCTCGGCCTTCGCATTGCCCCCCGGCGGCCCGGCGAACCGTATCCCGTTCGCGTGATTGGAGAACCCGAAACCATTCGCGCCATCCGGCGCCAGGCGAGCGATGCCGGGGTCGCCATCTCCAACGTGCAGGCCTACCAGTTCTTCCCGGATACACGCTGGGAAGACATGCAGTCGCTCGTCGCTACCGCCCACGCGCTCGGCGCACCGCTCATCCTCGCGTACAGCTTCGACCCGGATGAAGAGAGATTTCTGGAACTCTTCACCCGTTACTGCGACGAAGCGCGCGCAGCAGGGATCCTCATCGCACTTGAATTCCTACCCTACAGCCGGATCAGAAACCTGTCGCAGGCCCTGCACGTCATCGACCGCTGCGGAGCTGCCAACGCTCGTGTGGTCATCGACGTGCTTCACCTTTATCGCTCGGGCGGCACGGCGCGCGACGTCGCGCACGTAGACCCGGACGTCATCGCCCTGGTGCAGCTCTGCGATGCGCAACGGCCCTCCGGTCCGATGTCCGAGGCCGAGCTGATGACGGAGGCGCGCACCGCGCGACTGCCCGCGGGCGAAGGTTACTTTCCCCTGTTCAAGTTGCTCGACGCGTTGCCGCCAGAGGTCGAGCTTGAATACGAGGTCGCGCCGGGGAGTCGCGCCGAGTGGTCCCCGCTCGACAAGGCCCGCGCGGCGCGGGCCGACCTTGATCGGTTCATCGCCGCGTATCGGGTGCACCGGCCTCCAGCCTGACGTGAACTGCGTGGGCACTGCTGCGCACCTGTACCGCCGGCGCGACAAGGGGACGCTCGATCTGAGCGCTGGGGTCCGGCCGGCTTGAACTTTGCTTCCGCTTTTGGCAGGATCCCCGGTTCCGGCTGGACTCACCCACGAGGTCCCCATGGCAGCTCGCTCCATCGCTTCAGTGACAGTGGCCTTCGGCATGGTCTCGATCCCGGTGAAGCTCTACGCCGCGACCCAGGCGACCGGAGGCATTCACTTCAACCTCCTGCACAAGGGATGCGGCTCGCGCCTCAAGCAGCAATACCTCTGCGCCAGGGAAAACGTGGTCGTCGAGCGCGCGGACATGGTGAAGGGCTTCGAGTTCGCCAAGGACCAGTACGTCACGTTCACCTCCGAGGAGCTGAAGGAGGTCGAGGAAAAGGGCACCCAGACCGTCGAGATCAACGAGTTCGTGCCGGCGTCGAGCATCGATCCCATCTACTACGACAAGGCGTACTTCCTCGGGCCCGACAAGGGCGGCGCAAAACCCTATGCGTTGCTCGCCGAGAGCATGCGCCAGACGGGACAGACTGCGGTGGGCCGATACGCGGCGCGTGGCAAACAGTACATCGTGCAACTGCGCCCGGTCGAGGGCGGCATCATCATGCAACAGCTGCTTTATGCGCCCGAAGTGCGCACCATCGAGGAAGTCGAGATCGCAGAAGCGCCGGTGAAGGACACCGAGCTCAATCTCGCGAAGCAGCTCATCGCGCAGATCTCCGCCGACAAGTTCGACCCGACGCAATATGAAGACGACGTGAAGAAGCGCATCGAGACGGCCGTGCAGAACAAGATCGAGGGCCACGAGATCGCCATCTCGCCTGCAGCGCCCGAGGCAAGCGCGCAAGTGATCGATCTCGTCGAGGCGCTTCGGGCGAGTCTCGGCAAGGCGGGCGCCAAGCGCGCGACTCCCGCGGCCGCTGAAGCACCCGTCGAATTGAAGGCTGGCTCGCGCAAGCCGCCCAAGAAGGTCACGCCCGCCGAAGCCAAGCCCGAGCCCCGGCGCAAGGTCGCCAAGCGCTAGGTCGCGAGCTGAGCCAAGAGGCGGAGCGACCGGAGTAGCAACACAGTCGGAGCTGGGCTGATGCGAAGGATGTAGGCTGTGACGGACGGGTATTCCCTTCGCGACGTCGGCAAGCTCCTGGGCGTGTCTCGCTCGATCATCTCCGGGCTGATCGACGCCGGATTCGTCACGCCGACGCGCGGTCGCCGCGGCGAATTCCGCTTCACATTCCAGGATCTCGTGCTGCTGCGCGCGGCACAGGGTCTGTCCGCTGCGCGGCTCCCCGCCGCGCGCATTCTCCGCGCATTGAAACGGCTGCGCGCGCAGCTGCCCGAGACGGTCCCGCTCACCGGCTTGCGCATCGAAGCGGTGGGCGACTCCGTCGTCGTGAACGAGGGCACCGCCCAGTGGAGGCCGGAGGACGGTCAATACGTGATGCGCTTCGCCGTGGAAGTCCAGCGTACCGAATCACCGCCGGTGGCGGCGCTGACGCAAGGCGGTGCGCCGCGTACGAGGACCGATGCGCCCGCCCCGCGTGTTGCGTTCGTGGAGCCGGACACGACGAGCCCGCCCGTGCCATGGTTCGAGCGCGCGCTTGCGCTCGAGGCCGGCGATGTCGATGGGGCATGCAGCGCCTACCGCCAGGCGTTGAGCGAGGACGAGCAGCACCTTTGCGCGTACATCAACCTCGGCCGCTGCCTGCATGCGGATGGTCGTCTTGCCGAAGCCGAGTCCGTCTATCGCGAAGGTCTTTCGAAGTGCGGGGCCGACGAAACCCTGCTCTTCAATCTCGCCGTGGTGCTCGAGGACCTTCACCGGCACGAGGACGCCGCGAACACCTACCGCGCAGCGCTCAAGGAAGCGCCCGACATGGCGGACGCCCATTACAACCTCGCGCTCCTCTGTGAGGCGCAGGGCTTGCGCCAGGAAGCGTTGCGACACTTGAGCGCCTACCGGAAGCTCAACGCCTGAAGTGGCGATGAGGAATGGCTGCCCGACTGCACGTATTGCTTCGATCACGTGCCCGTGACGGCGCGCAACGACGAATGTGGTGGAACGCTACACCGCGTTCTCTTCATCGGCAACAGCTACACGGCCCGGCATGACCTCCCCGCACTGATCGCCCATCAGATAGGCAACATGCGTGCTCAGATGGTGGTCGCCGGCGGAGCCAGCCTCCGCCGGCACTGGAATTCGGGCCGGGCGTCGAGCGCCATCGAAAGCGATGCGTGGACCCATGTCGTACTGCAGGAGCAGAGCACGCTGCCGATCAAGAACCGTGCGCGTTTTCACGAGAACGTACGCCTCTTCGATCGCGCAATCCGCGACGTCGGGGCAAAGCCGGTGCTCTACCTCACCTGGGCACGAGCATCGGCGCCCGAGAGTCAATCAGTGCTGAACGCTGCAGTGCGCGAGATTGCCGCCGAGCTCGGCGCTACCATCGCGCCCGTCGGCGTTGCCTGGGCGTGCGCGCGCTCGCGATACCCGGATATCGCGCTGCATCTTGCCGACGGAAGCCACCCGACGGGGGCCGGTGCGTTTCTCAGCGCGTGCGTGTTCAGCGCAACCCTTGCCGGGCCTGATCGCGCGTTGCTGACGAGGCCGCCCTCGCTGCAGGTCGGTGATCGCTGCGCACGCGCGCTGGCTGACATTGCCCTCGAGACGGTCGAGGGATAGCCCGGGACGCTCAGGTGATCACGCAACGACGATGATGTGCAGTCGGTACGGTCCGTGTGCGCCGAGGACGATCGTCTGCTCGATATCGCCCGTACGCGAAGGTCCGGAGATCAGATTGATCGCTCGCGGCGTGCCGCCACGCTCTGCCCTGAGCAGGGCGAACGCGTCTTCCATCGCCGGCACGATACGCGAGGCATTCACCACCGCCACGTGCGTGTCGGGCAGAAGCGTTGTGGCCGTGGGCGTGTCGGCGCCGCTCGTCATGACGAGGGTTCCGGTTTCGGCGATGGCGCAAAAGCACCCAGTGATGCCCAGGCGATCGTCACCGGACGTGGGCCGCGCGCCGATGTCGAGCCCCGCTCCATTCCAGTCGAGCGTCGCCAGCTCCGGCCAGCACACGCCCGAAAGCGACTTGTGGCTGGCGAGCGCGGGCGGCAGTTCGAGGGCATTCACATAACGCGCGATGGCTGCGGGTATGTCCGCAACGTCGCGCAGGCGCTCGACCGTGCTCGCCATGTCCGTTGCGCGGCGCATGAACCGCGCGACGGGATCACCCTCCATCGCCGGTCGCGGTCCGACAGCGTGCGCCGCGAGGTACCGTGCTGCATCATCCGATGCAGCACGCCGGTCAGCTGACTGGCCCAGCGCCTGTCGCACGCGCCCCATCACGGCGTCACGTGCGAGGCGGTTGTCGTTGAGCGACGCGCCCATGACCTACGCGCTGTTGCGACGCACGAAGGCATCGAGGCGCGCGACACCTTCGCGAATCATTTCGGGAGCGGCCGCGTAGCTGAAGCGGATGTGCTGTCCATCGCCGGGTACCCGCCGACCGAAGTGAATGTCTGCGAGAACGGCAACGCCGGCTTCGCCGAGGAGCCGCTTCCGGAATGCTTCGGAATCGCTGCACCCCGTGCGCTGACATGCTTCGGTGACGTTCGGCCAGGCGTAGAACGCTCCACCCGGAGTCTTGCAGGTCACACCGGGCACCTTGTTGAGCAGGCTCACGATGAGATCACGGCGCTCGAGAAAGCTCGCACGCATATGCTCCGCGGCGTCCTGCGGACCTGTGATCGCTTCCAGCGCCGCCCATTGCGAGACGTGCGATGCGCACGAATCGGTGTTGGTGATCCAGCGCGTGAACACCGGCGCCAGCGCGCGATTGGCCGCAAAGCCGATGCGCCATCCGGTCATGGCCCAGGTCTTGGATGCGCCATCGCAGACGATGGTGCGCTCGAGCATGCCGGGCCGAGTGGCGATCGACTCGAATTTGCCCGCATAGGCGAGCCGGGAGTAGATCTCGTCGGCGAACACCCAGACCTGCGGGTGCCGCCCGAGAATTTCCGCAATGGCGTCGAGGTCGCCCGCTTGCAGCATGCCGCCGGTTGGATTGTGCGGCGTATTGAGGATGAGAAGCCGCGTCTTGCGCGTGATCTTCGCTTCGAGCTCGGCGGGGTCGAAGGCGAAATCGCGCGACTCGCGCAAAAAGATCGGCACCGGAATGGCGCCATTTGCGATGATCTGCGATTCGTAGATGGGAAAACCCGGCACGGGATAGATCACTTCATCGCCGGTGCCGTGGTCCGTCACCGACGCGACCGTGTAGGCGATGAAAGGCTTGGCTCCTGCACCGATCACGACATCGTCGGAGGTGTAGGCGAGACCGCGGCGGCTGCTGATGTCGTGTGCTGCCGCCGCGCGAAGCTCGTCGATGCCCGCCGACGGCGTGTACCCGTGGCGTCCGGCGTGAATTGCAGCGATCGCGGCTTGCTGCACGTTGGGCGGCGTCGGGAAATCGGGCTGCCCGATGCAGAACGAAACGATGTCCTTGCCCTGGCGTGTCAGCGCATTCACTTCGGCGAGCACGACGAAGGCATTCTCGGTGCCCAGCGATTCGGCGCGGCGCGACAGGCGCAGCAATGGCGCGCTCGCGTGGTGGGTGGCGTTCATGCGGCTTTGCGTAGTGGCGACGGAGGCGCGGACGTTCGCGCTGCATAGAGCTCGCGGAACGTGCGTCCGGAAGGTGCCGGCATGTCGCGCTCGTTGGTCCATCCACCGGCGAACGGCAGCGAACGAATCATCCCGCGGCGACCACCCATCAGACGGAGCACGCGCATGCCGATGCTCGCCGCGATCGCGTAGGCGCGCGGTCGCAGGGCGAACCATGCCCAGAGCCTGAGGCCTGCCCGCTCGTGCCACGGCTTGAGGCGCTCGGCGAATGCACGCTCACGGAGCTTGCGCTGGAGGTCCGGCAGTGGAATGCCGACCGGGCATACCACCCCGCATTGATTGCACAACGTCGAGGCGCTCGGCAGGTCGTGCGCCTTGTCGAGGCCCACATACATGGGCGTCAGGATCGAGCCGATGGGTCCGGGGTACACCCAGCCGTAGGAATGTCCGCCGATGTTCTGGTACACCGGGCAGTGATTCATGCAGGCGCCGCATCGAATGCAGCGCAACGCCTCGCGGACCTCGCTCGCGAGCACCGCCGTGCGGCCACTGTCCACGAGAATGAAGTACATGTGCTCGGCACCGTGGAACTCGCCTTCGCCCTTGATCCCGGTGAGGATGTCGACGTAATTCGAGATCGACTGGCCCGTCGCGGAGCGAGGCAGCAGTCGCATCAATGTCGCGACGTCCTCCAGGGTGGGAACGATCTTTTCGATGCCGGAGATCGCCACGTGCACCTTGGGCAGCGTGGTGGTGAGCGTGGCATTGCCCTCGTTGGTGACGAGCACGACCGATCCGGTGTCGGCGACGAGGAAATTGCCACCCGAGATGCCCATGTCAGCGTTCAGGTAGTGCTCTCGCAGCTGCGCCCGTGCTTCGAGGCAAAGCTCGTTGATCTCCGTCTTGCGCGGCGTGCCATGGCGCTTCGCGAAGAGATCCGACACCTGCTCCTTCGATTTGTGCAACGCGGGCCCGATGATGTGCGACGGTGGCTCGTAATCGTTGATCTGAAGGATGTACTCGCCGAGGTCGGTCTCCACGACGGTGAGGCCCGCCGCTTCGATCGCGTGATCGAGGGCCGACTCTTCGGACACCATCGACTTGGATTTGATGATCTTTCGGACGCTGTGCTTCGCGGCAATCTCGAGCACCAGCGCGTTCACGTCCGCGGGAGTCTCGGCGAACAGCACGGTCGCGCCCCGCGCCGTGGCATTGCGCTCGAAGATCTCGAGCCAGGCATCGAGGTTCTCGAGCACACGATTGCGGATTGCCTTGGCGGCGTCGCGGGTCGCGTCGAAATCGTCGAGCTCGAGCATCGCGGCCTTGCGCGCCGCAACGAACTTGCCCTTGAACTTGGACAGGTTGGTCTGCAGGAGCTCGTCGTGCATGAGCACGTGCGAGCGCTCCTTGAAATGCATCGAGGCTATTTGCATGGCAATCCCGCAGCGATATCGAACGCCGGCGAGTGCACTCGGCGCGCCCCGCGCCCGTTTGTGGAAGTGACCATCACTTACCCACCGCTTGCGTAGTGGATGCACCGGCGAGAACCTCGGCGACGTGCAGTACGCGGGTGGCATCACCTCGGCGGCGCAGGCGGCCCTCGATATTGAGCATGCAGCCCAGGTCGCCCAACACCACCGCATCGGCACCGCTGTTCACGATGTGCTGGCACTTGTTGTCCGCGAGCCGCGACGAGATCTCGCCGTACTTGACCGCGAATGTGCCGCCGAAGCCGCAGCAGGTCTCGCATTCGGCCATCTCGATGACCTTGAGACCCGGCACCTTGGCAAGAAGCGCTCGCGGCTGGGACTTGACGCCCATCTCGCGCAGCCCCGCGCAACTGTCGTGATACGTGACAGTACCGTCGAAACGTCCGGGCACCCGATCGATACGCAGCTCCTTTTGCAGGAAATCGGTGAGCTCGCGCGTGCGTGCACCGAGCGCTTCCGCCCTCCCCTTCATCGCAGGGTCGTCGCTGAAAAGCTCTGCGTAATGTGTGCGCACCATGCCGCTGCACGAGCCCGACGGCGCCACGATCCAGTCGCAGCCCTCGAACTCCTCGATGAACTTGACGGCAAGTGCCCGCGCATCGGCGCGATCACCCGAGTTGTAGGCGGGTTGTCCGCAGCAGGTTTGCGCCGGAGGAACGTACACCTCGACACCATTGTCTTCGAGCAGCCGAAGTGCGGCGAACCCGATGGAGGGTCGCATGAGATCGACAAGACAGGTGACGAAAAATCCGACGCGCATGAATGGGTTCCGACCTTGTCGCGTGATCTTAGCACGCGAAAACGAGCGCTTCTGACCCCTTTGGCTACCGTGCACATGCGGCATCGCACGCGCACAGCCGCCGCTCGTGCTTAGAGGAACCCGGACGACGCGAGCGCGACGACGCAAAGACCCATCAGCTTCTGCGGAAGGAGGCCAAACAGCAGCAACGCCATGCCGTTCGCCGAGAGCAATGCGCGCGTGTCACGGCGCGCCACGATGGGCATGGTGTCGACGGGATCGTCGAAGTACATCAGCTTGACGATGCGCAAATAGTAGAAGGCACCGATGAGAGAGGTCACCACCGCCACAACCGCGAGCCAGACGAAGCCCGCGTTGACCGCGGCTTCGATTACCGCGAACTTGCCGTAGAAGCCCACGGTAGGCGGCAGGCCCGCAAGCGAAAACATGACCAGCAGCATCATGAACGCCCACCACGGCGAGCGCTGGTTGAGGCCCTTGAAATCGTCGAGCTGATCGGCTTCGAAGCCCTGACGCGAGAGAAGCATGACCATGCCGAACGAGGCGAGCGTGGTCAGCACGTAGGCGACCGTGAAGAACATCGACGCGCTGTAGCCGGTGAGATTGCCGGTCAGGAAGCCCATCAGCATGTAACCCATGTTGGCAATGGTCGAATAGGCCAGCATGCGCTTGATGTTCGTCTGCGCGATGGCGATGATGTTGCCCAGAATCATGGACAGCACCGCCAGGACCCCCAGCATCTGTTGCCAGTCGGCCTCCATGCCGCCGAGCGCGACCCCAAGCATGCGGAGCATGAAGGCGTAGGCCGCGAGCTTAGGTGCCGATCCGACGAGAAGCGTTACAGCGGTGGGCGCACCGTCGTAAACGTCGGGTATCCACATGTGGTACGGCGCGGCACCGAGCTTGAACGCGATGCCCGAGATCACGAACACCAGACCGAACACGAGAAGCGTTCGGTTACCGCGGCCTTCGGCAATCGCGCGGCCCACCTGCATGATGTCGAGCGATCCGGTCGCGCCATACAGCATGGACATTCCGTAAAGCAGCATGCCGGACGCGAGCGCGCCCAGCACGAAGTACTTCATGGCAGCCTCGGAGGCGCGATTCGAAGACCGGTACGCGGCAACCATTGCGTAGAGCGACAGCGACAGGAGCTCCAGTCCCAGATAGAGGCTGATGAAGCTCGAGGCGGAGATCATCACCATCATCCCGAGCAGCGCGAAGAGAGACAGCACGAAGGTCTCACCGCGGAAGAGTCCCCTCGCCTCCAGATAGCCGCGCGAGAAGAAGAGCATCAGTGCAACGGTGATGTAGTTGAAGAACTTGAGAAGTGCGCCGGCGAGATCGTTGACCACGAGCCCGTGGAACACCCACACTGGCTGCACCTGGGCCGTGGCCATGGTGGCGAGCGCGCAGACGAGCAGCGTGATTTGAGTCAGCCAGTAAGCGACATGACGGCGGGCATCCGACAGCAACACGTCGATCAACAGGATGAGCGACGCACCACCCAGCAGGATGAGCTCGGGCAGGACGGTCAGAAAGTCGTTTCGGTTCACGTTGCCTGCCGGTTCACAGCTTGCTCTTCGCGACCTGGGCGAGCAGGTCAGTCACCGAGCTGCCCATGACATCGATGAAGGGCTTCGGCCATAGCCCGAGCCAAAGCACCAGCACCGCGAGGCTCATCAGCAGCCAGAACTCGCGGCGGGAGACGTCCTGCAAGGCGGCGACCTCGGGGTTGGCCACCGGGCCGAAGATCACGCGCTTGTACATCCACAGCGTGTAGGCCGCGGCAGTGATCAGCGTGATCGCGGCGAGGAAACCCAGCCAGAAGTTCACCTTGACGGCAGCAAGGATCACCAGGAATTCGCCCACGAAGCCCGAGGTGGCAGGCAGACCCGCATTGGCCATCGCGAACAGCATCATGAAAGCAGCGAACTTAGGCATCGTGTTGACGACGCCGCCGTAGTCGCTGATCAGGCGGCTATGCATGCGGTCGTACATGACTCCCACGCAGAGGAACATCGCGGCAGAGACGAAGCCGTGGGAGATCATCTGCACCAGCCCGCCCTCCATCCCGAGCTCGCTGAACATGAAGAACCCGAGAGTCACGAACCCCATGTGCGAGATCGACGAATAGGCGATCAGCTTCTTCATGTCGGCCTGCACCAGCGCGACCAGCCCGATGTAGATCACGGCGATGAGTGACAGCGTGATCACGAACCCGGAAAGATAGCGGGATGCATCGGGCACGATCGGCAGGATGAAGCGCACGAATCCGTACGCGCCCACCTTGAGGGTGATGGCCGCCAGGATCACCGATCCGCCCGTCGGCGCCTCGACGTGTGCATCGGGTAGCCACGTGTGCACGGGCCACATCGGTACTTTGACGGCGAAGGCGAGGAAGAACGCGACGAATAGCAACAGCTGGGCGCGCAACGAAAGCGGCACGTCGTACCAGTCCAGGATGGAGAACGTCTCCGAAACGTTGTAGAGATAGATGAGCGCCACCAGCATCAGCAGCGAGCCCATCAACGTGTAGAGGAAGAACTTGAGCGCGGCGTAAACACGGTTCGGCCCGCCCCACATGCCGATGATGAGATACATCGGGATGAGCATCGCCTCGAAGAACATGTAGAAAAGGATGCCGTCGAGCGCGGCGAATACCCCGTTGATGAGCCCCGACATGATCAGGAACGCGGCCATGTACTGGGCGACGCGCTTCTCGATCACCTCCCAGCCAGCCCAGACGACGAACACCGTCATCACACTGTTGAGCAGGATGAACAGCATCGAAAAGCCGTCGACGCCGAGAATGTAATGGATATCGAAGCGCGGAATCCACTCGGCGCGCTCGACGAACTGCATGTCCGCGCTCGTCGCGTCGAAATGCAGCCAGAGCGGCACGGTGACCAGGAATCCCGCCAGCGAGCCGATCAGCGCAATCCAGCGCGCCGGCCGGGGATTGGAATCGCGGCCCAGGGCGAGCACGACGAGTCCGGCCGCGATCGGCACCCAGATGGCGAGAGAAAGGTAGCCCATGCCGCGCTACTGCCTGCCGACCCACCACGTCAGCAGCGCGAACAAGCCGATGATCATGGTGAACGCGTAGTGATACACGTAACCCGATTGCATGTGCCGCAGGAGCGCAGCCGCCCAGCCGATCAGCCTCGCCGATCCATTGACCACCATCCCGTCGATCAGCATGCGATCACCGACATTCGAGAAAAGCGCGCCCGTGCGTCGCGCGCCACCGGCGAAGAACCAGTCATTGAACCGGTCGAAGTAGTACTTCTGGTCCAGCAGCGTGTACAGCGCTCCGACGCGACTGCGGATGCGTCCCGGCAACGCGGGATTGACCAGGTAGCAGTACCACGCCGCCACGATGCCCGCGACCGCGAGCATGAAAGGCGCACTCAGGAGCCCGTGGGTGATGAACGAGCCGATGCCGTGCCACTCCTTGCCGAGCTCGGCGATAACGCCATGCTCCTCGCGAACGAAGATCGAGTTGCCGAAGTAGCCACCGAAGAGCATCGGCTGTATGAACATGAACCCCGCGACCACTGAGGGAATCGCCAGCAGCACGAGCGGAACGGTGATCACCCAGGGCGATTCGTGCGGCGATTCGCCGGGGGCGAGGCCGTGGTGCTCCCCTGCATCGGGCTCGTCCCCGGCATCGTGCGACTGCTCGTGCTCAGGCGCAGCCGAGATCGCGCCACTGCCATGTGCGGCGGACGCATGCTCTCCCGCGTGCGCCTCGGCGTGAAACCGCTCGGGGCCATGGAAGGCAAGGAAGAGCATTCGAAACGAATAGAAGGCGGTCACGAAAACACCGGTCATCACTGCGAAATGCGCATAGGCATGACCCGGCACCCGGGAAAGGTGGGTGGCTTCGATGATCGCGTCCTTGGAGAAAAAGCCGGCGAACGGGGGAATGCCGGCCAGAGCCAGCGACCCGATGACCGCGGTCCAGTAGGTGATGGGCATGTACTTGCGCAAGCCACCCATCCGCCGCAGATCCTGCTCGTGATGCAGCGCGATGATCACCGACCCCGCACCCAGGAAAAGCAGGGCCTTGAAAAACGCATGCGTCATCAGGTGGAACATCGCCGCCGAGTACGCCGAAACGCCCAGCGCGACAGTCATGTAGCCCAGCTGCGAAAGTGTCGAGTACGCCACCACGCGCTTGATGTCGTTCTGCACGATGCCGAGGAACGCCATGAACAGCGCCGTCGTGGCGCCGATGATCGTCACGAAACCGAGTGCGGTGGTCGAGAGCTCGAAGAGCGGGCTCATGCGCGCGACCATGAAGATGCCTGCGGTCACCATCGTGGCGGCATGGATCAGCGCCGAGATGGGGGTCGGGCCCTCCATCGAATCGGGCAGCCACACATGCAGCGGAACCTGAGCCGACTTGCCCATGGCGCCGATGAAAAGGCAGATGCAGATCGCCGTCATCAGCGACGACGGCGTGGCCCCCCACAGGTTGAGCGTCGTCGCGGCAAGCTCGGGAGCGCGCTGGAACACGGGCGCATAGTCCAGCGTGCCGAAGTACGCGAGCACGAGGCCGATGCCGAGCACGAATCCGAAGTCACCCACGCGATTGGCGAGGAATGCCTTGAGGTTGGCATAGATGGCAGTGGGCCGCGTGTACCAGAAGCCGATCAGGAGGTAGGAGACGAGGCCGACCGCTTCCCAGCCGAAGAAGAGCTGCAGGAAGTTGTTCGCCATCACCAGCATCAGCATGCTGAAGGTGAAGAGCGAGATGTAGCTGAAGAACCGCGTGTACCCCGGATCGTCCTCCATGTGGCCGATGGTGTAGATGTGCACCATCAGTGACACGAACGAGACCACCAGCATCATCGTCGCTGTGAGGGGGTCGATGAGGAACCCGATTGCAAGCTTGAGATCGCCCGAGCGCAGCCAGACGTACAGATCGCCGTTGAACACGTGACCCGCCATTACGTCCTGCCAGATGGGGATCGACGCGAGCAGCGACACCGCGACGCCGAGGATGCACAGCCAGTGCGAGACGCTGCGCCCGAGCTTGCCTCCGAAGAGGCCCACGAGCACCGAGGCCACCAGCGGCGCGAACGGCACGACGAGGTAGAGCGCGTAGATCGTCACGCCATCATCCCTTGAGCTGGTCCAGATCCTCGACGTCGATCGATCCGACGTTGCGGAACAGCAGCACGAGGATGGCGAGGCCGATGGCGGACTCGGCAGCGGCGACCGTGAGGATGAAGAACACGAACACCTGCCCCGCCATGTCGTCCAGGTAGCGCGAAAATGCGATGAAGTTCAGATTGACGGCGAGCAGCATGAGCTCGATCGCCATGAGCAGGATGATGACGTTCTTGCGATTGAGGAAGATGCCCGCCATGCTGATGGCGAACAGGATCGCCCCGAGCACGAGATAGTGCGACAGCGTCGGTGCTGCAAGTACGGACATGGCTTCCCTGGGTGTTGCCTGTTCTTGTTGTGACGCCCGCCCGGCGGGCACGACGGGTCAATCCTGTGTGTCGCGTTTTTCCGATGGCATGGACACGATGCGCAGTCGATCCTGCGGTCGCACCTTCACCTGCTGGCCGGGGTCCTGGTAGCGCGTCTCACGGCGCTGGCGGTGCGTGAGGGCGATGGCCGCGATGATGGCGACCAGCAGGATCACCGCAGCAATCTCGAACGGGTAGACGTAGTCGGTATAGAGCAGGAGGCCGAGCGCATGCGTGTTACCGCCCTTGGGGGCCTCGACCAGCGGCGTCGCCACGGGCTTGGCGTAGCTGCCAAGGAGCACGAGCCCCATCTCGACCAGCACCAGCACGCCGACTGTCGCGCCGAGCGGAACGTAGCTCCGGAACTGGTTGCGCAGAGTGTCGTAATTGACGTCGAGCATCATCACCACGAACAGGAAGAGCACCATCACCGCACCGACGTAGACCAGCACGAGTGCGATGGCGAGAAACTCGGCCTGCAGCAGCAGCCACAATCCCGCCGCGGTGAAGAACGACAGCACGAGCCACAGTGCCGAGTGCACGGGATTGCGATTGGTGATGACGCGCAGGGCCGCGAATACCATGATCGCGGAGAGTGCGTAGAAGACGAAGGTGACCATGGGTGTGCGCTTAGCGATACTTCGCGTCGAGCTCGCGATCCCGGGCGATCTCTTTCTCGTACCGGTCGCCGATCGCGAGCAGCATGGGCTTCGTGTAGTAAAGATCGCCGCGCTTTTCGCCGTGATACTCGAGGATTTCGGTCTCGACGATGGAATCGACGGGGCAGCTCTCTTCGCACAACCCGCAGAAGATGCACTTCGTCAGATCGATGTCGTACCGGGTCGTGCGGCGCGTGCCGTCCTCGCGCTGATCGGATTCGATCGTGATCGCCAAGGCGGGACATACGGCCTCGCACAGCTTGCAGGCAATGCAGCGCTCCTCGCCGTTCGGGTAGCGGCGCAGTGCATGCAGGCCCCGGAAGCGCGGACTCTTGGGCGTCTTCTCCTCGGGAAACTGCACCGTCACCTTGCGCGCGAAGAGGTGCCGCCCGGTGAGCGCAAGCCCCTTGCCGAGCTCCAGCAGGAGCCATGTATTGAAGAATTGTTTGACGCGCTGGAGCACCCGGAGTCGCCTTCAGTGAAAGAGATACGCCCAGCGCGTCTGCATCATGACGCCCAGGAAAATGATCCACACGAGCGTAATGGGGATGAAGATCTTCCAGCCGAGACGCATGATCTGATCGTAGCGGTACCGCGGGAACGTTGCGCGAACCCACAGAAAGATGAGCAGCACGAAGGCCATCTTGCCCAGCAGCCACGGGAATCCGTCACCCAGGGGCGCGTAGCCGGCGATCGTGAGATCGTTGAGCCCGGGCCAGGGGCTGAGCCAGCCGCCGAGGAACATGATCGCGCACATCGCGGAGATCAGAATCATGTTCATGTACTCGGCGAGGAAGAACACCGCGAACGCGACGCCCGAATACTCGACGTGGAAGCCCGCGACGATCTCCGACTCCCCCTCCGCGACGTCGAACGGATGGCGATTCGTCTCGGCGATCCCTGACACGAGGTAGACGACGAACAGCGGCAGCAGCGGGATGAAGTACCAGTGCACGAGGCCGCCTTCCTGCGCGCGCACGATCTCGCCGAGATTGAGGCTGTTGGCCGCCATCAGCACGCCCACGAGGGCAAAGCCCATGGCGATCTCATAGCTCACGATCTGCGCGGCCGAGCGCAGGCAGCCGATGAAAGCGTACTTGGAGTTCGACGCCCAGCCGGCGAGGATGATGCCGTACACCCCCACGGAGGTCATCGCGAGCACGTAAAGCAGTCCCGCGTTGATGTTGGAGATCACCCTCCCGTCGCCGAAGGGCACCACGGCCCACGCGGCGAGCGCAGGCCCGAGCGCCAGCATCGGCGCGATGAAGAAGAGATAGCGATTCGCCCCGGTGGGAATCACGATCTCCTTGAAGATGAGCTTCAGGACATCGGCGAAGGGCTGCAGCAATCCGAGCGGGCCGACCCGGTTGGGACCGATGCGCACCTGCATCCAGCCGATGATCTTGCGCTCCGCGAGCGTCAGGTACGCCACGGACAGGATCAGAGGAATCGTGACCGAAACGATCTTGCCGAAGGTGGTGAGCAGCGGCCACGCCGGACCGAACCACGTTTGCACGCTGTCGTACATGGCGCTCACGACGCCCGCTCCACCACCACGGACCCGAACAAGGGCCCGAGCCCCGCGGTCGAGCGGTGCGCGCCACTGATACGGACGGCGCCTTCGGGCACGGTGGCATCTGCAAGCGCTGTCAGCACGGCGACGCGGTTGCCCTGGCGCACCCGTACCGCGAGGTCCGCTGTCAGCCCGAGCCTGGCGATCGTGCCGGGATGAATGCGCGCCATCGGTGGCTTCGCGTCAGGGGTCTTCTGCAATGACGGAGCGCGTCGCACGATCGGGTCGGAAAAATGGATCGGCACGTCGGAGATGCGTTCGAGCGTTCCATTCACGCGCCCCGCAGCGCGCGCCGGTGGGACGATATGCGGGCTGGTGCGATTGCTGAGCCTCGCCGCGACGGCCTCGGGCGAGAGGCCCAGTTCGCTGCGCAACTGCTCGATGGTCTCGAACTCGAATCCGGGCAGTCCTAGCATCGAGCCCAGCACGCGCAGCACCTTCCACCCGGGACGGGTCTCCCCGCGCGGGCGCACGACGCCCTGGAAGCTCTGCGCGCGGCCCTCGCAATTGATGAACGTCCCGGTGGTCTCGGAAAACGGGCCGATAGGGAGTATCACGTCCGCATACTCGCGCCCCATATCGAAGGGCGACAGCATCACCACGAATTGCGCAGCATCAAGCGCGGCACGCGCGGCGACGGGGTCGGCGCAGTCGAGCTCGGGTTCCGCGTGCAACACGACATAGGCATCACGTGGCTCGGTCCACAGCCGTTGTGCGTTGCGTCCATTCTGGCCCGGCAGCGCGTCGACCGCGTAGCCACCGAGGCTGTTCGCCGCCTCAGTGAGGCATCCGAGCGTGGCGCCCGTCAAGTCAGCGAGCGTTTGCGCGAGGGCCAGGATCTGGGAGGCTTCGGGATGTTGCTCGGCGTAATTGCCGAGGAGAATGGCCTTGCGCTCGCCGCTGGCGAGCATCTCGGCGAGTTGCTGAGCCGATGCGCCGGGCTCGATGTCGTGCAGACCCTCGGGAGCGACCTTGCCCGAGCTTCGGCCCGCGGCGACGACGATCTCGGCCAGGCCGCGCACGAGTTGCGAGGGCGCGACCACCAGCGAATGCGCGATCGGCATGAACCAGTCGTCGGCAACGACGTGCAACATCGACACCTTGGCGCCCTTGCGGACGGCCTGCCGCAGGCGCTGGGCGAGCAACGGCTGCTCCTTGCGAAGGAAGCTCCCGACCACCAGTGCGCGATCGAGTGCCCCCACGTCGGCAATCGACATGCCGAGCCATGGAATCGCGCGGCTTTCCCGACCCCCGCGGAAGTCCGTCTGACGGAGCCGGAAATCGACGTTATCGGAGCCGAGCGCGCGGGTAAGCCTCGCGGCGATCGCCATCTCCTCGAGAGTCGAATGCGGGGACACCACCGTGCCGAGCCCGTCGCCGCCGCGTTTCTCCAGCGCCGCGCGCAAGCCGCGCACCGTGAACTCCATCGCAGTCTGCCAATCGACGGCCTTCCACGCACCGTTGTCCTTGATGAGCGGCGTGTCGAGCCGCTCGTCGCTGTTCAAGGCCTCGTACGAAAACCGGTCCTTGTCCGAGAGCCAGCATTCGTTGATCGCCTCGTTCTCGAGCGGCAGGACGCGCATGACCCTGTCCCGCGACACCTGCACGATGAGGTTGCTGCCGAGTGCGTCGTGAGGCGACACCGACTTGCGGCGCGAAAGCTCCCACGTGCGGGCCTTGTAGCGGAAGGGCTTCGATGTGAGCGCGCCCACCGGACATACGTCGATCATGTTGCCCGAGAGCTCGGAAGCGACGGCGTCGCCGACGAAGGTCACGATCTCGGAGTGCTCGCCCCGGCCGCGCATGCCGAGCTCCATGATGCCCGCGATCTCGACCCCGAAGCGCACGCACCGCGTGCACTGGATGCAGCGCGCCATTTCCTCACCGGCGATCAGCGGTCCGAAATACTTGTGCAACACGACGCGCTTCGCCTCGGTGTAGCGGGAGTTCGAAGCGCCGTAACCGACGGCCAGATCCTGCAGCTGGCATTCACCACCCTGATCGCAGATGGGACAGTCGAGTGGATGGTTGATGAGCAGAAACTCCATCACCCCCTTTTGCGCCTGTACCGCGAGCTCGGAATGGGTCCACACCTTCATTCCGTCGGTTGCAGGCGTGGCACACGCAGGCAATGGCTTCGGTGCCTTCTCGACCTGCACGAGGCACATGCGGCAGTTGGCGGCAATCGACAGTTTCTTGTGATAGCAGAAGTGCGGCACGTAAATGCCGAGCTTGTTGGCGGCGTCCATGACGGTCGCGCCGTTGCTCACCTCCACCTTCTTGCCGTCGATTTCGATGTTCAGCATGCCGCGCGATGAGCGTTGAGCGTGACGGCTGATACTCCCGGCCGCATCGACGTGCCGCGCGTCGCCAACCGCTCGTTCAGGAGATCAGACATACGTCGGTACCAGGCACCGCTTGTGATCGATGTGGTACTGGAACTCGTCGCGAAAATGCTTGATGAAGCTTTTCACGGGCAGCGCCGCGGCGTCTCCGAGCGCGCAGATCGTGCGACCCGCGATGTTGTCCGAAACCGACAGCAGAAGATCGAGATCCTCGTTGCGTCCTTCGCCGCTCTCGATGCGGTTCACGACGCGCCACAGCCAGCCGGTGCCTTCGCGACAGGGCGTGCATTGACCGCACGACTCCTCGTAATAGAAGTAGGAGAGCCGTAGCAGCGACTTCACCATGCAACGCGTTTCGTTCATCACGATCACGGCGCCAGACCCGAGCATCGACCCTGCCTTGGCGATCGAATCGTAGTCCATGTCGGTGGCCATCATGACCTCACCGGGCAGCACCGGCATCGATGAGCCCCCGGGAATGCAGGCCTTGAGCTTGCGACCGTCACGCATGCCGCCGGCCATCTCCAGAAGTCTCGCAAAGGGAGTACCGAGACGAACTTCGTAATTGCCTGGCCGGGCGACGTCGCCCGAAACGGAGAAAAGCTTGGTGCCGCCGTTGTTCGGCTTGCCGAGAGTCAGGAAGGCTTCGCCGCCGTTGTTGATGATCCACGGCACCGCGGCAAACGTCTCCGTGTTGTTGATCGTCGTCGGCTTGCCGTACAAGCCGAAGCTCGCAGGAAACGGCGGCTTGAAGCGGGGCTGGCCTTTCTTGCCTTCGAGCGATTCGAGAAGCGCGGTTTCCTCGCCGCAGATATACGCGCCGTAGCCATGGTGGTTGTAGAGATCGAAACCGAACTCGGAGCCCATGATGCCTTGCCCGAGATAGCCCGCTCGGTACGCCTCGGCAACGGCTTCTTCCATGCGCTCGTACTCGGCCCAGATCTCGCCATGAATGTAGTTGTAGCCGCGCGCGCACCCCATCGCATACCCCGCGATGATCATCCCCTCGATGAGCGCGTGCGGATTGTAGCGAAGGATGTCGCGATCCTTGAAGGTGCCCGGCTCGCCCTCGTCTGAATTGCACACGAGGTACTTGTCGCCCGGAAACTGCTGCGGCATGAAGCTCCACTTGAGCCCCGTCGGAAAGCCCGCGCCGCCGCGCCCCCGCAAGGCCGACTTCTTGAGTTCGGCGATCACCGCCGCGGGCGCGATCTTCTCGTCGACGATCCTGCGCAGGGCCTTGTAGCCGCCACGCACCTCGTAATCCTTGAGGCGCCAGTTGGCGCCATCAAGGCCCGTCATGATGATGGCATCGGGGCCATAATCGAGCATCGTGGCTTGCGTGTTCATGTTTCGTCTGCCGCGCCGGTGCCGGCCGCCATCATCGGCGCTGGCCTGGAGCGAAGCTCGGCCACGAGCGCGTCGATTTCCTTCGCGCGCATCCAGCTGCACATGCGCTTGTTGTTGACGAGGAGCACGGGTGCGTCGCCGCAGGCCCCCATGCACTCACCCTCCTGCAACGTGAAGAGACCATCCTGCGTCGTCTGGCCGAAGTCGATACCGAGCGTCTCCTTGAGATACACCGCCGATTCCGTGGCGCCCTGCAATGCACACGGAAGATTGGTGCAGATCGTGATCTTGTGCGCACCGATCGGCTTCAGGTTGTACATCGCGTAGAAGCTCGCCACCTCGTACACCGCCACGGGCGCCATCCCGAGATAGCGGGCGACGAAATCCATCGCCTCCGCAGAGAGCCATCCCTTTTCGTCCTGCGCGATGGCAAGTGCCGACATGACTGCGGACTGCTTCTGGTCCGGCGGATACTTGGCCACCTCGCGATCGATGCGCCGCAGGGATTCGTCGGAAAGTGCTCCGGGATCCGATGGGGTGCCTTTGCTTGCGAGCGCCGCGTTCATCGATCGATCTCTCCGAACACGATGTCCTGCGTGCCGATGATCGCGACCACGTCGGCGATCATGTGCCCGCGCGCCATTTCATCGAGTGCGGCAAGATGCGGAAAGCCTGCCGCGCGGATCTTGATGCGATACGGCTTGTTGGCTCCGTCCGACACGATGTAGACGCCGAACTCCCCTTTCGGGTGCTCCACGGCCGCGTACGCTTCACCGGGTGGGACGTGCATGCCCTCCTGGAAAAGCTTGAAGTGGTGGATCAGCTCTTCCATGTTGGACTTCATCTCGGCCCGGGCCGGCGGCGCGATCTTGTGGTTGTCGATCATCACCGGGCCCGGGTTCGCACGCAGCCAATCGATGCACTGCTTCACGATCCTGTTGGCCTCGCGCATCTCCTGGATGCGCACGAGGTAGCGGTCGTAACAGTCGCCATTGGTGCCGACCGGAACGTCGAATTGCATGCGGTCGTAAACGCTGTAAGGCTGCTTCCGACGCAGATCCCATGGCACTCCGGAGCCTCGCAGCATCGGGCCGGTGAAGCCGAGCGCCATCGCACGCTCGGGAGACACGACACCGATGCCCACCGTGCGCTGTTTCCAGATCCGGTTTTCAGTGAGAAGCGTCTCGTAATCGTCGACGCACGCCGGAAACCGCACGGTGAAGTCATCGAGAAAATCAAGCAGGCTTCCCTGCCGGCTCGCGTTGAATGGAGCGATCGCGCGTTCGTTGCGCACGCTCGACGTCACGTACTGCGGCATGGAGTCGGGAAGGTCGCGGTAGACACCGCCCGGACGGTAGTACGCAGCGTGCATGCGCGCGCCGGACACTGCCTCATACGCGTCCATGAGGTCCTCGCGCTCGCGGAAGGTATACAGGAACGTGGTCATGCCGCCGACGTCGAGCGAGTGGGCACCCAGCCACAGGAGGTGGTTGAGGATTCGCGTGATCTCGTCGAACATCGTGCGGATGTACTGTGCCCGCAGCGGGATCTCGATGCCGAGGAGCTTCTCCACCGCCAGACAGTACGCGTGCTCGTTGCACATCATGGACACGTAGTCGAGACGATCCATGTACGGCAGCGCCTGCAGGTACGTGCGCGTTTCGGCGAGCTTTTCCGTCGCCCGGTGCAGGAGGCCGATGTGCGGATCCGCGCGCTCGATCACCTCGCCGTCGAGCTCGAGCACGAGGCGCAACACGCCGTGGGCCGCCGGATGCTGCGGCCCGAAGTTCATGGTGTAGTTGCGTATCTCAGCCACGTCTATTCGCTGTCGGCGAAATTGGGCTCGCGGATGATCCGCGGGACGTTTTCCCGAGGTTCGATCGTGATCGGCTGATAGATGACACGCGCCTGGTCCGGGTCGTAGCGCATCTCGACGTAGCCGCTGACCGGGAAATCCTTCCGGAAGGGATGGCCGATGAAGCCGTAGTCGGTGAGGATGCGTCGCAGGTCCGGGTGCCCGGAGAACATGATGCCGTAAAGATCGAAGGCCTCGCGTTCGTACCAGTTCACCGAAGGCCAGATGTCGATGACGCTCGGCATCACGGGAAACTCGTCGTCGCCCGCAAAGACGCGGACCCGCAGGCGCACGTTGTGGGCAAGCGACAGCAGGTGATACACCGCCGCGAAGCGCGGACCTTCGTACGCCCCGTTGCCATAGGCGGAATAGTCGACGCCGCAAAGGTCGAGCAGCGTCGCAAACGCAAGCTCGGGCCGATCGCGCAGGGCAGCCATCGTGTCGAGCAGCCGGTCGTGCTTGACGAGTGCAGTCACCTCACCCAGCGCAACCGTGACCTGCATCTGTCCGTCAGGAAAGGCCGCGTTGAGTGCCGCCGCGAGCGTGTCGATGCGATTCATGCGCGGGCGATGGTGTTGGTGCGCCAGATTTTGTTCTGCAGCTGGATGATTCCGTAAAGCAAGGCTTCGGCCGTCGGGGGGCAGCCCGGGACGTAAATGTCGACGGGGACGATACGGTCGCAGCCGCGCACCACCGAATACGAATAGTGGTAGTAGCCGCCACCGTTCGCGCACGACCCCATGGAGATGACCCACCTCGGCTCGGCCATCTGGTCGTAGACCTTACGCAACGCGGGCGCCATCTTGTTGACGAGCGTGCCCGCCACGATCATGACATCCGATTGGCGCGGGCTCGGTCGGAACACGATACCGAAGCGGTCGAGGTCATATCGCGACGCGCCGGCGTGCATCATCTCCACGGCGCAGCACGCGAGACCGAACGTCATCGGCCACATCGAGCCGTTGCGCGACCAGTTGATCAACGCATCGAGCTTGGTGGTGACGAAGCCCTTTTCGAGGACACCTTCGATCGACATGTCAGACCCCGATTATTCCCATTCGAGGGCGCCCTTCTTCCATTCGTAGATGAAGCCGACGATGAGGATCGCCAGGAACATCATCATCGCGGCGAACCCGGCAAAGCCGATGTCCGGCAACACGACGGCCCACGGGAAGAGGAATGCGATCTCGAGATCGAACAGGATGAACAGGATCGCCACGAGGTAGTAGCGCACGTCGAACTTCATGCGCGCGTCCTCGAACGCTTCAAACCCGCACTCGTACGGGGAGAGCTTCTCCGCGTCCGGCTTGTTGGGGGCGACGAGCTTGCCGACCGAAAGCAGCACGCCGGCAAGGAACAAGCCGAACAGGATGAAGACCAGAATGGGGAAGTACTGTTCCAGCATGGGTGCAGGCTATGTCAGGCGCAGTTTCAGTTTCACACCCGGCCCTGGCCGGTGGCAGACCCTTGCACGCTGTGCGCCTTGTGACTTGTGACCGGCGATCGCGTCGTGCTACGACACTGCATCGAATTGTTGGTGCCCACGGGGAGACTCGAACTCCCACGACTTTCGCCACTGCCCCCTCAAGACAGCGTGTCTACCAATTCCACCACGTGGGCCTGACTTACTTCGGAACGTCCCCTGCCTTCGATCCTTCGGGTGAAGCGGGCGCCTTCGTGCCATTGGCGGCCGGCGCCGGAGGCGTTGCGGGCGCCGCCGAGCCAGCCGGTGCAGCGGGAATGTCGTTGGCCTTCGACGGCAGACGATCCATGACACCCTGCTGCGCCGCCGGGTGGGTGGCGCGCGTTGATGCGTACCACGTCAGCCCGAGGCTGGTGACGAAGAAAACGCCGACCAGAACCGAGGTCGTGCGCGACAGAAAGTTGGCCGATCCTGCAGCGCCAAACAGGCTGCCCGACGAGCCGCTCCCGAAGGCCGCGCCCATGTCAGCGCCTTTGCCGTGCTGAAGCAACACGAAGCCGCAGATGCCGATGGCCACGAGGACGTGTGCGGCGAGCAGAATGGTTTCCAGCAAATTCATTCAGTACTCCAGTGAAGCCGCGTCTTCGCGCGGCCGTGCTTCAATCATTCGCCACCGCGAGCGCTGGCCAATTTAGGCACCTGCGATCGCCAAAAATTCGTCGGCCTTGAGGGACGCGCCACCGATCAATCCGCCGTCGATGTCGCGCTCACCGAAGAGCGCGGCGGCATTGTCGGCCTTGACGCTCCCGCCGTACAGGATCGGGATCGACCCCGCGCCCCGCTCCTGCAACCGTTCGCGGAGCGTGGCATGCACTTCCTGCGCCTGCTCGGGCCGTGCCGTCCTCCCCGTCCCGATCGCCCAGACGGGCTCGTAAGCGACAACCATTTCACTTGCCCGCGCCTGCACGCGCTCAAGCAC
Source organism: Pseudomonadota bacterium (assembly GCA_030946875.1). Classification (GTDB taxonomy): domain Bacteria; phylum Pseudomonadota; class Gammaproteobacteria; order Burkholderiales; family Casimicrobiaceae; genus CAIWHR01. Next base: position 26,759 of record JALYXY010000213.1, on the reverse strand, counting down.
CGCATCGAGTTGCCTCAAGACGACGCTCTGCGTCTGACCCGCTTCACGCTCGTCGAGGGTCTCACCGACACACGCGATGGGCGTCAGACCGGCATCGAAGCACGCGAGCGCCTTGGCGGCCACCTCCGCGTCGGTCTCGCGATAGATCTGACGGCGCTCGGAATGCCCGACCAGCACGTAACGGCAGCCAAAATCCACGAGCATCGATGCGGCCACCTCGCCCGTATGGGCACCCGATAGCGCCGCATTGACGTTTTGGGCACCCCAGGCGATTGACGTGCCGGTCAGCGCAGCCTGCGCCTGCCCCAGATACGGATAGGGTACACACACGGCAAGGCTTCGCGCGCTGCCACTCGGCTGCGACCCCTGCGTGAGATCCTCGAGGAGTCGCGCGTTGAACGCGAGACCACCGTGCATCTTCCAGTTGCCGACCACGAGCTTGTTGCGCATCGATCCATCTTCGCTGCTGTTGCACAACGGCCCTGCCCTCTAGCGAAACGGGCGCCAAGCGGCGCGCACGTCACCCGCAAAAGACCGCAAAACTCGTCGATTATACCGTGCTGCACAAGGGCACGCCAATACGACACGGCGCCCCTCCCGGGCCTGCAGCGCCTCAGGCGCCGGCCAGCTGGCGCAGTCGCCGCGTCAGGAGCGGCAGAAACCAGACGGCGAGTGTCATGGCGCCGAGCGTCGCCGCGACGGGTCGGGCAAAGAAGGCAAGCGGGTCGCCATCCGATTTGATCATGGACGTGATGAAGTTCTCTTCGAGCATCCCGCCGAGCACGACCCCCAGGATCGCCGGAGCGACCGGGAAATCATTTTCTTCGAGGATGAACCCGAGCACTCCCGCAGCGAGCATGACGGTGACGTCGAACGCAGTGTTGTTGATTGCGAATGAGCCAACGACGCAGAACAGCATGATCACCGGCATCAGCACGGTTCGGGGCACTTTCAGGATCTGCTTCGATACCTTGATGCACCACCACCCGAGCGGAATCATGATCAGGTTGGCGATGATGAAGAGCAGATACACGGCGTAGATGTTCTGCGGGTTGTTGGTGAACAGGCTGGGCCCCGGGTTCATGTTTTTCATGTACAGCACGCCAATGACGATGGCCGTGATCGAATCGCCGGGTATTCCGAACACGAGAGCCGGAATCCAGGCGCCTGCCAGCGCACTGTTGTTGGCCGATCCGCTCTCGACGATGCCCTCCACATGGCCAGTGCCGAACTTCTCCGGCTCCTTCGAGAACTTCTTGCTCACTGCATACGACATCCAGGCCGCGATGTCGGCGCCCGCGCCCGGCAATGCACCGACCACCGTGCCGAGCGCGCTGCCGCGAAGGATCTGCACGGGATACTTCTTGGCGAGTGTCCACATGCCCCGGAACACGTTGCCGATCGGCTTGTCGACGATTTGCAACGTGGGGTTGGTGTCCACCGCAAAGCGGATGATCTCGGAGATGGCGAACATCCCGATCATCATCGGGATCAAGCCGATGCCACCGAGCAGCTCCGTGTTGCCGAACGTGAAGCGCGGAAACGCCGCTGGATTGCCGAGTCCCACCTGCGCCACCATGAGGCCGAGCAGCAGCGTGACGAAGCCCTTGAGAGGACGGTCCGAAGTCATGAACACCGCACAGGTGAGCCCGAGCAGCACCAGCCAGAAGTACTCGAATGAGCTGAACTTGAGAGCGAACTCCGCAAGCGCAGGCGCCGACAGGATCAGCACCGCCGTTCCGAAGAGGCCTCCCACCGCCGAGAACACGAGCCCCGCACCGAGCGCAATCTCCGCCTCTCCTTTGCGCGTCATCGCATAGGCTTCGTCGGTGTAAGCCGCAGACGCCGGCGTTCCCGGCATGCGCATGAGGCAGCCCGGGATGTCGCCCGAGAAGATCGCCATCGCGGTTGCTGTGACGATGGCGGCGATGGCCGGGATCGGCGCCATGAAAAAGGTCACCGGCACGAGCAGCGCGGTCGCCATCGTTGCGGTGAGCCCGGGGATGGCTCCGACGAAGAGCCCGAAGAGCGACGCGAGCAGCATCACGAGCAGGTTGTACGGCTCGAACACCATTCCGAACGCCTGCAGCCACGCCGCGCTCATGACATCGCGCTTGTGCTGTTCACCATGCGAATCGCTCCAGAACGCCCCACGGGAGCGGCACCTTGAGGAGCTTGTAAAAGATGTAATGAATGACCAGCGTCACCACGATGGACAACGGCAGGATCCACCGTGCGCGCACGCCGAACACAAGGAAAAGCGCAGCGAGGTACGCAATCGCTGTAAGGATGAATCCGATCGGCTGCGACAGCAGTATGTACCCGACGTTGACGCCGACAACGACCAGCAACGCGACGATGTGACGTGCCGAGCGCGTCCATGGCTCGGCCTTGCCCCACACGTGGCCTGCGCCCGTCGCACGTCGGTGTGCGAGGCCCTTCACGATCAGAATCAGCGCGCAAATGCCGAGCCCCGCCGCCGTGACACCGGGAAACACCGCGGGGCCGAAGCGCTGGCCGGACATCGGCGGAAAGCTCTGGATGTGCCACAGCACGAGGCCGGCGAGAACAAGCAGCACGACACCCCAGATTGTGTCGCTGACCTTCAAGTCGCGGCGGACCGTTCCCGGCTTGAGCGTTGCCGCCGCATCACATCGACCGCTGCGCGCTGCGTGCCGACGCGGTCACTTCACGATGCCTACGGCTTTCATGGTTGCGCCGAGATCGGCATCCGACTGCGCCATCATCTTGCCGAAGTCCTCAGGCCCGGCGTAAACGATGCCGAACCCGCGCTGCCCCATGAAATCGCTGTACTCCTTGCTTGCCGCGATCTTGCGGATGGCCGCCGCGAGTCGGTCGCGGATGTCCGGCGCAAGGTTCTTCGGCGCGGCGATGCCCCGCCAGGCGGCCATCTGCCAGTTGCTACCCGTTGCCGACTTGAGTGTCGGCACGTTGGGATACAGTGCCGAAGGCTTGTCGGCCATCAGCGCGAGCACCTTGACCTTGCCTGCATCGATCAGCGACCGCGCTTCGGGCAGGGACACGGGGCAAAGCTCGATGCCGCCCGCAACGAGGTCCTGCAAGCCCGGAGCGGCCCCGTTGGACGGGACCCATACGACCGCTGCAGGATCCACCTTGAGGTCCTGCAACATGCCGGCGATCGCGAGATGCCAGATACCGCCCTGGCCGGTTCCCGAAGCCTTCATCTTGCCGGGATTCGCCTTGATCGCTGCGACGAGATCGCTGATCGTCTTGTACGGCGCGTCCGCCCGCACCTCGATCGCCGCGGGGTCCGCATTGACGAGCCCGATCGGTGTGTACGACGCACCGCTGAGCTCCGTCAGGCCCTGCCAATGCATCATGCCGATCTCAACCGTCACGAGGCCGATGGTGTAGCCGTCAGGCGCCGCCTGTGCGATCGCCTGATGTCCCACCACTCCGCTGCCCCCCGTGCGGTTGACGACGTTCACGGGTTGCCCGAGCTCCTTCTCCAGCAACGTGCCGATGATGCGCGCAGTGGCATCGGTGCCGCCGCCTGCAGCCCAGGGGACGATCAGGGTGACCGGCCGTTCAGGGTACGCGGCCATGGCACTCGTGAGCGCAAACAGCAAGCCAAGCATGAGCGCGATGCGCTGCGTTGTTTTCATGATGCTCCTCGACATTGATCGGTTGTTCGATTCCACCGGCTGTGCGCTGCGGGCGGTCCCGGTCGGAACATTGCTGACGGGCGGCCAGTTTGGATCCACAGGAGATGAAGGGTCAAGTGCCGCATCTCAAAGTCAGCGTGCAACCGGGTGCAGGTGACAGGCGACTTCCCGCCCGGCGCTGACCGCAGCGAGTGGAGGAATCATCTCGCTGCACACCGGCATGGCGTGCGGACAGCGTGGATGAAAGTGACACCCTGCAGGTGGCGCGAGCGGTGACGGGATCTCGCCGCGTATCGGCACGAACGTGCGCTTCACCGGCTCCACGCTGCCGCGCCCAGCCAGCAATGCGCGCGTGTAGGGATGTGCCGGCGCGGAAAAGATCTCCTCTGTCGGACCGCTTTCCACGATCCTGCCCAGGTACATGATCATCACGCGATCGCTGATGTGCTCGACCACTGCCAGGTCATGACTCACGAACAGATACGTGAGCTCGAGCGCCGAGCGCAGGTCCATGAACAGGTTGAGCACCTGTGCCTGGACAGACACATCGAGCGCCGCCATCGACTCGTCGCAGACCAGGAACTCCGGGCGTACGGCGAGTGCGCGGGCGATGCCGATGCGCGCGCGCTGCCCGCCGGAAAACTGGTGCGGGAAGCGTTGCATCAACATCGGGTCGAGCCCCACCCGGTTGAGTTGCAAGGCCACGTACTCCGTCTTCTGGCCCGGGCTGATCAGCCGGTGTGCCACGGCGGCTTCACCCACGATGTCGATCACCCGCATCCGTGGATTGAGCGATGCGTAGGGATCCTGGAAGATCATCTGCATCGCGAGCTGTGCCCGACGGGCGGGCGCTCCACCGCTTGCCGTGACGAGCTCGCCGCGCCACTTTCGCTCCCCCGCAGTCAATGCCAGAAGGCCAACGCAGAGCCGGCCGAGCGTCGATTTGCCGCATCCCGATTCACCGACCAGCCCGACGACTTCGCGCGCGTTCACACGAAGGTCGACGCCGTCCACCGCATGCACGACTTCGCGCGCCACGGGCGCACCCACGAAACCGGCAATCCGCGACGTGAAGTCGACCGGCTTCTCGAAGCGACGCACGGCGCCTGTGAGCTCGATGAGCGGCGGAGCGTCGGCTGTCGCAGCCGCCTCGTCCGTCAACGCTGCAGGTGTCCCACTCACGGGCTCGAGTTCTCGAGCAACACGGGGTTGTGACAGCGCACCGTGCGCCGCGCGTTGGGAGTCCCGATCGAGCGCATCTCCGGGGCCGCAACGCAGGCCCGAATCGATTCGCCGCAGCGTTCGCGAAAAGCGCAGCCCGAGGGCAAGGCGGTGAGTGGCGGCGGCATGCCGGCGATGGGTTTCAAACGGGTGCCGCGTGGCACTCGCGATGGCATCGAGTCCATCAAGCCGCGAGTGTAAGGATGTGCCGGGTGGCGCAAGACGTCGGCGACCCTGCCCTGCTCGACAATCCGGCCTGCATACATCACGCACACCCGATCGGCGAGCCCGGCAATCACCGACAGATCATGAGTGATCCAGATCATCGCCGCGCCCGTTTCCCGCGCCAGTTTTTGCATCTCGTACAGGATCTGGCCCTGGATCGTGACGTCGAGCGCGGTGGTGGGCTCGTCCGCGATGATGAGCTCGGGACCATTCAGGAGCGCGATCGCGATCGCGACCCGCTGGCGCATTCCTCCGGACAGCTGATGGGGATACGCGCGCAGGCGCTCCTCCGGCGCAGCGATGCCCACACGTGCCAGGGCGGCGCTCGAACGCTCGCGCGCGACCGCCTGCGATACGGGCCGATGCGCCCGCACCGTCTCGGTCATCTGCGCACCGATCGAAAGGACCGGATTGAGCGTCATCATCGGATCCTGGAAGATCATCGCGATGCGTGCACCACGGATGCTGCGCAGGACGTCGTATGTTTGCGTGACGAGATCCACGCCATCGAAGACCACTCGCCCGCCGACGATCCGGCCCGGCGGGTCCACGAGGCCGAGCAGGGAGTACGCCGTCATCGACTTGCCCGATCCTGATTCGCCGACGATGCCGAGCACCTCGCCGCGATCAACCGTGAACGACACGTCGTCGACGGCCTTCACGACACCTGCGCGCGTGTGGAAATGGGTGCGCAGGCTCTCCACCTCGAGGAGCGGCGCGCTCATGAATCTGCCGTGCGAGCGTGGATCACCGGTGCAACCGCGGGTTGAGCACGTCGCGCAGATGATCGGCGACGAGATTGATCGACAGGATGGTGCACAGCAAAGCGATACCCGGAAAGAAGCTGATCCAGTACTTGCCCGAGAGCAGGTATTGATAGCCATTGGCGATCAGAAGGCCCAGTGAAGGCTCGGTGATCGGCAGCCCGAGGCCCAGGAAGGAAAGCGTCGCCTCGAGGGCGATCGCTGACGCAATCTGTACGGTGGCCACGACCATCATCGGCGGCATGCAATTGGGCAGCAGGTGCCGCAACACGATGCGGGTTTTCGAGAGCGCGAGCCCGCGTGCGGCCTCCATGTATTCCTTCCGCTTCTCGACGATCGCGGCGCTGCGCACCGTGCGTGCGTAATAGGCCCACTGCACGGTGATCAAGGCAACGATGATCTTGCCCACGCCCTGGCCAAGCACGGCCAGCAGGATGAGCGCGATGAGGATCGCAGGGAATGAGAGCTGGATGTCGACGATGCGCATGATGAGCGACTCGATCCTGCCGCCGGCCATCGCGGCGACGAGGCCGGTGACGAGGCCCAGGGCGAGCGCTCCCAGCGTCGCGAGCGTCCCGACGATGAGGCTGATGCGCAAGCCGTAGAGGATCGCCGAGGTCATGTCGCGGCCCTGATCATCGGTTCCAAGCCAGTACACGCGACCCTGATCGGACGCCGACCCCGGAGGCAGCCGGCCATTCATGACGTCGAGCTGTGCCAGATCGTACGGATTCTGCGGCGCGAGCCACGGCGCGAGCAGTGCGGCGATGATGATCGCCGCGAGCAGCAATGCGGCCGCCATGGCCACAGGATCGCACACGAATTCCCGCATGACGCGGCGGGCCGGCGACTCGGCGCGCTGTACGGTCATCGCGTCTGGTCGGCCAGGCGAACCCGCGGGTCCAGCGCCGAATACAGGATGTCCACGGCGAGATTGATGAGGATGAAGAGCGTCACGATCAACAGCAGATACGCGACGATCACCGGACGATCGAGCAGCGAAATCGAATCCACCAGAAGCTTTCCCATGCCCGGCCAGGCGAAGACGCTTTCAGTCACGATCGCGAAGGCGATGACCGAGCCGAACTCGAGCCCGATCACCGTCACGATCGGAATCAGGATATTGCGCAGCACGTGAACGCCGATCACGCGCGCGTTGGAGAGCCCTTTCGCCCGGGCGAACCTGACGTAGTCCTGCAGGAGAGCCTCGCGCGCTCCTGCACGCGTGAGACGAATGAGGAGCGCGAGCTTGAAGAGCGCGAGGTTGATGGCGGGGAGCGCGAGGTGGCGCCAGCCTTCGACCGAAAGGAACGACACGGGAACACCCAGCACATCGATCGTCGGGCCTCGCCCGTTCGAAGGCAGCCAGCCCAGGATCACCGAGAACAGCATGATCAGCATGAGCCCGACCCAGAACGTCGGGAGCGAGAACCCCAGTATCGAGATCGCCATGATGGAGCGGCCTGCGGTGCTGTTCGGGCGAAGGCCCGCCCACAGGCCCAGCGGGATGCCCAGCGACACGGCAATCAGCATCGCCGCACCCGCGAGCTCCATCGTGGCGGGCATGCGTTGCAGGATGAGCGAGACGGCCGGAGCGCCATGCACGAACGATCGGCCCAGATCGCCGTGCGCCACGCCCTCGACGAACGATGCGTACTGCGTGGTCAGAGGCTTGTCGAGGCCGAGCGCGGCTACCTGGCGCTCGCGCTCGATCGGCTCCGCCTGCGGATTGATCAGGATGTCGACAGGATTGCCGACCGCAAACACGCCCGCGAACACGAGCAGCGACATCGCGAACAGGACGACGATGCTCTGCATTGCGCGACGCAGGATGAACGCCGTCATCGAACGCGTCCTATCCTGTGATGGCGTCGCGCCGCGCGCATCACCACAAGCTCAAACGAGCCTGCAGCGGGCGCGGGTCACGAACAGCGCTCAAACCACTTTGACACGGATGTCTGGCAGCCCGTCGATGTGGCCCTGCATGAGATCACCCTTGACCACGGGGCCGACATTTTCGGGCGTGCCGGAATAGATGATGTCGCCTGCCATCAACTCGAACGCTTCGGAAAGCTTGCTGATCTGCTCGGCCACCGACCAGATCATCTGGTTCAGGTTGGCGCTCTGCTTGGTTTCGCCGTTGACCTTGAGCCAGATGGCGCCCTGGGTGAAATGCGCCACCTTCGGAACCGGCTGCAGGGGACCGAGAGGCGCCGAATGGTCGAAGCTCTTGCCGATCTCCCACGGCTTCTTCTCTTCTCCCATCGCGCGTTGCAAGTCGCGGCGCGTCATGTCGAGTCCGACCGTGTAGGCGAACACGTTGTCGAGTGCGCGATCGATCGGAATGTTGCGCCCGCCCTTGCTCAGCGCCGCAACGAGCTCGATCTCGTAGTGATAATTCTTGGTGAGCGTCGGATACGGATGATCGACAACCTCGCCCGGCGGCACGATCTGAATGGCGTCGGTCGGCTTTTGAAAGAAGAACGGCGGCTCGCGATTGGGATCGGAACCCATCTCGCGGGCATGCGCTGCATAGTTGCGGCCGATGCAATAGATGCGGCGCACAGGGAACATCTCGCTCGAGCCCGCAATTGGAATGTAGGTCATGGGAACGGCGAAAGGCGTGCGCGGTGATTCCGCTGCCGATACGGACATCGCTTGAGCTGCTGCGCCACCCGCGAGCAGTGCCGTGGCTCCCTTGAGCAAGTCGCGTCGTTGCTTCGATTTCATGTTTCCTCCTTCGCAGCCCCCGACGGGCTGGGTCGATTGCACGATGGTCGATGCCTCGCGAGCATCGCCTCCAGACCGTCAATGTACGCGCTGTCGCGCCGCTGCGCCTCGTTCGCCATGGCACGTGCGGCATCATCGCCGAGTTGCTTGCCCGAGGCATCCCAGGCGAGCACCCGCTGCAGTTGATCGTGCGCGTAAGTTGCCTCGTAGCGCAACCTGGCGTCGGTGTCCCAGGCCCGGGTAACGCCGTGCGCGTGTCCACGCACGACAGGTGCTTCGAGCCTGCGCGTGGGGTCGCGTCCGCCGCGTGGTCCCGGCTGCCAGAGCGCGATCGTGCCGTTGCGCACGTCTTCCTCATAGGGAATCACCGCAACGCGCAGTCCAGCGGCGTTCCAGAAGATGAACGTCCCGGTGCGCTTCCCCTCGTGAAAGGCCCCGCTCACCCGCAGGCGTCCGTCAGGTGAGCGAAGCGCGAAGGCGCCGTTGGGCCGACCGTCGCGGCAGCCCCCATTCGCCACGAGCACCTCCTGGGCGGCCTGGGCGCCGACATGCAGGCAACCCAGCACCCAGGCAAGGAGGTGCGGTACGCCGCGCACGCTCGCAACCGGGTCAGCTGCGTCGCCGATGCGACCACCACGCCGCGAGCTCACCGACGACGCCGCGCCGGAACGCGAGCACGCAAACGACAAAGATGGAGCCGGTCAGCACCGTCACCCATTCGGCGAAACCCGCGAAGTAATTTTCGATGCCGACGATGGCAAAGGCTCCGACCACCGGCCCGAAGATCGTGCCCATGCCGCCGAGAAGCGTCATCAGCACGACTTCGCCTGACATCTGCCACTGCACGTCCGTGAGTGAAGCAAGCTGAAATACGATGGCCTTGGTGGCCCCGGCGAGGCCTGCGATGGCCGCAGACAGCACGAAAGCGAGGAGCTTGAAGAGCTGCGCGTCATACCCGAGCGATATCGCGCGCGCCTCGTTGTCGCGGATCGCCTTCAGCACGTCGCCGAATGGCGAATGGATAACGCGATAAATGAACAGGAAGGCCGCCATGAAGATCGCCACGACGGTGTAATAGATCGTGAGCGGATGATTGAGGTCGAGCACGCCAAACAGCCTGCCGCGAGGGACCCCCTGGATTCCATCCTCGCCATGTGTGAATGGCGCCTGCAGGTAGAAGAAGAAGATCATCTGCGCCATGGCCAAGGTGATCATGGCGAAGTAGATGCCCTGCCGGCGAATGCCGAGTGCGCCGGTGATCACCCCGAGCACCGTGGCCGCGAGCGTACCCGCAAGTATCGCCAGCTCGGGCGGCCACCCCCATATCTTCGCCGCATGCGCGCACACATAGCTCGCCGTGCCGAGAAACATCGCGTGGCCGAACGACAGCAGGCCCCCGAAGCCGAGCAGCAGGTTGAAGGCACAGGCGAAAAGCGCGAAGCACAGCGCCTTCATCAGGAACACCGGATACACGCCCGGATAGATCACCGTACCCGCTATGGTGATCGGGTTGGGTGCGATCAGCAGGAGGGCAAGGAACACCGCCGTGGCGATCGCGAAACTCCGCGAAGGCGCCGGCCTGTGCTCCGGGGCGCGCCCCACCGGTGCGCTCGCGTCCAAAGTCGTTTGCGGCGTGGCCATTGGCGTCTAGCGTTCCTGACCGAACAGTCCGGCCGGCTTGATGAGGAGAACGATCACCATGATGACGAAGATCACCGTGTTCGAGGCCTCCGGATAGAACACCTTGGTGAAACCTTCGATGATGCCGAGCCCGAAACCGGTCACGATCGCGCCCATGATCGAGCCCATGCCGCCGATCACCACCACGGCGAAGACCACGATGATGAGATTGGCTCCCATCTGCGGACTCACCTGGTAGATCGGAGCCGCCATCACACCCGCCAGCGCGGCAAGCGCCACCCCGAAGCCGTAGGTGATCGTAATCATGCGTGGCACGTTGATGCCGAAGGCCTGGACCACGGTCGCGTTTTCGGTTGCCGCGCGCAGATACGACCCGAGTCGCGTGCGCTCGGTGATGAACCACGTCGCAAAGCACACCACGGCGGAGGCCAGAATCACCCATGCACGGTACTTGGGCAGGAACATGAAACCCAGGTTGTACGAGCCGACGAACTCCTGGGGCAGGCGATAAGGGCGCCCGGAGCTGCCGTAGAAATTGGTGAAGAGGCCCTGGACGATGAGCGCGAGCCCGAACGTGAGCAGCAAGCCGTAAAGGTGGTCGAGCTTGTACAGGCGGGAGAGCATCGTGCGCTCGATCAGGACCCCGATCACACCGACCACGATGGGTGCGACCAGCAGTGCCCACCAGTAGCCCATGCCAGACATCTCGAGCAGGAGGAACGCACAGAACGCGCCCATCATGTACTGCGCGCCGTGCGTGAAATTGATGATGTTGAGGAGCCCGAAGATGACGGCGAGCCCAAGACTCAGAAGCGCATAGAACGCGCCGTTGATGAGCCCAACCAGCAGCTGGCCCATCATCGCCTGCAGCGGAACACCGAAGATCTGGGTCATGGTGTGCGTCTATGGCTGTCGGGACTCGAGCGACGCGAGATCGCACGCGCGACCTCGCGTCACCACCCTTACTTGACGAGCGAGCACTCTCCGTCCTTGAGGGGACGGAACGCCTGCTCGGCGGGGATCGTGGTCCGCACCTTGTAGTAGTCCCAGGGGTACTTCGATTCGGCCGGGCTCTTCACCTCGACCAGATACGCCGGATGGATCTTGCGGCCATCGACACGGATGGTGCCCTTGCCGAACAGCGGGTCGTCGGTCGGGAGCTCCTTCATCTTCGCGACGACCTTGGTTCCGTCATCGCCCTTCAGCGCTTCGACAGCCTTGAGGTAATGCAGGACCGACGAATAGACGCCGGCGTGAACCATGCTGGGATGGATCCCCTTGTTCGCCGCCGCAAAACGCTTGGCGAAGGCGCGGGTCTGGTCGTTCATGTCCCAATAGAACGTGTTCGTCAGGATCAGGCCCTGCGCCGTGCCAAGTCCGAGGGCGTGCACGTCGGTGATGAACACGAGAAGACCCGCGAGATTCTGGCCGCCCTTGACGATGCCGAACTCGGCCGCCTGCTTGATGGAGTTGGTCGTGTCGCCGCCCGCGTTCGCGAGTCCGATGATCTTCGCCTTCGATGCCTGCGCCTGCAGCAGGAACGAGCTGAAGTCCTGGTTGTTCAGCGGGACCTTGACGCCGCCGAGCACCTTGCCGCCGTTCTTCGTCACCACGGCGGACGTGTCGCGCTCCAGCGCATGGCCGAAGGCATAGTCGGCCGTGATGAAGTACCACGAGTCGCCGCCACTCTTGACGATCGCGCTGCCCGTGCCATTGGCGAGCATCCAGGTGTCGTACGTCCAGTGCACGGTGTTCGGCGAGCACGCCTTGCCGGTGAGGTCGGAGCTCGCGGGGCCGGAGGCGAGAAACACCTTGCCCTTGTCGCGGGTGATCTGGTTGACGGCAAGCGCGACTCCCGAGTTGGGTACGTCCACGATCACGTCGACGTGATCGACGTCATACCACTGCCGGGCGATGTTCGACCCCACGTCGGGCTTGTTCTGATGGTCGGCGGAGAGCAACTCCACCTTGATCCCGCGCTTCTCGATCCCGGAATCGGCGATCGCCATCCGCGTGGCGGCAACCGAGCCGGCACCGGCCAGGTCCGTGTAAAGACTCGACATGTCCGACAGCACGCCGATCTTGATCACGTTGTCCGAGATCTGGGCATTTGCAACGCCTGTGCCGAGCGCGGTCGCGAGCGCGAGCGCAAGCAGTGTCCGTTTTGCTTTCATGGTGCTTCTCCTCCGGGTAAAAGTCATTGTGTTGGAACCGTGCAGCAAGGTGTCACACGCCGAGATATTCGTGCAGCTTGTCCATGTTCGCATCGAGCTCGGCGTTCTCGATCATGTCGGCCACCCGACCATGATCCATCACGTAGTGGCGATCGGCGACGGTCGATGCGAAACGAAAGTTCTGCTCGACCAGCAGTATGGTGAAACCTTCCTGCTTGAGGCGCGCGATCGTGCGCCCGATCTGCTGCACGATCACGGGTGCGAGGCCTTCGGTCGGCTCGTCGAGCAGCAGCAGGCGGGCACCCGTGCGCAGGATGCGGCCGATCGCGAGCATCTGCTGCTCGCCACCAGAAAGCTTGGTGCCCTGGCTGCCCAGGCGCTCCTGCAGGTTCGGGAAGAGCTCGAACACCTGCTCCATCGACAGCCCGCCTTCGCGCACGATCGGCGGAAGCAGGAGGTTCTCCTCGACCGAAAGGCTCGCGAAGATCGCCCGCTCTTCGGGACACCACGCGATCCCGCGCCGCGCGATGCGGTTCGATGCGAGGCCGATGATCTCGTCGCCCTGGTAACGAATCGATCCCGTGCGGCGCGCGACGATGCCCATGATCGATTTGAGCGTGGTCGTCTTGCCTGCGCCATTGCGCCCCAGCAACGTGACCACCTCGCCTTCGCGCACGTCGAAATCGACGCCGTGCAGAATGTGCGATTCGCCGTACCACGCATTGAGCCCGCGTACCGAGAGAAGGGGCGCCGACGGTTGCGTCTGCGGCTCCGTGGCAGGGTGCACTGAGCGTTCGTCAGGCATGCGGTTGCCCCAGGTACGCTTCGATGACGGCCGGATGCCTCGACACGGTGGCGTAGTCGCCCTGCACCAGGATCTCACCGCGGGCAAGCACGGTGATGTGATCGGACAATGTCGAGACGACGGAGAGGTTGTGCTCGACCATGAGCACCGTGCGGTTCACCGCCACCTTCTTGATGAGCGCGGAGATGCGCTCGACATCCTCGTGGGTCATGCCGGCGGTCGGCTCGTCGAGCAGCATCATTTCGGGCTCGAGCGCGAGGGTGGTGGCGATCTCCAGCGCGCGCTTGCGGCCATACGCGAGCTCGCCTGCGAGAACATGCCCGGCCTGGGCGAGCCCGACCGACTCGAGAAGTTCCTGCGCGCGAGGCACGAGCCGGTCGAGCACCCGCCGCGAGCGCCAGAAGTCGAAGGAGTGCCCCCGCGCCCGCTGCAGGGCGACCCGCACGTTCTCGAGCGCCGTCAGGTTGGGAAACACCGCCGAGATCTGAAACGAGCGCACGAGGCCCATACGTGCAATCGAGGCCGGACGCGAGCCGGTGATGTCGCGCCCTTTGTAGAAGATCTGGCCGCGGGTGGGCGTCAGGAAGTGCGTGAGCAGGTTGAAGCAGGTCGTCTTGCCGGCACCGTTCGGCCCGATGAGCGCGTGAATGGTGCCGCGCAAGACCGAGAGATTCACGTCCTTGACCGCAACGAAGCCCTTGAACTCCTTGGTGAGGTTCTTCGTCTCGAGGATGGTGTCGCCGGACGAGCGATCGTCCACGGTCAAGGTCGCACCGGTGGGCCGTCGAGGTCGCCCGGACTGGCGAGAGGCTGGATTGGAGGTGTGGGCCGGGTGTGCAAAGTCGGCGGATTATGCGCGAACCCTGGCGGCATTGGCAACGAAATCTGCCCTTCCCCGCCGCGACTCACACCTTCCAGCGCGGCTTGCGCTTCTCCACGAAAGCGCCCACACCTTCGCGGCCCTCCTCCGCCAGCATGCCGCGGGTGATCTCCCGGGCGGCCCCATCGTAGGCCTCGGCGAGCGGCTGCTCGAGCTGCGTGTAGAAGAACCGCTTGCCCGCGGCGACGACGGTAGCGGGCTTGTCCATCATCGCTTTGGCGAGACTCTCGGTCGCCGCGTCGAGTGCCGTTGCGGGCACCACGCGGTTCACGAGGCCCCATGCGAGCGCGGTCGGCGCGTCGATGAAGGCGCCCGTCAGCAGCATTTCGAACGCGCGCTTGCGTGAGATGTTGCGTGAGAGCGGCACCCCCGGCGTCGCACAGAAGAGGCCGAAGTTGATGCCTGACGTCGCAAACTGCGCGTCCTCGCTGGCGACTGCCAGATCCGCCGCGGCCACGAGCTGGCATCCTGCGGCCGTGGCGATGCCATGGACCTTCGCGATGACAGGTTGCGGCAGCCGCCCCATCGTCTGCATGACCTGACAGCAACGCGCGAAGAGCTCGCTCACGTAAGGCTCGTTGCAATTGGCGAGCATTTCCTTCAGATCGTGACCGGGACAGAACGCGCGCCCGGCCCCGGCGATCACCACCACCCTGACCGAATCGGTGCCGGCAATGTCGTCCAGGTGACCCTGCAGCGCGTCGAGCGTGGCCCCATTGAGCGCGTTGAATTGACCAGGCCGATTGAGCGTGAGCGTTGCGATGCCCTCGCGATCCTCGCGCAATACCGGCGCGTCGAGCCCGGCTTCAAGCGGTGCATTCATGCAATCCTCACTCGATCGCGCTCGTCGAGCGTGCAAGCTCCCGGAGCAGGAACTTCTGGATCTTGCCGGTGGAGGTCTTCGGCAGCTCGCCAAAGACGACGCGTTTCGGCGCCTTGAACCGCGCAAGCCGAGCGCGGCAATGCTCGATCAGCTCGGCCTCGGTGGCCTGCGCGCCAGACTTGAGCTCAATGAACGCGCAAGGCGACTCACCCCACTTGGCGTCCGGCTGGGCCACGACGGCGGCGCCAAGCACCGCGGCATGGCTGCACAGAGTGTCCTCGACCTCGAGCGAGCTGATGTTCTCTCCGCCCGAGATGATGATGTCCTTGGATCGGTCCTTGATCTTGACGTAACCATCGGGCTCCAGCACCGCGAGATCTCCCGAATGGAACCAGCCACCGGCGAATGCCTCGGCCGTCGCCGCAGGATTCTTGAGGTACCCCTTCATCGTGATGTTGCCGCGAAACATGATCTCACCCATGGTATCGCCGTCTCGGGGTACCTCGTGCATGGTCTCGCCATCCATGACGGTCATCCCCTCCTGGCAGGTGTAGCGCACGCCTTGCCGCCCGTTGCGCTGGGTGCGGGCCCCGATTTCGAGCGTGCTCCAGGAATCATGCTTCGCGCACACGGCCGCGGGTCCGTAGGTTTCGGTGAGGCCATACACGTGCGTGATGTCGAAGCCCATCCGCTCCATGCCCTCGATTACGGCCGCTGGCGGTGCAGCGCCTGCGACCAGACAATGCACGACGTGGTCGATCCCGTTCTTCCACTGCGCGGGGGCGTTGATGAGCGCGTTGTGCACGATGGGCGCGCCGCAGTAGTGCGTGACACGGTGCTCGCGGATCAGATCGAAAATCTGCTTCGCATCGACGCGTCGCAGGCAGACGTTGGTGCCGGCATTCGCAGCGATGGTCCATGGGAAGCACCAGCCGTTGCAGTGGAACATCGGCAACGTCCACAGGTACACCGCGTGCCTCGGCATGCCCCAGTCGATGATGTTCGACAGCGCATTGAGGTAGGCGCCGCGATGGTGATAGACCACGCCTTTGGGATTGCCCGTGGTGCCGGAAGTGTAATTGAGCGCGATCGCCTCCCACTCATCGACGGGGGGTTGCCAGTCGAAGAGCGGATCCCCCTCTTCGATGAAGCGCTCGTAATCGGTGGTGCCCTGGTGCTCGCCGGAAGGAGCCTGCGCGTCGACGATGTCGATCACCAAAGGTTTGGTTTCCAGCTGCTGCAAGGCGGCTCGAATGGTCGGCGCGAACTCGAGGTCGGTCAAAAGCACCTTTGCTTCACCATGACGGAGCATGAAGGCAATCGCGTCGGCATCGAGGCGCGTGTTGAGCGTATTGAGCACGCCGCCGGTCATTGGCACCCCAAAATGCGCCTCGACCATCTCGGGCGTGTTCGCGGCCATCACGGCGACGGTATCGCGCGGTCCGATGCCGCTGCGCGCCAGAGCAGAGGCGAGCCTGCGACTGCGTGCGTACGTTTCGCTCCATGTATATCGCCGCTCGCCGTGGATCACCGCCGCATGTTCCGGATAGGCGAAAGCGGTGCGCGCGATGAGCGAAACGGGCGTCAGCGGTGTGTAATTCGCGGGGTTGCGGTCGAGGTCGCGGTCGTAGGCATCCATGGGGCTGGCGGGTCGGGGGAAAAGAGCTCACGCCCGGCTCGGCGTTTGCGGCGATGATACTGCGCCCTTTCCTTCGACGCAGGGTTGCCCCACAAGCCTCCATCTCGTATGCTGCGCCGGAAATCCAAGAACCAAGCATGGGCCATCGACTCTCCAGAATTGTGACTCGCACCGGGGACGCCGGCACCACCGGACTCGGTGATGGCTCCCGCACCTCCAAGGACTCGCTGCGCATCGAAGCGATCGGCGAGATCGACGAGCTCAACTCAACGATCGGGGTGCTCCTGGCAGAAGACCTTCCTCAGGAGGTCTCAGCCTGCCTGCTCGAAGTGCAGCACGATCTGTTCGATCTCGGCGGTGAGCTTTCCATCCCAGGGCATCGGGCGGTCACACCCGAGCATGTCACGCGCATCGAGGAAGCCGTCGAGCGGTTCAATGCACCCATGCCGCCGCTCAAGGAGTTCATCCTGCCGGGAGGGCGACGCACGGCGGCGCTTGCGCATGTCTCGCGCACGGTGTGCCGTCGGGCCGAGCGCGCAGTGGTAGCGCTGGGCGCGATCGAAGCCGTGAGCGAGGTCTCGCGGCGTTATCTCAATCGCCTCTCCGATCTCCTGTTCGTCCTCGCCCGCACGCTCAACCGGGTCGGCGGGGGCGGCGATGTGCTGTGGCAGCGCAAGCGGGCGCCCTGACGCCGCTCGCGCGTCCCGGCGTCCAAAACACCCTCACCACCGTATAAGGCTCCATGGCCACGACCACAACGGATCGCAATGCTCGATTGGCTGAGCTCCTCGCTCGGACGGCGCTTGCCGATCAGACCGCCTTCGCGGAGCTCTATCGCATAGCCTCCGGCCCGCTCTACGGCGTCGCACTGCGCATGCTGCGCGACCGGTCAGCGGCCGAAGAGGTTCTGCAGGAAGCCTTCGTGAGCGTCTGGCATCACGCGGGCACCTACGCGGCGAGCAAGAGCCAGCCGCTCACCTGGCTCACGAGCATCGTGCGCAATCGTTGCCTCGATCAGTTGCGCAAGCGCGAGCTGGATACGGTGTCGATGACCCGCGACGCCGAGCATGAGGGCGAACCCGCAATGGATTTCGCCGCCGACAGTCCAACGCCTGTTGACATGCTGATCACGGGAGCCGAAGGAAAGAGCGTGCGCAACTGCGTCGAAACCCTGGAGGGGGGGCAGAAACAGGCGATTGCCCTCGCCTTCTTCGGCGGACTCACGCATGCGGAGCTCGCGGCGCAGCTGCGCCAGCCGCTCGGCACGATCAAGTCTTGGGTGCGTCGGGGGTTGGAGCGCCTTCGGCAGTGTCTCGATCATTCCGGCTACGTTCACTGACGATCATGGATCTTGGCCGCCCCGACCGCAGCCCACGTCTCGAAGCGCTCGCCGCCGAGTACGCGCTCGGCACGCTCACGCTGCGGGCGCGCCGGAGGCTCGATGCGATTGCACGGCGCGATTCGCGCGTGGCGACGGTTTTGCGGGCTTGGGAATATCGTCTCGCGGGGCTGGCAGAGGCGGTGCCTGCGGTCACGCCAGCGCCGCGTGTCTGGCAGTCGATCCGGCAACGTCTGGGCATCGGCGATGCCGCGCCCGTCTCCGCGCGTACCTCCTGGTGGAGCAGCCTCGGGCTCTGGCGAGGTTTGGCCACCGCTGGATTCGCACTTGCTGTCGGATTGGGGGTGCTGCTGACGGCAACCCCGCGCGAGGAGCCCGCACCCGTGGTCGTGATGCTGGCGGGGCAGGACGCGCGACCCGCATTCGTTGCTTCGGCAACCCGCGGCAGCCGGATCCTGCTGGTGAAGGCCATCGCAACCGTCGATGTGGCGGCGGACCGGAGCCTCGAGCTGTGGGCGCTGCCCGAGGGGCAAAGCCCGCGTTCGCTGGGTGTCGTGCCCGCCTCCGGAATTGCCCGCGTCACCTTGCCCGGACCCGCAGAAGTGGTGCTGCGCGACTCACCCTCGCTCGCCCTCACGCTCGAGCCCGCGGGCGGTTCCCCGAGCGGCCTGCCGACGGGGCCCATCGTCTACAGTGGCGCCGTCCAGCGCATGTTCTGATGTTTCGTAACTAGGACTTGCGCCCGGCCGTCGCTGCGCGCGCTTGCACGCCTTCGACCCCGGCACCCACGGCCGCTGTGTGGTCGGTGCGATACCCGATGACCTCGATGCGCGAGGGCGCGATCACCACTTCGATCGGCGCGGCCTCAGTGGTATGCGCGGCAGCCGACACCACACTGTCGTTCACGGGCGAGAGCTTCGCGGGCACCAGCACGGCGATGCCGATCGTGACGGCGGTCGCGAGCGCAGCGCCGAGCGCGCCCATGATGGAGACGGTCGACTGTTGGGGGTAGCGTTTCATGTTTTGCTCCTCGGTTGCGCAGTGCGCGCAGTTTTCGTTTACGGTGACTCTTCGATGCGGTGTCTTGCGCATTTGGATTCACCTCTGATGCGCTGTGTTGCGCATTCAGGAGTGCATCGTAGGAATCTCGAGCGCTGCGCTCAACGGCTGCGCGACGGATGACGGAAAACGCGGTGCGAAACGGCGCTGGCCGTCGACGAAACGGGACTCGCCTCGTACCACCGGCCTCCGCCACGTAATACGAGCGTCACGCGCGTGCGGAGCGACAGGCTCGGCCCCAGAGCGCCAGCTCGCCAGGAACAGACGGCTTGTGCGCCGGCTCCTCGCATGCGCCCGCCGATGTGAAAACGGCCCTGCGCTGTCGCGTCGGGCCGTCGTTGGAATGTGAGCTGTTTTTTGCGGGTGAATCAGGCCGCGTTCTTGCGCGAGCCGATCACCTCGATGCGATACCGGGCGGCTGCGACGTCGACCTGCGGCGCCTGCGTGGACGCCGGGGACCCGGCGCGCGACTGGACGCTCGAGGACACCTGCACCGGCACCATCACCGCAATGCCGAGGGTGGCTATCGTCGCCACAACGGCAGCGATGCCGCCGATGATGTTGACCGAAACCCCAGGCTTGTAGCTATTCAATCGCGCCTCCCCGTTTTTCTTCGCCTGCAGGCGTCTGCCTGCGTTCCTGCTCTTTTGATGTGCCGACGGGGCGATCTGGATTCGCGCCCGTGGGCAGGCAGGATCGGACCATGGTAGTCGTCTCGGCCCACCAGCGGACGGGCAGGCGACGAGCGACGGCAAAAGCGGAGTAAACGTGCGGCGCGCGCGACAGGATGCGCCGCTGGGGCAGCTTGCGGCAATTTCAGCGGGTGCAGTCGTGCCTGCAGGACCGGGCTGCGGGACGGAGCGCTCAGCGACGGCGCAGCTCGAAGCCCCCGGGCTGGTCTGCCATCTCCCAGCCCGCCGCGTGCAACTCGGCCCGAAGGCGGTCAGCGCCCGCCCAGTCGCGAGCCTGGCGGGCCGCCAGGCGCTCGTCTGCCAGGACCCGGATCTCGGGCGGAACCTCGTCCTGCCGCGGCACCCAGGCTTCGAGGCCGAGGCCGAGAACGCGATCGAAGGCAGCCAGGCTTGCGCGCTTCACCGCTGGCGGAAGATCCCCTCCCCGCAAAGCCTCCCAGGCGACGGCCAGAGCGCGGGGCAGGTTGAGATCGTCGTTGAGGTGCTCGGTGAAGCGCCGGACCGCAGAAGCGTCGGGCTCACTGTCGTCGCGTGCGAGACCATGGAAGGCCGTGCGCATCCGGTCGAGTCCGGTGGCCGCGGCATCGAGCGCTTCCCAGGTGAAATTGAGCTGTGTGCGGTAATGCGCCGTGAGGCACAGGTATCGAAAGGCAAGCGGGTCATAGCCGCGTTCGACGAGCGCCCCGACGCGCAGGAACTCGCCGGAGGACTTGGCCATCTTGGCGTCGTTCTCCAGCAGGAAGTAGCCGTGCATCCAGAAGTTGGCGAGCCGCGTGCCGACGCGAGCTTCCGTCTGCGCGATTTCATTCGTGTGATGTACGGGAATGTGATCCTCGCCGCCGCAGTGCACGTCGAACAGGTCGCCGAGGTACTTCTGCGCCATCGCCGAGCACTCGATGTGCCAGCCTGGAAAACCGCGTCCCCAAGGACTGTCCCATTCCATCTGCCGGCGCTCGCCGGCGGTCGAAAGCTTCCAGAGCGCGAAATCCGTCGGATGGTGCTTCTCGCCGACATCGACCCGCCGGCCCGCATCGAGGCCATTGATGTCGAGGCGCGCCAGGTGGCCGTAGTCCGGCTGGCGCGAGGTGTCGAAGTACACGCCATCGGCCGTGCGATAGGCATAGCCGTTCTTCTCGATGTCGGCGATGAATGCAATCTGCTCGGGGATGTGATCGGTTGCGCGGCAAAGGATCGTCGGGGGCACGATGTTGAGACGCGCCATGTCCTCGACAAACGCGTCGGTGTACAGCTGCGCGATTTCCCAGGCACTCTTGCCGGTGCGCCGCGCGCCCTTCTCCATCTTGTCCTCGCCCGTATCGGCATCGGACGTGAGGTGACCCACGTCGGTGATGTTCATCACGTGGCGCACGTCGTAGCCATTCCACGTCAGGACGCGCTTCAGCAGGTCTTCGAACAGGAACGTGCGGAAGTTTCCGATGTGCTGGTAGTCGTACACCGTCGGCCCGCACGTGTACATGCCCACCTCGCCCGCCGACAGCGGCTCGAAGTCACGCAGTGACCGGGTGTAATTGTCGTAGAGCTTGAGCGGGATCATTCGAAGTGACGAGCACACGCGGGCTTTTCTGGCGGCCACGCGAATTCGGCTGAGGGTGAGGACACGGTGCGGCGCGCGATCATACCGTGCGATGCATCACGTAATCGTCCATGGCGAAACCACCCCCGATGTCGATCAGGACGGAGTCACGCATCGAGAAGCCGTGCTTGCGGTACGCCGCGATGGCCACGGCATTCTTCTTGTTGACGTTCAGCACGATGCGGGCGAGGCCGAGTTGTTGGGCGTGCGCGCATGCGGCGTCGATGAGCAGGCGGCCGATGCCCTGTCGTTGATGCGAGGCGTCGACGTACAGCTTGTCGAGCTTGAGCTCCGGTCGACCCGCTACCGCGAGCCATGCCGCGAACCCCACCGCCACGTCGCCGACAGAAGCAAGGTCGATCCCCGCTTTCGAGCCCCTGACGAACTCCCCCAGCGCTTCCGGTGTATACCCGCGAGCCAGCATGTACTCGATCTGCTCGTCTGAGATGATGCCCGGGTAATGCGTCCGCCACACGGCGCCCGCGAGGGCGATCACGCCCGGAAGGTCCTTCTCGTCAGCCCGCCGCACGATGAGCTCGGCCATCGTGATCCTCTCAAGTCTGCGCGAAGCACGGCGCGCCCGACGCAAGGTTAGCAGGCCGGCCTCGGCAGGGGCGCGGCTGCGCTGTAAAATGCGCCGCCCGACATCGGGCCCGACGCAGCCTCGAACGGTCCCGCAAAGGCACGGCCGCGCGGCGCCGGTCCACTGCGCACCCATCTCATGCCCGAGTCCTTTGTTCCCAGTCGCACGACAGGCCTCCTGATCGTGCTCGTGATCATGAGCCTGTGGCTCGTGAACATCGGCCATCGCGTCCTGCAGCATCCCGATGAGGGCCGCTATGCCGAGATCGCCCGCGAAATGGCGCAGACGAAGGACTGGCTCACACCACGCCTCAACGGTCTCAAGTACTTCGAGAAGCCTCCGCTGCAGTACTGGCTCACGGCCGCAACCTTCGATGCATTCGGTGCATCGGCATCCACGGCTCGGCTGTGGCCCGCGCTTGCGGGTCTCTTCGGGATTGCGGCAATCGCCACTGCGGGATATTTCATCGGCGGCGCAGCGCTTGGATGGAGCGCCGGCCTCGCCACCACCGGCATGTTGTGGCAGGTGGCGCTGTCGCAGATTCTCACCCTCGATGCGATGCTCTCCGCGCTCCTCGCGATCGCCTTTGCGGGGTTCGTGGTTGCGCAGCAGAACTCGGCGAGCGCAGAGCGACGCCGGTTGGCCATGTGGATCGCCTGGGCCGCCATGGCCGGCGCAACGCTCACCAAAGGGCTCGTGGGCGTCGTGCTGCCCGCCGGATCGCTCGTCATCTACACGCTCGTCGCGCGCGATTATGCCTTGTGGCGACGGCTGCACCTCTTCAGCGGCTTACTCATTTACCTCGCGTTGGCAGCGCCCTGGTTCGTGATGGTGTCGCGCGCCAACCCGGAGTTCGCGCAATTCTTCTTCGTGCACGAGCACTTCGCGCGATTCCTCACCACCGAGCATCGGCGCACCGGTGCCGTGTGGTATTTCGTACCGCTGCTCGCCGTCGGCGCACTCCCATGGATCACGCTGCTGCTCATGAACGTGCGGCGCATCTGGCGCGAAGGATTGCCCAATGCACTCGGCTTCAGCTGGCCGCGGTTCGCGCTCATCTGGGCCGCATTCGTGTTCGTGTTCTTCAGCGCCTCGAGCTCGAAGCTGCCGTCCTATATCCTGCCCATGTTTCCGGCGCTCGGGTTGGTCACCGGCGCGTTGCTGCTGCGACTCGACCCGCGCGCATTGGTTCGTGCCGTTCTGCCACTGACGGTCGTCGGGGTGATCCTGGCAGTGGTCGCTCTGGTGGCGTATCCGCAGCTCTCGGCGCCCTTCGCGGACGATCGACAGCCGAACGAGGCACTGCTCCGGTTCGGATTCTTCGTGAGATCCGCGCTCGTCGCCGCGGCAGTCGGCGGAGTCGTGGGAACCTGGTGTTTGAGGCATGCTGACGCGCGACATCGCTTCGCAGGCGCCGCGGCACTTGCGCTGTCCACGCTGCTCGCGACCCAAACGGTGGTCGCGGGCCTCGACAGCTTTGGCGCCATGCGATCCGCCTACGATATCCTCAGGGTCGCCGATGCACGCGTGGGTGACAACCCGGGGCTCGCGCGCACCGACATTCCCTTCTACCAGGTCCGCATGTACGACCAGACGGTTGCCTTCTATCTGAGACGCACCACCACCCTCGTGGAGTTCGGGGACGAGCTCGCCCTCGGCATCGCTGCGGAACCGCGCCTCGCGGTGCCGAACGTGCGGGAGTGGATTCCGCTGTGGACAGCATTGCCACACGGTTTTGCCATCATGTCGCCCGACGAATACGACGCGCTGACGCGGCAGGGCCTGCCGATGCGGCTCCTCGCCCGCGACACGCGCCGTGCGATCGTGAGTCGCCGATGAGCCTCACCGCGCTCACGCTGCTCCTGACGGGCGTCCTTCTCAATGCGGGCGCCCAGCTTTTGCTCAAGGCCGGCACCAACGCCACCGGCGTGTTGTCGCTCACGAGTGCCGACTGGGGACGAACCCTGTGGCTCATGCTGACGCAGGTTCACTTCATCCTGGGTGTCGCCCTCTACGGGGTGAGCGTCGTGGTCTGGATCTTCGGCCTGTCGCGCGTGCCGGTGTCGGTGGCGTATCCCTTGCTCTCCATCGGTTACGTCGTGAATGCCGTGCTCGCGCATTACCTCCTCGGCGAGAACGTCACCGTGACTCGCTGGATGGGAATCGGATTCATCATGGTCGGCGTATGGCTCGTGGCGAGGAGCGCATGAGCCCGAGCCAGTATCTTCCATTTGCCCGGCCTACTCTCGACGAGGCGACGATCGCCGGTGCAGGCGACGTACTGCGCTCCGGGTGGATCACGAGCGGACCCCAGGTTGCGGCATTCGAGGCGGCACTCTCGCAGTACCACGGCGGACGTCCGGTCCGCGTGTTGTCCTCGGCTACCGCTGCACTCGAAGTTGCCCTTCAGCTTTGCGGCATCGGCGCGGGCGATGAAGTGATCACGCCGGCACAGACGTTTTTCGCCGCACCGAACATGATCCTCAAGGTGGGCGCCACTCCGGTGTTCGTCGACGTCGAGCGGAGTACGCGCAACATCGATCTCGGCGTGGTCGAGCGGCGGATCACCTCGCGCACTCGCGCCATCATGCCGACCCACTTCGCGGGCCTTCCGGTCGACATGGACGCCTTGTATGCGCTCGCCGACCGGCATGGGCTCCGCGTCATCGAGGATGCGGCATTGGCCATCGGCTCGTCGTGGCGCGGCAAACGCATTGGAAGCTTCGGCGACCTCGTCGTATTCAGTTTCCATCCCAACAAGAACATGACGAGCATCGAAGGCGGCGCGCTCGTCGTGAGCTCGGAAGCCGAGGCCAGGCGCGTCGAGACGCTGCGCTTTCACGGCATCGAGCGGCTTGCCGATGGCACGCGCGATTGCGTGCTTCCGGGCGGCAAGTTCAATCTGCCCGACGTCAATGCCCGCATTGGCGTTGCGCAGCTTGCACGACTCGAAGAATTCAATGCGCGCCGCCGCGGGCTGGTCGCGCGCTACTTCGCTTCGTGGCACGCGACGCCCGAATGCGAGCTGCCGGTGCGTGGCCACGCCGGCGATGAAGCGGGCCATAGCTGGAACATGTTCGCACCGTTGCTCGCGCTTGCGAACATGCGCCTGGATCGTAAGGGATTCCGGCAGGCCCTCGACGCGCGCGGCATCGGCACGGGCGTATCGTACGAGTCGGCCCATCTCACGACTGCGTGCGCGCACCTCGGCTACCAGCGCGGTGATCTTCCCAACACCGAGCACATTGCGGATTCCACAGTGACGATGCCGCTCTTTCCGACCATGACCGACAGCGACGTCGACCGGGTCTGCGCTGCGGTGGCCGAAGTCCTGCGCGAGGCGGCGTGCTGAGCTCCCCGATGCCGCAGCTCTCGGTGGTAATTCCCGTCTTCAACGAGGAAGCCGGGCTTCCGGCGCTCTTCGAGCGGCTCTATCCGGCTCTCGACGCGCTCGGTTGCGCTTACGAGGTGATCTTCGTCAACGACGGCAGTCGCGACCGGTCGGCGGCGGTGCTGCGCGA
Organism: Pseudomonadota bacterium; assembly: GCA_030946875.1. Lineage (GTDB taxonomy): Bacteria > Pseudomonadota > Gammaproteobacteria > Burkholderiales > Casimicrobiaceae > CAIWHR01. The sequence continues at coordinate 1,422 of JALYXY010000213.1, read as the reverse complement.
GCAATTCCAGCGCCGGCCCGACGTGACACGCGTGGTGCTCTTCACCGCGAACTACGGGCAGCACACGGCCATCATCGCGGGATTCGAGCGTTGCCGCGGCGAGCAGGTCGTGACGATGGATGCCGATCTGCAGAACCCGCCGGAGGAGATCGGCAAGCTTCTCGACGCGATGCGCGCGGGGCACGATTACGTCGGGGGCGTACGGCGCACACGCGAGGACTCCTGGTGGCGACGCACTGCCTCGCGCGCCATGAATCGCCTGCGTGAGCGCACCACGCGCATCAGGATGACCGACCAGGGATGCATGCTGCGCGCCTACAGCCGCGACATCGTGGATGCCGTCGCTGCAAGCCGCGAGATCAGCACGTTCATCCCGGCACTGGCCTATACGTTCGCCAGCCGACCGATCGAGGTCGAGGTGGGTCACGAGGAGCGCGTTGCAGGGGATTCGAAATATTCGCTGTACAAGCTGATCCGACTCAATTTCGATCTCATCACGGGATTCTCGCTCGTGCCGCTGCAGATGTTCTCGATGTTCGGCATGGCAGTGTCTGCAGTGGCGCTGCTGATGTACGTCATCGTGATGATGTATCGACTGTTCTTCACCGAGTGGGAGGGCATGCTCAATGTGCTTTGGGACCGCGACATCCTCGCGTTCTTCCTGATCGGCATGGTGCTGTTCGGGCTGGGCCTCGTCGGCGAGTATGTCGGACGTATCTACCAGCAGGTACGCGACCGTCCGCGCTATACCATTCGCGCCGTGCTGGAGCGCGGCGAGACACAGGATTCGTCAGCACCGTCGCCCACCCCCGTCTACGTGACGCGTCGCGACGCCTGATGCGCAAGACATCGGGCTCTCGATCCACCGCCGTCGTTTTTGGCTATCACAACGTGGGCGTGCGCTGCCTCAAGGTGCTGCTCGCGCACGATGTCGACGTACGGCTCGTGGTCACGCATCGCGATGATCCGGGAGAGAACATCTGGTTCGGCTCGGTGCTCCGCACGGCGGCCGAGTACGAGCTCCCGGTCGCGACCCCCGAAGACGTGAACGAGGCGTCGCTGACCTCGCGCATCTCCGGTCTCGCGCCCGATTTTGCGTTTTCGTTCTACTACCGGCAGATTCTCAAGGCACCGCTCCTCGAAGCGGCCCGGCGTGGCGCCCTCAACATGCACGGGTCGCTCCTGCCGAAGTACCGCGGGCGCGCCCCGGTGAACTGGGCGGTCCTCCACGGGGAGCGGCAAACGGGCGCGACACTGCACTACATGACCGCCAAGCCCGACCGCGGTGACATCGTCAGTCAATGCGCGGTACCGATCCTTCGCGACGACACCGCGCACGACGTGTTCGAGAAGGTGACCGTCGCCGCCGAGATCGCGCTCGATGGCAGCATCGATGCTTTGCTTGCAGGCACTGCACCGCGC
>JALYXY010000191.1 GCA_030946875.1 Pseudomonadota bacterium | reverse complement strand
ATCGTCGCTGCACACGAGCAGGTCATGAAGGGCGAAGCGCAGATCCGTGCGCTCGAGGAGGGCGCACGGCAGGCCGAGAGCCGTCTGGACGAGATGCAGGACAGCCTCGCCGATTCCGCACGTCGACTATCGGTCGCGCAGAGTGAGATGGAGCGCATCGAGGCCGCCGTCGCGGCGCAGGAGCGCATCATCCTTTATCGGCAGTCACTGCGCTGGTGGCTGCAACTGCCCTGGGTACGGGCGCACTCGCTGTTCAGACGCGTGGTGGGCGGCTGATGCGCTCCCCTGCGCAGGTTCACCAGACATCCGCGACGCTCCCGCACGCGTTGCAGGGCATCGACATCGTGATACCCGTGTACAACGCGCCGCTCGATGTGGAGCGTTGCATCGACAGTGTGATGAGGCACACGCGCGATCCATACCATCTGGTGCTGATCGATGACGCGTCGCCGGATCCGGAGGTGGGTCGCGTGTTCGAGCGCGTGCGTGCGATGCACCTGGAACATGTCGAGCTCCTGCACAACGAGGCGAACCTGGGTTTCATCGGGACCGCGAACCGCGGCATGCAGCTTTCCCGCTCGGACGTCGTGCTTCTCAATTCAGACACCATCGTCACCGCGGGATGGCTCGACGCTCTGGTGCGCTGCGCGGCGACCAATGCATCGTTCGGCACGATCACCCCATTCTCCAACAATGCGGAGATCTGCTCGTTCCCTGAATTCTGTCAGAACAACCCGTGGCCCGATGACGCTGATCCGGAGCTCGTGCGCGCCGCGCTTGCGCGTGCGGCCGTCCCTACCTATCCGGACCTGCCCACGGGTGTCGGCTTCTGCATGTACATCCAACGAACGCTGATCGATGCGATTGGCGTCTTCGATCCGGTGTTTGGTCGCGGGTACGGCGAGGAGAACGACCTTTGCCTGCGCGGTTTTGCGGTGGGCTATCGCAACGTGCTTTGCGACGATGCGTTCGTGCTGCACCTCGGCGGGCGATCGTTCATGGATCACAAATCCTCACTCGGCAGGCGCAACCTCGATCTCCTCCTCGCGCGCCACCCGCATTACGAGACCATGGTGCAGCAATTCATCGCGGCCGATCCCCTGCGTCCGTTGCGCCAGGCGGCGCTCTCGCAGCAGCGCGCGCACGACACCCGACGACGCGGCGTTCTGCACGTGATTCATGGCCATGGCGGCGGTACGGAGCATCACGTGCGCGCGCTCATCGATGCATCGCGAAGGGAGCTTCGCCACTACCTCGCGATCGCCGTCGGCGACCGGTGGCAATTCGAAGAGCACCTGGATGATGCCGGTGTGCGGAGCTATGAGCTCGAGCATCAGCAGAACGAGCCCTGGGCCGATTTCGTGGGCGGGATCTGCGCGAGCTTCGGGATCGACCTCATTCATCTGCACAACATTTCGGGGTGTCGCGAAGGTCTTGCCGAAGCCATGGAAGATCTTCCGATCGCGTACGGATACACCGTTCATGACCTGAATTTCGCGTGTCCGACGATTACGTTCCTCGCCCGCGATGGCATGTATTGCGGGGGAGTGACTGACGCTGGCCACTGCAGACAGTGCCTGGGCGCGCAATCGAGCTTCGCCGGCATCGACATCGTCGACTGGAGGGCGAAGCATCAGAAGCTCCTGCAGCGAGCGTCGTTCATCATCGCGCCCACGCAATGGGCGGCAGACGAGCTCACGCGCTATTTTCCTTCGCTCACGCCCGAGGTCATCCCGCACGCCGCGCCCGGTTCATGGGCCCTGCAGGACGGCGGTCCTGCACGATCGCAACGTTCCAACGCGCGCCTCACTGTTCTCATGCCTGCGGACGACGTACCGACCCTTGCGGTGCTCGGCGCGATCGGCCCGGACAAGGGGGCGCGTCGGCTCGAACGCATGGTCGAACTTGCACGGGCCAACGCTGCGCGCGTGCGCTTCGTCCTGATCGGCTATACGGATCGCGAACGCGGGCCCTGGCAGAGCGAGGACGCACTCTTCACCATTCACGGACCTTACCGCGCGAGCGATTTGCCTGCGCTACTCGATCATTACCGAGTGCAGATGGTTATGTTCCCGTCGGCGGGTCCCGAGACCTTCAGCTTCACGCTATCGGAGACATGGGTCGCCGGAAGACCGGCACTGGTGCCGCCCATCGGGGCTCTTGCCGAGCGCGTCCGCGGGACCGATGCGGGATGGGTATGGTCAGCGCAGGAGTGGCGCAGCGAAGATCGCATGCTCGAGGTGGCCTTGAGCCATCTCGCCGACCGTGATGGGCTTCGGCGGGCAGGGGAGCGCGGTCGAGTCATCGTTCAGCCGACCCCAGCAACCATGGTGGCGCGCACGACCGCGGTGTACGCCCGAGTGCAACCGCGCACGTCAGATTCGCACGAGATGCGGCCGCTCGCACCCATCCGCTTGCGCGACGGTCTCGGCTACCGCTTGTGGTACCCGCCGCCACAGGAGTCGAACCGATCCGCACAGAACGGGACCTCGCTGCCCGAGGCGGAAGAAAACCCGCCAGTGGCAGCGTCCGTCGCGCCAGCGCCGAACGGCACGGGACGCAGCATCGCGACCCGTGCGCTGTACACCCTCATCCGCACGCCTCTCGGCAAGGCACTGCGAGTCGCAACGCCGCGTCCCCTGCGCGATGCCTTGCGGGCGCGATTGAAGCCGTGACACCTCGCGATGCGCAGTGGCTCGCCCGAGGCCGCGCTCACCAGGATGCCGGGCGAGCCGTCGATGCGATGCTCTGCTACCGGCGGGCGGTGCGCGCCGATGCACAAAGCGGCGAAGCGCATCTTCACCTCGGTGAAGTGCTGTGGCAGCTTGGGCGGCTGAACGAGGCGATCATCGCCTGGCGCGACGCCGTGCGCGTCGATCCAAAGGGTCTGCAGTCACATCTCGCACTGGCCGAGGGCGCGCTGGCAACGGCCGACTTCGCGCAGGCCGCGCACGTTGCCGACGCGGCTCTGAAGCAATTCCCACGCATCGCTCCGCTCCTTCTGGTGCTCGGGGTGTCGAGGCTCGCGACCGGTGGCGAGCCCCACGTGATCGCTGATGCCGTGCGGCTGATCGTCGAGGCGATCGAAACCCACCCCGACCTTCTGAACGTCGCCTCGCTTGCAGGTCCGCTCGCGGGCGCGCTCGATCGCACCGCGATGGACGCGCCACGTGCGCAGCTCGCTCACTTCATCGGCAGTCGGCTGGCCGGCCAGCAGAGCGCTGTCGCGACGCCGGCCCTTCTGCTTGCGCTCGCGCTCGAGAACGGTTTGCAGGCTGACGTGCCGGCCGCGCACTGCGAGCCACTTCTGCGACTCGCCGAGCACCGAGCCTATGGTTTCACCGAGCATGATGCGTTGCGCCGGATTGCGCTCGTGGCTGCCAGGCTCCGACACCCTACGGCCGCGGTGCTTGGCGAGCGCTATGCATCGCTTTGCGTGCAAGCCTTCGCACCCTCGACGCCGTTGCTCTGGCCGCATCGTACCCCCGGGATGAAGCTGCGCGTGGCCGTGCTGGTCGCGGCGTCGGATGCGCAGGCGGTAATGCATCGACTCGGCGAGCAGCTGCCCGTAAAGATCGGTGAACGCGCCGAGTGGTCCACTCTCGTCATGGGTGATCCTGTCGATTTCGATCGTTCGGCCCTGCCGTTCGCGACTCGGGTGGTGGATCTTCCGAAGACGATTGGATTGCACGAGGCGAAGCAGCTCGCCGTGTTGGATTTGGATGTTCTGATCGATGCGTGCGGTTTGCAGGCGGCCACAGGGCCGTTTCTCGCGGCGCGACCCGCGCGCACCGTGGTCGCACTCGAGGGCGCAGGTGACGGCACAGTTGAGGGAACACTCCTGGCCTCGGCCACCCCGCTGGTGGACGAGACAATGGCGCTCAACGCCGTTGCGGGCCGGTTGGCAAGCACCATCGCAATGCTCGATTCGGAGCTCACGGCTCGCGTGCCGGCAGCCGACGAACTTGCGTCGAAGTACAACGACGCGGTGAGCCGGCATCAGGCGGGAGAGCGTGCAGAAGCATTGCGTGGCTACGGCGAGGTGCTCTCGTGGCAACCCTCGCACGCACCCACATTGCACCTTCGCGGCGTGCTGCATCGCGAGATGAACGACCTCGAAGCTGCCCTGGCTGATTTCGCTGCAGCGGTGAAGATCGCACCGATGTTCCTCGATGCGCGAATCGCGGCTGCGCAGTGCGCACTGGACCTCGGTCGCGCGGATCTCGCGGTGGAACTTGCGCAGTCCCACCTCGCCGATGTTCCGGGTTACAAGAACCTCTGGCGGGTGCTTGGTCTCGCGCATCTCGCGCGCGGTGAAGCGGATATCGCCGCCGCGACGCTCGATCATGCCACCCGGTTGGACCTGACCGACGGAGAGACGCATTACAACCATGGCGTCGCGCTGCAGACCTTGCGCCGGTATGACGATGCGGCCCGCGCGTATCAGCGGGCACTTGCGTTCAGACCTGATCTATCCGCCGCGGATTTCAACCTCGGCGTTCTGTTTCAGGAGCAGGGGCAAACCGATCCGGCGATTACGGCCTACACGCAGGTATTGCGGCAGGATCCGACTCACTCAGCCGCTTACAAGAATCTCGGCGAGGTGCTCTTCGCCGCGGGACGGCTGGACGCATGGCGTGCCAATTTCTTGCGGTTCGAGTCACGCTGCCCCGATGCGTTGCCGCTCGCCGTGCAGGCGCTCGAGGTATGCCAGCACTTCGGCGATTTCGAGCGACTGGAGCTCTATCTCGACGGATTGCGCAGCGAGCGCTTCACCACTGCAAGCCCGGCCGAACTGGTGCAATGCCTCGAGGAGCTTCTGTACCTCCTGCTCTTCTTCGACCTCGAGCCGGACATCATGCATCGCTTCTACCAAACCTACGACGCCACGGCCCGGGTGGTGTACGGCACGCCGATTGCGCGCGACAGTGAACGCAGCCCCGGCCGGGTACGCGTGGGCTACCTTTCGGCCGATCTGCGCAATCACGTGATGGGCAAGATGGTGTGGGAAGCGTTGCACCGGCACGACCGGGCCGAATTCGACATCTGCTTCTATTCGTTGAGCGCGACACAGGACGAGTGGACCGCGCGGTTCAGGTCGCTCGGGAGCCGCTTCCAAGTGCTTGCGCATTCTTCGGACAAAGAGGCCGCGCGGCGCATTGCTGAAGACGATCTCGACATCCTGGTGGATCTTTCGACGCACACCCGCGGCGCAAAACCGGGCATCCTGGCGCTCAAGCCCGCGCGCGTGCAGATCACCCATGTGGCGAGCGCAGGTGCGGTGGGTCTATCGAGCATCGACTTCAAGCTCACCGATCATTTCGCAGATACCCCGGCCAACCAGCAGCACATGATCGAGCAGCTTCTGGCCATGGAAGGATGCGTGTATCCCTACCGGCACATTGCCCCGAGCCCGACGGTCGTCTACGAGCGCAAGCGTCTGGGGATCGACGAGGATGCATTCGTCATCGGTGCATTCGTCACGCCGATGAAGCTCTCGCGCCGCTGCC
>JALYXY010000115.1 GCA_030946875.1 Pseudomonadota bacterium | reverse complement strand
GAATCGTCCGGAGAATCGCCCTTGACGCATCCACAACGTTTGCCCGAGCTTGCCGGCGGACTCGGCGAAGAGCTCAAGCGATTGCAGGCCAACGTACGTGAACACCCGGACGACCCAAAGCTCCGCACCTACCTGTTTCAGTTACTTGCGGTTCAGGGTGATTGGCAACGCGCGTTAAATCAGCTGCAGGTTGTGGCACAGCTCGACGCCGGCGCCCTGCCGATGGCGCAGATGTACAGGGAAGCCATTCGTTGCGAAGCCTTCAGAACAGAAGTCTTCGCGGGTCGTCGCACCCCGTCGATTCTTGGCGAACCGCCGGGTTGGATGGGTCTGCTGGTGGATGCGCTCCAAAAGCTGGCGGGGGGGCACGTGTCCGCGGCGGAGGATCTGCGTGCACAAGCGTTTGAACAGGCGCCCGCAAAACCAGGCACTGCGGACGGTAGGCCCTTCGAGTGGCTCTGCGACGCCGATTCGCGTCTCGGGCCCGTCTGCGAAGCCATCATCGATGGCAAGTACTATTGGGTGCCATTCGACCAGATCGTTGCACTGCACATCGATGCCCCCGTTGACCTGCGAGATGTCGTTTGGGCGACCGCGCAATTCGAGCTTGTCACCGGGGCACCGCAACTGGCGCTGGTGCCTGCGCGTTATGTCGGGAGCCACGCTGCCGATGATGACGCGGTGAAGTTGTCACGCATGACGACGTGGCAAGAACGCGGAACCGGGACTTACGTCGGCTTGGGCCAGCGGATGTGGGCGACCGACGATGATGAACTCGCGCTCCTCGATACGCGGGATATCCGGTTCGGAAACCACCTGAGCTCCTCTCCGTCGCAGACGCCCCAGGCATGACCCGCCCGGATGGCAGCCTCTAAACCCGGTGATCGGGAGGCGGCGCGTGATCGCCTTCAACCTGCTTTGCTCGATCGGCTTACAGACGATGAGCCGAACAAGACGACGGAGGCACCCCAGCAGGCAACCATGACCCGAGCACGGTTGCGCGCCGCGGTGCTGCGCGACCTCTCGTCATTGCTCAATTCCACCAACATGGAATCGGAGTTCGACCTGACCGACTTCCCCGCGGTCCGACGCTCGACTCTCAACTATGGCGTGCCGGTGCTTTCGGGCCAGCGCATCGCAGACGTGGACTGGCAGGACCTGGAGATTGCCATCAGGGATGCGATCGTCACGTTCGAACCCAGGGTACTGCCCGACACGATCCAGGTGCGCGGAGTGACCACGACCTCTTCACTCGACCACCACAATATGCTGTCATTCGAAATTCGCGGCCAGCTCTGGTCGTTGCCTTATCCCCTCGAGCTGCTGCTGCGATCCAATCTCGACGTCGAAAGCGGGCAGGTCGTGCTGCGCGATGAGAGTACCTGAGGACTGCACATGGAGGGACGCAAGCAACTCATCGATTACTTCAACGAAGAGCTTGGCTATCTGCACGAGTTGGGCGGTGAGTTTGCCGAGGAGCATCCGAAGGTCGCAGCTCGTCTCGGCATGCGCGGCATCGAGGTCAAGGACCCCTACGTCGAGCGCTTGCTCGAAGGTGTGGCCTTTCTGGCGGCTCGCGTGCGCCTCAAGATGGACGCCGAGTTTCCGCGATTTTCGCAGCGACTGCTCGAAGTGGTGTACCCGGGCTACGCCGCCCCGACGCCGTCCGCCGCAATCGTGCGGCTCGACCCGAAGCTCGCGGAAGCAAGCCTCGCCGCTGGATATCGCGTTCCCCGCGGGACTGTACTGAGGGGGCAGATTCCGGCAGGCGAGCAGACTGCTTGCGAGTTCCAGACCGCGCACGATGTGATGCTCTGGCCTCTCGAGGTGGTGGAGGCCGCGCTTACGGGCGCTACACCGGATTTGCCCGTCGCGCGTTATCCGACCGATCGCCCGGTACGCGGCGTCCTGAGAATTCGGTTGCGCAGTACGGGAGGCCTCACCCTCGAGCAACTTTCACTGGAGCGTCTCACCTGGTTCCTTTCGGGATCCGAAGAAGTGCCGGCACGTTTGCACGAGCTCCTGCTCGCGCGCGTGTTGGGCATCATCGTATGCGGGCCCGAACGGCCGGTGAAGCAGTGCAGCTTCCTGCCTTCGAGCGCGATGGTGCCCGAAGGCTTTGCCGAAGAGCAGGCGCTGTTTCCACGCCAGGCCCGTTCGTTTCAGGGATATCGACTGCTGCAGGAGTACTTCGCGTTTCCTGAGCGGTATCACTTCGTATCCGTCACCGGTCTCGCTCCAATCACGAAGGCGATCGCCGGCGACACCCTCGACATCGCAATCCTCCTGGATCGCAGCGTGCCCGAACTCGAGCGTGTGGTCGACGCGCAGCAGTTCAGTCTTTTCTGCACGCCTGCGGTGAACCTATTCCGACGTCGCAGCGACCGTCTGCAAGTGCTGCCGGATCAATTCGAGCACCATGTCGTGATGGACCGTGTGCGCCCAAGGGACTTCGAGGTTTACTCGATTACGGAGGTTTTGGGTCATTCGGCCGGAGAGACGGACCCGAAGAGTTTCCGGCCATTCTATGGGTCTCTGGCCGCAGATGCGGGCTCGTTCGGGCGTTACTACACCGCGCGCCGCGAGCCGCGCCTCGTGTCCGACCATGCCCGGCGCGAAGGCACACGCACCGACTATCTGGGAAGCGAGGTGTTCCTCTCCCTGGTCGATCAGGCCGAGGCGCCGTATCGGGCGGATCTTCGCCAGCTCACGGTGGATGCTCTTTGCACCAATCGGGATCTGCCGGTTCTGATGCCGCTTGGTGGACGCACGGACCTCACGCTCACCACATCAGCGCCGGTCGAAAGTGTGCGCGTGATCCGCGGCCCGTCGCGCCCGCGCGCAGCGGTGGCCGAACGGGATGCAACGTGGAAGCTGATCAGCCATCTGGGCTTGAATTACCTGACGCTGACCGATGTTGATGATCGAGAGGGCGCCAGCGCAGTTCAGCGTCTCCTCGGACTGTATGCGACGGATGATCAATCTCGTCGACAGGTCGAGGGCGTTCAGCGGCTGGCGGTACGACCCGTCACCCGGCGCATTCCCCGGCCCGGTCCGCTCGTGTTCGGTCGTGGCGTCGAGCTCACGGTAACCCTCGACGAAACAGTGTTCGCCGGTGCGGGAGGTTTTCTGCTCGGGATGGTGCTCGAACACTTCTTCGCACGGCACGTGGGTCTCAATAGCTTCACCGAGACGGTGGTGTTGTCACTGCAACGTGGCGAGATCGCGCGATGGACGCCCCGTCCCGGCGAGCGAGCCGTCGCATGACGCGATCTTTGGAGACGGACGCCGCCGCCGGAGCCGCAGACGAGCCGGCGAGCGCTACCGTGCTGGCGCCAGTTGTGGATCCGAGCCGCGAGGCCCAGACGTTTTTCTCAGCGGTTCAGGAAGCTCCGCACGGTTATGACTTGTGGCATGTCCTGCGTGTTCTCGACGCAATGCATCCGGAGAGACCGCCGCTTGGGCGGGCACAGCGGCCGCGCGATGAGCCGCTTCGTATCGGCCAGGAACCCTCACTCGTATTCGCACCCACCCAGATCACCCGAGTCGATACGAATGCGCCCAATGGTCGGCCGCGCATGTCCATTCTGGGCTTCGGCCTGTTTGGACCGAATGGACCTCTCCCGCTCCACCTCACGGACTATGCGCGCGAACGCATTCGCGTGCACGGAGACGCCACGCTCGTTCACTTTTGTGATCTCTTTCACCACCGTTTCACGCTTTTCTTCTATCGGGCCTGGGCAGATGCTCAGGCCACCGTCAGCCTCGACCGTGGTGCCCATCCAGGCGCTGGGCACGACGGGGATTCCTTCAGCCGCTATATCGCGAGCCTTATCCATCTCGGCGACCCGACGCTTCGCAATCGTGACGCGGTTCCCGATCACGCAAAATTCTTCGGCGCCGGCCACCTCGTGCGTGAGACGCGCAATGCGGAGGGGCTCCAACGCCTGCTGCAACTGTTTTTCAACGTGCCCGTCGGGATCGAGCAATGGGTGAGTCACTGGCTGACGTTGTTACCCGAGCAGCGTACGCGCCTTGGTGGAGGCCGCCCGGCCGATCAGCTCGGAGTTGGGGCTGTGGCCGGCGCGAGCGTGCCCGACGTGCAAAGCAGGTTCAGGGTGCGCATGGGAGCACTCTCGCGCGCGGAGTACGACCAGCACTTGCCAGGTGGACGCTTCTTCATGCAGGTGCTCGGATGGCTACGCAACTACATTGGGTTCGAGCTGCAATGGGACTTGCGCCTGGTGCTGAAGCGCGAGGAGGTTCCAAGTGCCGCGCTCGGCGGGATGACGCGTCTCGGCTGGACATCATGGCTCGGCACCCGTACGCGCCAGGATGATGCGGACGATCTCGTCCTCGATCACGAGACGATCCTCGCTCGGCCCTCCGCGAAAGCCGCTGCGTATGCATAAGGGAACAGGGAGCGCTCAACTTCGTTTTCGCGCAAACCGTTCACGCGACGACTTCCGGGTGTTCTGGCCACGCATTGACGGGCGGACGGGAATCGCGCACGCTCGACCTTTGGTTTAGGGGGAGGCGTGCGCCTCGGTGACGCCTGGCTCGCCATACGCCGCGCCGGCGATCGAAGTCACTCACGCGGTGCGTGACTGCACTGCGGTAAACGGGCTGTTGAATCGCGCATCGATGAAGGAGTCCTGAGTGTCCGAGATAAGCCGCGTCGCACTTTTTGGCAAGCTCAACCCGATCCTGTACAAAGCGGTCGAGAGCGCGACGGTGTTCTGCAAATTGCGCGGCAATCCGTACGTCGAGCTGGTGCATTGGCTGCATCAACTCTTGCAGCTGCAGGACAGCGATCTGCATCGGATGATCCGCCACTTCGAGCTCGATCCTTCCCGCGTCGCCTCCGACTTGACGCAGGCGCTCGATCGCCTCCCACGCGGTGCAACATCCATCTCGGATCTCTCCGAACACATCGAGACTGCGGTGGAGCGCGGCTGGGTGTATGGCTCGCTGATGTACAAGGACAGCCAGGTACGTGGCGCGTACCTCATGCTGGGCTTGCTGAAGACGCCTTCGCTGCGCAACGTGCTGTACGGCATCTCCAAGGAGTTCCAAAAGCTGTCACCGGACGCCGTGACCGATGCGCTGCCGTCGATCGTCAAAGGCTCGCCCGAAGAACAACTCGCGGCCAACGACGGCAGCCATCTCGGGGACGGGCAGCCGGGCGAGGCGAGTGGCGCCATAGCGCCGGCCAGCATGGGCAAGCAGGAGGCGCTCAAAAAGTTTGCCGTCAACCTTTCCGAACGTGCGAAAAAAGGCGAGATCGATCCCGTGACCGGGCGCGATGACGAGATTCGCCAAATCATCGACATTCTCATGCGGCGCCGGCAGAACAACCCGATGCTCACGGGTGAGGCTGGGGTCGGCAAGACCGCGGTGGTCGAAGGCTTTGCCGTGCGGATCGCAAACGGCGACGTCCCACCTCAACTCAAGGATGTAACGCTTTACACGCTCGATATCGGCCTGCTGCAAGCAGGCGCCAGCATGAAGGGCGAATTCGAGCAGCGACTGCGGCAGGTCATCGACGAAGTGCAGTCGAGTCCGAAGCCCATCATTCTCTTCATCGACGAGGTGCATACCCTCGTGGGTGCGGGAGGTGCCGCCGGCACGGGGGATGCAGCCAACCTGCTGAAACCTGCATTGGCTCGCGGCACGCTGCGCACGATCGGCGCCACCACGTGGGCCGAATACAAGAAGTACATCGAGAAGGATCCGGCGCTCACCCGGCGCTTTCAGGTCGTGCAGGTGCTGGAGCCTGACGAAGCCAAAGCTGTAGGCATGCTGCGCGGTGTCGCAACGATGCTCGAGAAGCATCACCGCGTCATGCTGCTCGATTCGGCCATCGAAGCCGCGGTGAAGCTTTCTCACCGCTACATCCCGGCACGTCAGCTTCCCGACAAGGCGGTGAGTCTCCTCGACACTTCATGTGCGCGCGTCGCGGTCAGTCAACATTCAACGCCGCCCGAAGTCGAGGATTGCCGACATCGCATCGAGGGTCTTCAGACCGAGCTGGACATCATCGGCCGCGAGGAGGCCGTGGGCGTCAACATTGCTGATCGTCGGAGCAACGCCGAATAGACAATCGCTAAAGAGAACGAGCGACTGCAGGAGCTCGAGAAGCGCTGGGGTGAAGAGAAGACCCTGGTCGATACCATTCTCGATTTGCGTGCCAAGTTGCGGCACGGTGCGCTGCCCGTCGATTCGCCGGCTGCAAGTGCGACGGATGTGCCGTCTCCCACGTCTGGTGCAATAGGAGCGACAGCCTCTACGCAAGGCCGTGGCGGATCCGGTGCTGCACCGGGCAACGCAGCCGCTTCGACGGGCGCACCCGCAGGTGCGAGCAGCGGGGCAGCGTCTGCAGTCGTGGAGCCTGCAGCCCCACGCGCGAGCACTGCCGCTCCGACGATGGCGCCCGAAGATCGGGAAAGCACACTGGCTGAACTGCGCTCGCTCGAAGCGAAGCTCACGCAATTGCAGGGTGAGCGTCCGCTCATCCTGCCGGCCGTCGACGAGCAGGCGGTCGCGTCGGTGGTTGCCGACTGGACCGGGATCCCGGTCGGGCGAATGGTGAAGAACGAAGTCGAGGGCGTGCTGCATTTGGCCGACACGATCAACCACCGGGTGATCGGGCAACGGCACGGGCTCGAGATGATCGCGCGTCGGATCCAGACCTCGCGCGCGAAGCTCGACAACCCGAGCAAGCCCATCGGCGTGTTCCTGCTCTGTGGCCCCTCCGGCGTGGGCAAGACCGAAACAGCGCTCGCTTTGGCGGAGACCCTCTACGGCGGTGAGCAGAACCTCATCACGATCAACATGAGCGAGTTCCAGGAGGCGCATACGGTCTCGACGCTCAAGGGCTCGCCGCCCGGGTATGTCGGCTACGGTGAAGGTGGCGTATTGACCGAAGCGGTACGTCGCAGACCCTACAGCGTCGTTTTGCTCGATGAAGTGGAGAAGGCCCATCCTGACGTGCACGAGATCTTCTTCCAGGTGTTCGACAAGGGCTGGATGGAAGATGGGGAGGGGCGCTTCATCGATTTCAAGAATACGGTCATCATCCTCACATCGAATGCGGGCACCGACCTCATCATGAGCATGACCCGCGATCCGGAGCTCATGCCGAGCTCGGATGCGCTCGCGAAGGCGTTGCGCGAGCCACTCCTCAAGATTTTCCCGCCTGCTCTGCTGGGACGCGTGGTGGTGATTCCGTATTACCCGCTTTCGGACGAGATGCTGGGCAATATCGTGCGCCTGCAACTCTCGCGCATTCAAAAGCGTATCCGCGAGAACCACAA
>JALYXY010000113.1 GCA_030946875.1 Pseudomonadota bacterium | reverse complement strand
TTCACCGGCAGCGTGGAGACGGGCCGCGCGATCATGCAAAGTGCCGGCATCAAGTCGGTGAGCCTCGAGCTCGGCGGCAAGAATCCGCTGATCGTGTTCGCCGATGTCGACATCGACAAGGCTGCCGCGGCCGCCGTCGCGGGCATGAACTTCACCGTTTCGCAGGGACAGTCCTGTGGCTCGAACTCCCGTGTCTTCGTTCACCGCGATGTTCACGATTCCTTCATGCAGGCCGTCGCGACACGCATCGCCAAGATCAAGATCGGGCTCCCCGAGCGCGAGGATACGCAGATGGGCCCGGTGATCACGCGCGAGCACTACGATCGCGTGATGGCTTATATCCGCTCGGGCAGCGATGAAGGTGCCGGGTTGGTGCTGGGCGGCAAGCATTGCGCCGATCCGGCGCTTGCCAAAGGCTACTTCATCGAGCCGACGGTGTTCGATGGCGTGAAGCACGGCATGACGATCGAGCGCGAAGAGATCTTCGGCCCGGTCATGAGCGTGCTCACGTGGGACGATGAAGCGACCATGGTGCGCGAGGTGAACGATACCGATTACGGGCTGTGCGCCAACATCTGGACCAACGACATCAGGACGGCGATGCGGCTCACCGATGAGATCGAAGCCGGCTATATCTGGGTCAACGGCCACGGCGGCAAGCGCTTCAAGGGAGCGCCGTTCGGCGGATTCAAGGACAGCGGCATCGGCCGCGAGCATTCGCTCGACGAGCTCTTGAGCTACACCCAGATCAAGAACGTCAATATCGCCTACTGATGCACGTTTCTCGCGCAACCGCCGCGTGCGACAGGCGCTTCATGAAAGGGCTTGCAGTGCCGGCCGTGCTCGCGTTGTTGCTGTGGCTTGCAGCGGGTGGCATCGCCGATGCGCAGCCGTCGCCCGATGTGAAGTCGGGCAATGAAGCGATCTACATGTACCGTGGCGCTGACCGCGCGGAGCGCCTCGCGGCCAAGGCGAAGCTCGAAGGCACGCTCGTGGTCTATAGCTCGCTGGCTCCCACGGAATCGAGTGCATTGACGCAGGCTTTCGAAAAGAAATACGGGGTCAAGGTCGAGCTCTGGCGCGCTGTCAGCGAGAAGGTCCTGCAACGGACCATCACGGAAGCCCAGGCGAAGCGCTATACCGTGGATGTCATCGAGACCAACGGCGTGCCGGACCTCGAGATCCTCATGCGCGAGAAGCTGCTGTCGGAGTTCTACAGCCCTTATATCGCGGATCTGCCGTCCTCCGCGGTGCCTGCGCACCGCCAATGGATCTCCGATCGCATGCAGTTCTTCGTGGTCGGCTACAACACCGACAAGGTGCGCAGGGAAGACATTCCCGCCACTTACGAAGGTTTTCTCGATCCCAAATGGCAGGGCCGCCTCGGCATCGAAGCCAACGACGGGGCGTGGCTTGCGACCATCGTCAAGCTGTGGGGTGAGGAGCGCGGGATGGCGTTCTTCCGCAAGCTCGGTCAGATGCGTCCTGATGTCAGGAAGGGGCACATCCTCTTATCGGAGCTGATCGCCGCGGGCGAGATTCCCGTGGGTCTGACCGTCTACAACTCGCACGCCGACGCGCTCAAGCGCAAAGGCGCGCCGATCGACTGGGTGGCGGTGGAGCCAGTCGTGGCACTGCCGCAAGCCATTGCCGTTGCACGCCAGGCGCCGCATCCGAATGCAGCGTTGTTGTTCGCCGATTTCGTGCTGTCCCCGGAAGGGCAGGAGCTATTTGTGAAGCTGGGGCGCGTCCCGTCGAGCCTCAAGGTGAAGACCACGCTGAACAAGTTCCAGTACGCACTTGTTGATTCGACCGTCGTCGTCGATGAATCGGAAAAATGGGACAGGGTGTGGAACGACATCTTCCTCAAGCGGTAGGGCACCGCCTTCCCGGCGCGCGGCGCGTGAGTTTTGGCTCGGGACGGCCGCGTTCTTCCCGATGTTGCTATGTGTTTGGCGCGCGAGCGGCCACATGAACCCCGAAAAGCCGAAACTCCTCCTGCTGTCGCTCGGCGGCACCATCGCCATGACAGGCAACGCGCAGAGCGGCGTCAAGCCGACACTCACCGGCGCGGATCTGCTGGCGGCAGTACCGGCGATCGCGCCGGTAGCCGAGATCGAGCCACGTTCGTTCCGGCAGGTGCCTGGCGCGCAGCTTTCATTCGAAGACATCGAATCGCTGGCGATCGCCATTGACGCGGCAGAAGGTTATGCGGGCTTCATCGTCACACAAGGCACCGATACGATCGAGGAGACAGCGTTCATCCTCGATCTGATCGTGCAAACCGATCGGCCAGTTGTCGTGGTGGGCGGCATGCGTCATCCCGCACAGATGGGGGCCGACGGTCCTGCGAATCTCCTCGCCGCTGCCAGGGTTGCGGTGTCGCCGGATACCCACAACCTCGGCACGCTGGTCGTGATGAACGACGAGATCCATGCGGCTCGCTTCGTACGCAAAACGCATACGGCCAACCCGGCGACGTTCGCCTCGCCTCTGGCGGGCCCGCTTGGGTTCGTGGTGGAGGATCGCGTCCGCGTATTGACTCGCGTCGCCAGGCGGCTGCGCATCAGCTTGTCATCGCGGCCGCGCACCGCCAGGGTCGCGGTCGTGCAGCTCGGCTTCGATGACGCGGGTGAGGCTATCGATGCGGCGATCGATGCGGCGTTCGATGGCGTGGTCGTCCAGGGTCTCGGCGGAGGTCACACCTCGCCCGCCGCAGCGGATGCAATCGAGCGCGCCGCGCGCATGGTGCCCGTGCTCGTCACCTCGCGCGCAGTCGGCGAAACGCTGGCCTCGACCTACGGATTCGAAGGTGGGGAGATCGACTTGCAACGCCGCGGTGCACTGCGGGTTTCGTGGCTCGATGGACCGAAGTGCAGAGTGCTGCTGACCCTGGTGCTCCGCCATGATGCTGCTCGCGTGCGCGAACACATCGCGAGCTGGAATTAGCGCAGAACGCGAGGAGCACCCGTGGTCGACGGGGCAGCGCCACTAATTGCGGTCGGCTTTCGGGGGCGGGGAGACAGCCGGTTGCTGTGCAGAGCTGGACCGGGACTCCGGTACCGCCAGCAGTGCTGCGGCTGCGGAAGTTTTGCGCATTTCAATCTCCCTCGTGTGCTAACCGAATGCCTGTCGCCACCACCTCGAGGAGCCACGCTCAACCGGGTCCGAAGTGAAGGACAGGCAGTAGTTTCTTTAGGCCCCTCGAAGCGATCAGTTCGTTGACGTGCACTCTTTCGTGTGCGTGCTTCGGCGTTTGTGGCACGCGGGCGGGACAGGTAACGTTCGCTATCGGAACGCGTAACCGCTACATCAGCGGTCCCGTCCTC
The DNA here is from genome assembly GCA_030946875.1 of Pseudomonadota bacterium. Lineage (GTDB taxonomy): Bacteria > Pseudomonadota > Gammaproteobacteria > Burkholderiales > Casimicrobiaceae > CAIWHR01. Next base: position 10,796 of record JALYXY010000113.1, on the reverse strand, counting down.
ACTGAGCTGGCCGGCACGTTGTGCGCGTTCGTACCACCGGTCAAACGATTCAATGATTCCGTAAGCCTGGACTGGCGGGAATGCTACTGTGCAGCCCCGATCTTCAATAACCGAACACGGAGCGCTGATGAACCTCAACCTGAGTCTTGCCCCAATCGTTTCCCTGATCGCCGGCATCCTGATCCTCGTTGTTCCGCGCCTGCTCAATTACATCGTCGCCATTTATCTGATCCTCATCGGCGTGCTCGGACTCATGGGCACCGGAAACGTGCATCTGAAGTGACCAACCGGCCGGGATTCGCCGTGGCGCGTTCCTGGTTCGGCTGAGTGCTCGTGTCGGCATCTTCGTTCCATCCGCATCCCCGGCGGCCGCAGCTGCGACTGCCGGCCGGGTCGTGTGATACACACGTTCACGTTTTCGGACCGGTTGCGCGATTTCCATTCGCGGAACAGGCCGGCTTTCGGCCTTGCGACGCGCCGAAGGAGCAACTCTTTGCGCTGCACGACCATCTCGGAATCCAGCGCTGCGTGGTGGTCCAGTCGACCTGCCACGGCTACGACAACGCGGTGACCGAAGACGCATTGACTGCGAGGGGCGGCCGCTACCGGGGTATCGCCCTCGTCCCGCTCGAGGTCACTGATGCCGAACTGCTGCGCCTCGATGCCGCCGGGTTTCGTGGTGCACGCTTCAACTTCATGCGACATCTCGGCGCCGCCGCGCCCATCGAGGCCGTCATTGCGTTCGGCGCGAGACTTGCGCCGATCGGCTGGCACCTGCAGGTGCACTTCGAGAGCGCGCTTATCCACGAGCTCGCGCCATTCTTCAGGCAATCGCCGGTACCGGTCGTGATCGACCACATGGGGCGGGTGGACGCCGCACTGGGCGTCGATCACAGCCACTTCGCGATGTTGCGCGCGACGCTGAAAGACACTCGAGTCTGGGTCAAGGTGAGTGGATGTGACCGCATCTCGCGCTCGGGTCCGCCCTATGGCGATGCCGTGCCGTTCGCGCGCATGCTGGTCGAGGAATTTCCCGAGCGTGTGCTCTGGGGTACGGACTGGCCGCATCCCAACCACGCGGGACCGGTTCCCGACGACGGTTTGCTGGTGGATCTGCTGGCCGCGATTGCGCCGAATGAACGCGACCGGCAAATGCTGCTCGTCGACAACCCTGCGCGACTCTACCGTTTCGGCGCTGAGAGCTGAGCGTGAAACGCTTCGACGGCAAGGTTGCCTTCGTGACAGGCGCCGGATGCATTGCTGCAGGATGGGGCAATGGCCGCGCCATCGCGGTTCGCCTGGCCGAAGAGGGCGCGCGCGTGTATGCGGTGGATCGAGATGTCGCGCGTGTTGCCGAAACCGTCGAGCGTGCGGGGGACGCAGGGTCTTCGATCGTCGCTGCGGCCTGCGATGTCACCGATGCTCATGATCTGCAGCGAAGCGTGGACACCTGCATGACTCAGTGGGGTCGCATCGACGTACTGGTCAACAATGTCGGAGGATCCGCCGCGGGCGGCCCGGTCGACATGAGCGAGGATGTCTTCGACGCGCAGGTGGATCACAACCTCAAGAGCGTGTTTCTGGCCTGCAAGTATGTTCTTCCGGTCATGGAGCGGCAGGGCGGAGGCGCCATCGTGAATGTTGCCTCGACATCGGCCTTGCGCTGGACCGGCGCCGCGCAGGTGGCCTATGCCGCGACGAAGGCGGGCGTCATTCAGTTGTCGCGCGTCGTGGCGGTGCAGTACGCTCCCAACGGCATTCGCGTGAATTGCGTCGTGCCGGGCCAGCTGCATACACCGATGGTCGAGGCGCGGCTCGCCAACCAGCGCGCAGGAGGGGACGTCGAAGCGCTGTTGCGGGCGCGCCGATCGCGTATACCTCTGCAGTTCATGGGGGATGGCCGGGACACGGCTGCCGCGGTGGCCTTCCTTGCCTCCGACGAAGCCAGATTCATCACGGGCACAGAGCTCATCGTCGACGGCGGCATGACGGCGCGCTGCGATTGATGGGCAGCGCCGCCTCGACAAGTTGACGTTGATTACGGGAGCATGGAATGTTCAATCGATTCGCCGCACTGTTACTCACGCTGCTCATGCTTGCGGGCCCCGAGGCACTCGCGCAGGCCGACAAGGCCACGCGCATCATCGTTGCCTTTCCTCCCGGAGGTCCCGTCGACCTCGTGGCGCGAACCATCTCCGAGGAGCTCGGCAAGCAGCTGGGCCAGCGCGTCATCGTCGAGAACAAGCCCGGGGCGAACGGAGCCATCGCCGCGGATCTCGTCACGCACGCGGCACCCGATGGAACGGTGCTGTGGCTCACGAGCGTCGGTGCGGCAGCCATCAACCCGGCGTTGTATCCCAAGCTGTCATACGACATGCAGCGCGATTTCGCTCCGGTATCGCTCGTCGTCAACAACGACGAAATGCTGGTCGTGAATGCCAGCGATCCGGCCAGCAATGCGGCCGAATTCATCGCCAATGCCAGGAAGCGCGGCACGCCGACGCCGATTGCATCATCGGGCACCGGCAGCATTCCTCACCTCGCCATGGAACAGCTTGCCGATGCGACGAAGGCGCCGCTGCTGCACGTGCCGTACAAGGGAGCGGCGCCCGCCATCACCGATGTCATGGGAGGGCAGGTTGCGGGTTTCTTCGGCGACATTCCGGGGCTGATCGGCTTCGTGCGCGGTGGCAAGCTCAAGGCCATCGGCATTGCGGCATCGAAGCGCCACCCGCTCTTTCCCGACGTGCGTACGTTGGTCGAGCAGGGCATCCCGGCAGTGGACAGCAACAACTGGTACGCACTGTTTGCACCGGTCAGGACACCTCCTGCGACATTGGCGAAGTTGAACGAGGCGGTGCGCGCGACCATCGCCGCGCCTGCGGTTCGCGACAAGCTTGCCGCGAGCGGTGCCGAACCCGCTGCGTCGAGCCCGCAGGAGCTCGCTGCGATGCTGCGTTCGGACATCGACAAGTGGGGCAAGCTGGTGCGTGCCAAGAACATCACGGCCGAATAGATGAGTTCTCCAGCGCTCGACGACGTGCCGCCAACGTGACGTCGAACATCCGCGTACCGCTCGTGGTGCCAGGCACGGACCCGGCGCTCGCCGAAATCGAGCGGTGCATCGTCGCAGAGCGGGGGCGCGTTTCGCTTCTGTACCAGGCGCTACTGAACAGTGGCCCGCTGGCCGCCGGATGGGAGAAGCTGCTGACGGCGGTGCGCAAAGAAAGCACGGTGCCGGCACACTTGCGCGAGCTCGCCATCTTGCGCGTCGCCGTGCTGAATGGTGCCCGGTTCGAGTTCGAAGCGCACGTTCCGCACGCGCACCGCGCCGGCGTATCTCAGGACAAGATCGACGCACTGACGGCGACGGTGCTCGCCCGTGGTGACGTCTACACCGAGGATGAGCGACTCGTGCTCGAGCTCACCGATACGATGACGCGCGACATCGTGGTACCCGAACACCTGATGCAGGCGCTGACCGAACGCTACGATCCTCGCACCCTGGTCGAGATGGTGGCGACGGTCGCTGCCTACAACATGGTCTCGCGCTTCCTGGTCGCCTTCAACATCGGCCACTGATGTCGCGCATCACCATGGTGACTGTCGATGGCGCAGCCGGCACATGGAAGCGCCTGCTGCTCGAGGCGGTGGATACCGCGTCGGGGCCGGCTGATGGCTGTATCCGCCAGCGTGTCATGGAAGTGCTGGACGGAAGCACCTGCCGTGCTTATCTGGGCTCCGACGCGCTCACGGCCGTGGCGGCGGAGCTTGCGGCCGGAGGAGCGAACGCGGCCATCAGCACGCTCGACGTCGTCCAGTACGTCCCTGGCGCCTCCACGGGACGGCGTGCTTCATTTCACTATGTCGTCGAGACGGACGTGCTTGCCGAGGCCGAGGCTGATTTCAACGCGTGGTACGCAACGGAGCACTTACCCGGCCTGGCAGCGGTGCCCGGTACCGTCGAAGCCTTTCGCATGAAGAATGCGTCGGGCGTTCCCAGATACTTTGCCTGCTATGACCTCGTCTCGGCCGACGCCCTCGGCAGTCCCGCATGGCTTGCGGTTCGCGCGACGCGATGGAGCTCGCGGGTTCGGCCGGCGTTTCGCAATACCGTGCGCACCATGTTCCGGCTCATTGAGGCTTGATACCCGCGTCCCGGACAACCCTGACCCACCGCGCATTCTCCGCGCGCATGAACGCGCCGAAATCCTGCGGCGACATGGTGCGGATTTCGGCGCCTTCCTCGATCAGCCGCTTGTGAATGGCAGGATCGTTCACGACGGCAGCGACAGCGTCGTTGATCTTCTTCACCACCTCGGGTGGCATGCCCTTTGGACCGATGAGGCCGCTCCAGGTGCCGACGTCGAAGTCCTTGACGCCGACTTCCTCCATCGTGGGCACCTCGGGCACCGCCGGGTTGCGCTGCTTCGAGGCGAGAGCGATCGCGCGCACCTTGCCTGAACGGATCTGGGGAACGACGGCAGGAAGTGTCGCGAAGTTGACCTGCACCTCACCGCTGATGATCGCCATAACGGAGGGAGCGCCGCCCTTGTAAGGCACGTGCGTGAGATTGGCATTCAAGGCGCGCACGAGCAGCTCGGCGGAGAGATGGCCCGGGGAGCCGACACCCGAAGAGGAGTAGAACATCGGCTTCGTCGTCGCCTGTTCCGTGAGCTCCCCCGGTGTCCTGAAAGTGCTCTGCGGTGAGCCGATCATGATCATCGGATAGGAACACACGAAGGCGATGGGTGTGAAATCGTCGATCGGGTTGAACTTCTGTTTCATCATCCCGGGGTTGATGGCATGCACCGCGACGGTCGTCATCATCAAGGTGTAGCCGTCCGCCGGCGCCTGGAGCATGAGCTCCGCGGCGAAGTCTCCTGCGCCTCCGGGCTTGTTCTCGATGATGATCGGTTGGCCGAGCTTCTCGTACAGCTTGGGCGCGATCAGTCGCGCCACGACGTCGGTCGACCCGCCTGGCGCATAGCCGATGAGCACCCGAATCGGCTTTTCAGGCCATGCGGCCAGCGCGGGCGACGTGAGCATCGCCATGCAGACACCCAGCAGGAGCTTGCGCATCATCGACTCTCCTATCGGCCCTTGAAGACGGGCTTTCTCTTCTCCATGAATGCTCTGCGTCCCTCGGTGTAATCCTCGCTCTCGAAGCAGTCGAGAATGAGCCGTCGACAAAGCTCCATGTCGATGTCGGCATCGGACTTCAGCACTTCGCGCATGATGCGCTTGCCGGCCTTGATCGTGAGCGGAGCCCCCGTGGTGATCGCGTTCGTGTACTCCTCGAGGAGCTTTGGAAGCGCCTCGAGCGGTGCGACACGATTGATGAGACCGATGCGCAGCGCCTCGGCGGTGTCGAGCCGCCGCGCGGTGAAGAAGATGTCCTTGGCGTAGGCGGGACCAACAAGGTCCACGAGGTTCTTCATCGCCGAGAATCGGTATCCAAGGCCCAGACGCGTCGCAGGAACGGAAAACACCGAGCCTTCAGCGGCGATGCGGATGTCGCAGCTGATGGCCACGTTCACGCCGCCACCGATGCAGTAGCCGTGGATGCAGGCGATGGTCGGCTTTTCGAAATCGTGAATGCCCATCAGCGCGTTTTCCGCCGTGAGCTCGTACTTCTTGACGGCTTCCTTGGCTGCGCGCTGGTCTTCGAACTGCGAGATGTCGGCGCCGGAAGCAAAGGCCTTTTCGCCTTCGCCCGAGAACACCACCACGCGCACGTTGTCGTCGTGCTCCGCCTCGGCCAGGAGTGCAGGCACCGCCTCCCACATGTCGACCGACAGCGCGTTGTGCTTTGCCGGGTTGTTGAACCGGATGCGGAGCACCGATCCCTCCAGGGAAGTGCACACGCGCTCGGTCGGTGAAAGGTAGGTGGTCATGGTGTTCATCCTCAGTAGACGCCGGCGGCCTTCATGCGCGCAAGCTCCTCGCCGCTGTAGCCGGCCTCGGCGAGAATCTCTTCGGTGTGCTCGCCGCGGCGCGGCGCCGCGCACACGATCTCGGACGGCGTGCGCGTCAGAGTAAGGGGTTGGCCCATCAGAACCTGAGCTCCCCGCCACTTGGACGTGACCTTGCGCAGCATGCCGAGGTGCTGCACCTGCGGCTCCTCGAAAGTCTGGCGAATGTCATTGATGCGGCCACACGCAACACCGGCAGCATTGAGCTTTTCGATCCAGTAGTCACTGCTGTTCTCCAGCAGCCGTTTTTCGATTTCCGCATTGAGCCAGTCGCGGTTGACGCTGCGCACGGTCTTGCTTTTGGAGCGCTCGTCGATGATCCACTCCGGCGCCTCCAGAGCCTCGCAGAAGCGCTCCCAGATCTTGCCACCGAATACCGCAATGTTGATGTGGCCGTCGCGCGTCTTGTATACGCCGGTGGGAATGCTGGTGGGGTGGAAGTTGCCCGCCTGGCCCGGTACTTCATGATCGATCGTCCAGCGCGAGGTCTGGAAATCCATCATGTAGATCAACGCCTCGAGGAGCGACGTGTGCAACCATTGCCCCTTGCCGGACGCTTCGCGCTCGAGCAACGCCACCGTCACACCGTATGCGGCGAAGATTCCACCACACAGGTCCGCGATCGGGATACCGACACGCATCGGCCCTTGCCCCGGCAAGCCGGTGACCGACATGAGGCCGCCCATTCCCTGTGCAATCTGGTCGAAGCCCGGGCGCCCGGCGTATGGTCCCGTCTGTCCGAAGCCGGAGATACTCGCGTACACGAGGCGAGGATTGAAGCTCGATAGCGACTCGTAGTCGATGCCCAGGCGTGTCTTGACATCCGGGCGGAAGTTCTCCAGCAGCACATCAGCCCGCTCGACGAGCTTCTTGAGCACCGAAATGCCCTCGGGCTCCTTGAGGTTCAGCGTGATCGAGCGCTTGTTCCGGTGTGTGTACTGGTAATCGCTCCCGTCCTGGCCGCCCAGTGTGTCATCGCCGCGCATGTGCTCCGGCATCTGGACCTGGATGACATCCGCACCCCAGTCGGCGAGTTGTCGCGCCGCTGTCGGACCCGCACGCACCTGGGTGAGATCGATGACGCGAAAGCGGGCAAGGGCCTGCGAGGCAGGAATGTGCGGCATGGCGCCTGGAACGTTCGGTGGATGGAAGCTGATTCTACGCGTCAGCGCACCGCATCCTCGCACGAATCGGGTCTCCCTCGTGTTGTTGCAACATGGCACCGGCTTCCCACCTCACGGCCGGGATGCGATCATCCGGGCAGTCTCGCATTGAGTCCCCGGAGCATCCATGCCTCGACAACGAAAGCCCGATGCACCTGTGGCCGTCGTCACGGGTGGGGCTCGCGGCATCGGCGTCGCGGTCGCAGAGCGCTTCCTCGCCGAGGGCTATCGCATCGCGCTTCTGGACATCGATCGCAAGACCCTGCTCGCGACCGCCAAGCGCATGGAGGATCACGAGCGCGTGCTGGCGATCGTGTGCGACGTGTCCGACCCCAAGCAGGTCAACCCTGCCATCAGGCAAATTGCCAGACAGTTCGGTCGCATCGACGCCCTCGTGAACAACGCGGGTATCGCGATCTTCAAGCCCGTATTGGAGACCTCGGTCGCCGAGTGGCAGCGTGTCCTGGCGGTGAACTTGAGTGGCGCGTTCATCTGCACCCGTGCGTGCGCTCCCGTGATGATCAAGGGCGGTGGTGGCGCAGTGGTCAACATCGCCTCCATCTCGGGACTGCGCGCAAGCACGCTGCGCGTCGCCTACGGTACAAGCAAGGCCGCGCTCATTCACCTCACCAAGCAGTACGCGGTGGAGCTAGGGACCGTCGGTATCCGGGTGAACTGCGTGGCGCCCGGCCCGGTAGACACGGCCATGGCCAAGCTCGTCCATAGCGTTGCGATTCGCCAGGATTACTACGACACCATCCCGCTCAATCGCTACGGCACCCCCGAGGAGATCGCCGCGACGGTGTTCTTCCTCTGCAGCGGCGATGCGAGCTACATCAACGGCCAGACGCTCGCGGCCGATGGCGGATTCGATGCACTGGGCGTGGGACTGCCGACCTTACGGAAGCAATTCAGCCCGGTCGCAAAGCACGGAAAGACGCGGTAAAGAGGACGTGCATTCGGATGGGGTTCGGCGACATTGCCTCAATCGGAATGGATGTCTCTTAAGTGTGGGGCGAGCGTCAGTCGTGAAACAGATGCCGGATTGTCCTGCGCAACCACACGTTCGCGGCGTCGGCATGAACTCGCTCGTGCCAGTGCTGCTTGACGTCGAACGGGGGAGGCTGAATCGGCGGCTTGACGAGTCGCACATTGGCAAGCCGCGCGAACACGTGGCCGATGTCGAGCGGCACGGTTGCGATGAGATTCGTTGCACCGATGATCGTGAGCAGGCTGGTGAAATGGGACAACTGCACCCGCACATCGAGCTTGATGCCTTGCTGACCCAGGAATTGCTCGAAGAGATGTGTGCGCCCCGCGGGACGCACCAGGGCGTGCCCTGCGCTCAGGAAGTCGGAAAGGCCGAGTTGCCGTCGCGCGTGCGGATGATCCGCGCGCACGATGCACACGAACGAGTTGGTGAAAAGCCGCTGCTGGTAAAAGCCGGTGGTGACGAGATCAGGAAAGTATCCGACGGCGAGGTCGGCGGCGCCGGTTTCGAGCGCCTCGCGTGCGCCGGGTGAGGGAATGGCGACCGAGCGAAAGGTGACACCGGGCGCATGCCGTGCGACGTGCGTCAGCATCTTGGGCAGGAACACGACTTCACCGATATCAGGCGTGATGATCGTGAAGGCGCGGCGACCCAGCGCAGGATCGAACGCCGGCCGTTGCAGGATTTCGGTGCGCACCGTTTCGAGCACGCGCCGCACCGGGTCCGCGAGCTGCAGCGCGCGAGGCGTCGGTCGCATTCCACGACCGGTGCGAACGAAGAGCGGGTCACCCAGCTGGCCGCGAAGCTTTGCCAGCGCGGCGCTCATTGCCGGCTGACTCAGGCCCAGAGCTTGTCCCGCTCGTGTGACGCTTTGATGCTGCATCAAGGCATCGAACACCACGAGGGTATTGAGATCAGCGCGTTCGATATCCAAGTTTCGAATGACCGGTAGGGTTGCCGACGCTATTCGCCTGTGGTGCGAGAGCCTAGGATGCACCGTTTTCGGCTGGGCCGGCGGAGAGGACAAGTACATGATCGACTTACCAGCCTCGACCACCATGATAGTGCCCTACGTGCAGGGCGGCGGCAGTGACCAGAGGGCCCGGCTCAGCGCGCGTTTTCTGGCGAGCTACCTGGGTCGTGAGGTCGAAGTGGTGAATCGCCACATTTCGGAGTCTGGAAATTCGCGCTCGCGGGCTTGCTGGATCGCGCAGGGATTGGCCGATTGGGCTCTGGTGAGTTATCACCGCGGACCGACTGCGCCAGTAAGCTTTTTCTCATTAGACTGAACCGGAGTCACCCATGAACATGCCGGGTTCGATTGACCCGCAGGGTCGTGGCGCAAGCCAGCATGCGTTGTCGGGAATCGACGTGCACGCCCACGTCGTGCCGGAGGCTTTCCCGGCCTACGCAGGCCGCAACATGCCCGCGCAGTGGCCGTCGACCGCTCTGGCGCACGCGTGTCATCGCCACGTGATGATCTCCGGCAAGAACTATCGGACGGTGTCTGACCTCTGCTGGGACGCGTCGAAGCGCTTGTCCGGCATCGACGAGCTGCGAATTGACCGACAGGTGCTCTCCCCGATGCCTGAGCTCCTGTCGTACTGGCTCGAGCCCAATGACGCCGCTTCGTTGCTGCGCCATATCAACGAGCAGATCGCGGAGATGGTGGCGGTGTCGCATGGCCGATTCCTTGGGTTGGGCGCGGTGCCGCTCCCCGACATTGATCTTGCGCTTCGCGAGCTCGAGCACGTGATGCACACGCTGGGATTCGCGGGAGTGGAGCTTGGCAGCAACATCAACGGTGTGCCGATCGGCGACCCACGGTTCGATGCCTTTTTCGAAGCGTGCGAAGACATCGGGGCTGCCGTATTCGTGCACGCTCTGCGTCCTGCGGGCATGGATCGCCTCGTGGGCCCACCCATGCTGCAACAGGTGCTTGCGTACCCCACAGACGTCGGCCTTGCCGCTGCTTCCGTGCTGACCAGCAACTTGATCGTGCGCCGGCCGCGGCTCAGGATTGCATTCAGCCACGGCGGAGGCACGTTGGGGCTGCTGCTGCCACGACTCGAGCGCTCACGCAGCGTATTTCCCGCGTTGCGGGACACCTTGCAGGTGACGCCGCTCGAGCAGGCGCGCAAGCTCTACTACGACACGCTCGTCTTCGACACCTCGACGCTCAAGCACCTTGTGGCATTGTTCGGTGCTTCCCAGATGATGATCGGCACGGATTATCCGTTCAACTTCCATGATGCCGCGCCCGTCACGAGCATTCAGGCGGCGGGGTTCGATCCGCAGGTCGTGCAACAACTCCTGCGCTCAAATGCAGAGCGTTTCCTGGGCCTGCGAGCCCATGGTGAGCCTTGAAACACGCCCTGATATCCAAATTCCGGATGGCAGGTATGGCCGCTGGCGGCTATTCATGGCGCCGGCAGCGACCTACCATGCACCTCCCCGGAGTTCACTCACACAAATGGCCATGCAAGGCTTTACCCAATCAATGAATCGCCTCCTTGTCATCAGCTTGTCGTGTTTGGCCCTCGTTGTCGTGGCGGCGTGCGCCACTGTGGCCGAGCAAGCAGGTCCTCCCACGGCTTTCCGACTGAGCTCGCCGCCGCTTGCCGACAACGGCGTGCTGTCGCCGAAAAATGCCGGGAACAGCAAGGG
>JALYXY010000112.1 GCA_030946875.1 Pseudomonadota bacterium | reverse complement strand
GTTCGGGACCGGCGGCAGCTTCAGCAGCCCGGCGTACCGCCCCGACAAGGACTACGCGCTCTACACGGTCGGCGCGTCCACGGATATCGGACGCGTCACCGCATTCCTGACCGGGCAGGCCACGGCTGCAAAGAATGACGGCAATGCTCGCGCGGTGACCGTCGGACTGCGTGTTCCGCTGTAAGCGTCAAACCATGTCTATCTCGCGGCGCAACGCCGCGAGATAGTCCATTCCCCTGATGGCGCGTGGTCCATACCACGAGGTCATTTCGCCGTCGATCAGGTGCACGCGCGGACCGTGGAGCCTCGTCAGCGCTTCCACGTCACGCCGCACGAACGCGTAGGGTTCGCTCGAGAGCAGGATACGGTCAGCGCACCGCCATGCCTCGTCATCTTCTGCCACGTGCGGGTAACGGCACCTCGCATTGCGCGGCACGACCGCTGTCCAGTGTGCTGCGGACAGTGCGTCCGCGATATAGGTGTGGGTGGAGATCGTCATCCAGGGCTTCTTCCAGATGAGGTAGAGCACCGTTTCACGGGGCATGCCTTCGACTGCGCAAGCAAGTCGCTCGCGGGCCGCGGCGAAGGCATCGCACAAGGCCTCCGCGAGCGGCTCGCGGGCGAAGATGCCGCCGAGCAGCCGGTAAAGGCGGACGTTGTCGCCGAGCGTCTGCGGATGTGTGACGACGACGTTGGGTACGAACGCGCGCGCCGCGTCGACCACGTCCTGCCAATTCTCGTCCACGTTGACGATGAGGTGGGTGGGCGAGAGCTCCCGAAGCCGCGCGAGATCGGGATCCTTGGTGCCGCCGATCTTGGGAACCCGGCGCACGGCATCGTGTGGATGCGCGCAGAACCCCGTGCGCGCCACCACGTATTCTCCGAGCTCGAGCGCGAACAGGAGCTCCGTCAGGCTCGGCACCAGGCACGCGATGCGTGGCGCAACCTCGCGTGCGTGCAAGGTGCCCGCCCAATCGCCGCGCGCTTCATGATCCATGGCTCGATCGGGGCTTGCGGGGTGCATGAGCGAAGAGCGCATCGAAAACCGGCCGCGGCAAATGCCGCAGTGCGCGCGCGGCCAAGGCCATCTGCCACGGCAGCACGTACCAGGATCGGCCTTGCGCCACCGCTTTGACGATCAGCTTGGCAGCGGCGTCGGCATTCATTCGAAACGGCATGCGATATGGATTGCCATCGGTCATCGGCGTCGCGATGTAGCCCGGCACGATCGTCACGACGCGCACGCCACTGCCGCGCATCTCGACGCGCAGGCTCTCGAGGTAGTTGATCGCCGCTGCCTTCGACGCAGAGTACGCTCCGCCACCGGGAAGGCCGCGCACACCCGCCATGCTCGCGATCCCGACGAGCCGTCCGTGACCCGCGGCGCGCATCCCGGCGATGAACGGATGGAAGGTGTGCACCATACCGAGCACGTTGGTTTCTAAGACGCGCCGGAAGACGGCCAGATCCTCGGCAATCGCGGTGTCCGCGCCCTGCGAGATGCCCGCATTGGCGAAGACGGTATCGGCAACGCCGAAACGCGACATGAACTGCGCTGCCGCGCTGTTCAATGCGGAGGGGTCACGCACGTCGCCGACGTACGTCGCAATCCGGGCTGCCGCCGGCAGCGACGCGACGACGCCCGCAAGTACGTCAGCCCGACGCGCGAAGAGTCCGAGATTGACCGCACCGTCGCGCGCGTACGCGGCGGCCAGTGCGGCGCCAATGCCGCTCGACGCGCCGGTGATGAATACATTCACGGGCGCGCGAGGTCGATCACGTGACGCGCAGCCCCGCCGATCGCGGGTGGGCTCGCGCGCCGCGCGCTGTCAATGCTTGCGTTCGGCGCGCGCCTTGTCGACGAGCGCGTTGATGGCCGCCGGCAGCTGCGCGTGGGTTCCGACGCGGTCCGAGGCGGTCATGAACTTGCCATCGACGATGACCGTGGGAACAGACTGCACGTTGTAAGTGCCGCCGAGCGACTTGGCGCGGTTGACCTTGCCGTTGATGCCGAAGGACCCGTACATGTCCTCGACCTTCTTGCGGTCGAGACCCTTGGTCGCAGCCCAGTCGAAGAACGTCTTCTCGTTGGAGAGATCGATGCCCTGCTTGTGCACGGCGCTGAAGACCTCGGGCGTGAGCTTGCTCGCTGCACCGAGCGCTTCGAGCGTGTAATACACCTTGGCGAGCGACACCCAGCGCGGCTGGAACAGTACGGGCACGCGCCTGAACTGGACGTCCGGGGGCAATGTCTTGAGCCAGTCCTCGATCACCGGCTCGAGGTCGGCGCAATGCGGACAGCCATAGGAGAAGAACTCGATCACCTCGACCTTGTTGCCGGTCTCGACGGGCACCGCGTTCTTGAGGCGCGTGTACTGCTTACCCTCCTGCAGGGCAGGCTGACCGGCTGCAGGCACGGCGAGCGCGCTCAGCGCGAACGCCAGCACCAGGCCGGCAAACGCTGCAAGACGCGGCAGGACAGGCACACGGTGCGGATGGACGGCAAATGACATTCCTGATCTCCTCGAAGCCGCATTGGACGCGGCGTATTGCACTAGAACGTACGGTGGGCGCGTTCGGCTGACGCCATCGGCTGCACGGTTCAAAACTTGATGACGGCGACGTCGAACCCGCGTCGACTCAGCTCGCCCTTCATGCGGTTGAGCTCGTCCGTATTGTCGAAAGGACCGAGTCGCACGCGATAACGCACTCCCTTGTCGGGGACAGTTGCTTCCTGCACGGCGGCTTCCCACCCGGCGAGCGCCAGGCGCGCCTTGAGGCCTTCAGCGTCGGCGGCGTCGGAGAACGACCCCGCTTGCAGCCAGAACTGATCGGCGGGCTTCTTCTGCTCGGGTGCCGACGGCGTGCTCGCGCGGGTATCGGACCCCGTGGCGCGCTCGACCGTGCTCTTGTCCATGCGTTCGGCGGTTCTGGTCTGCACCTTCGGGTCTTCACCGCCCGGCAGGATCTTGTAGAAGTCGAAACGCGGCTTTGTCGCCTCGCCCTTTGCGGAGCGTGGCGCGTTCACCTCGCGCGATTCCTTCGTCGCATTGGCTGCCTGGTACGGGCTCCCCGAGCGCATGATGTAGAAGGCAATGCCGGCGGCGATGGCGAGCCCGAGCACCACGCCGATGAAGACGCCCATGAGCGTCCCCCCTGCGCGGGCCTTGCGTTGATCGCGACCTACAGCCATGACAGAACAATCGCTGGAATCATTTACATCTGCTCGGGCGCACTGATACCCAGAACACCAAGACCGTTGCGCACCACCTGGCCACATGCCGCAGCAAGCGCCAGGCGCGCATGCTTCAACGCTTCATCCTCGACGAGGAACCGCTCCGCATTATAGTAACTGTGGAATTCAGCGGCGATCTCGCGCAGATAGGTCGTCACGAGGTGGGGTGCGAGCTCACGCGCGGCCATCGCAAGTTCGCCGGGGTAATCGGCGAGGCGGCGCAGCAACGCGTCTTCATACGGGCTCGTGAGCGGCGACAGATCGACGTCGCGCAACGATGCACTCGCCTCGTCGCTCGAAAGACCCGCCTGCCTCAGCACCGACGTCACACGGGCGTGAGCATATTGCACGTAATAGACCGGGTTCTCCTCGGTCTGTGAACGCGCGAGGTCGACGTCGAAGACGAACTCGCTGTCGGCCTTGCGCGACACGAGAAAGAACCGAACTGCATCGCGCCCGACTTCATCGATCAACTCGCGCAGCGTGACGTAGCTTCCGGCGCGCTTCGAGATCTTCACTTCCTCACCGCCGCGCATCACCGTCACCATCTTGTGCAGGACGTAATCCGGATACCCGCGCGGCACGCCGAGACCGGCCGCCTGCAGCCCGGCACGAACCCGGGTGACCGTGCCGTGATGATCGGAACCCTGAATGTTGATCGCGCGCGCGAATCCACGCTCCCACTTCGTGATGTGGTAGGCGACGTCAGGGACAAAGTACGTGTACGCGCCGTCGGACTTGCGCATCACCCGATCCTTGTCGTCGCCATGAGCCGTGGTGCGAAGCCACATCGCCCCTTCGTGTTCGTAGGTCTCGCCCGAGGTGACGAGACGCTCGACCGCAGATTCCACGCGCCCATCGGAGTAAAGCGAGCTCTCGAGGTAGTAATTATCGAAACGAACTCCGAACGCCTGCAGGTCGCGATCCTGCTCGCGCCGGAGCACCGTGACTGCAAACCGCCGTATCGAGTCGAGATCGTCGAGGTCATGCCCGACCTCGTCCAGATACGCCTGCGCGATCTCGCGGATGTATTCGCCGCGGTAGCCGTCCTCCGGGAACGTCACGGTGCGACCGAGAATCTCCTCGACACGCGCCCTGACCGACAGCGCGAGATTGTGGATCTGCTGTCCGGCATCGTTGTAGTAGAACTCGCGCGTGACCTCGGCTCCCTGGAACTCGAGCAGATTGCCGAGCGCATCGCCGAGCGCGGCCTGGCGGCCGTGGCCGACGTGCAAAGGGCCCGTGGGATTCGCAGACACGAACTCGAGAAGGATGCGCTCGCCGCAATGCGCTGCACCGCGCCCGAACACGTCACGCTCGTTGAGCGCCGTGTGCACGATGCGCTGACGTGCGCCAGGCGCAAGAAAAATGTTGATGAAGCCGGCGCCCGCGACTTCCGTGCGTTCGACCATGGGCGGCAGCGATACGGCCTGAAGAAGTGCCTGCGCGAGCTCGCGCGGATTCCGTTTCACGCGCTTCGCCTGCTGCAACGCGACGTTGCAGGCGTAGTCACCGTGTTGCGGCTGCTTCGGGCGCTCCAGGATGATGGTCGCAGCTTCTCCCCCGGGCAGAGCAGCGGCGAGCGCATGCCCAAGCCAGGACTCGAGTTCGGTCTTCACGTCATGTACCACGGGGAGCGGGGATTTCAAAGCCATCTGCGGAGGGTCGCGGCATTATAGCGGTGGCGCGCGCGTGAATCGGCGTTGCGCCGCGTCACGACACCGCCAATGGATCCACGTCGAGGCTCCAGTGCAGACCGGACGCGCGCATCTCCAGCAGTGCCTCGCGCCAGCTCGGCAGGAAGCGCTGCAACGCACCGCGCTCGTCGCTTTGTGCAAGCACCTGCGCACGCTCCATGCCGGCACGCCGCGCGAGCGTTGCGGGCACCGGCGCAAACACCTGCACCGGGAGCTGCAGGCTCGCCGCGCGCTCCCGGCCGATTGCGCTGGCACGTTGCAGGAACACGTCGACTTCCAGGCGATCAACTGATTCGGCCGCGAGCAGCGCGAGATGGCTGTACGGCGGCATGCCCGCCACGCGACGATCGGCGAGGAGTGCGTCGGCGAGCGTGTCGTAATCGTGTGCGGCCAGCGCGCGAAAGAGTGCGTGACCGGCAAAGTCCGTCGAGACGATCACTTCGCCGGGCAGCTGCGCGCGACCGGCGCGACCGGCGACCTGGAAGAGCAGCGCCCCCAGCCGCTCGGTCGCGCGAAAGTCAGCACTATAGAGTGCGTTGTCGGCGCCGAGCACGCCGACCAGCGTGAGGCGGGGAAAGTCGTGGCCTTTGGCAAGCATCTGGGTGCCGACTAGGATATCGAGCGCTCCCGCCTCGATGTCCTCGCGAAATGCTGCGAAGGCGCCCTTGCGCTGCGTGGTGTCGCGATCGATGCGCGCAATCCGCGCCTTGGGGAAGAGCCCGCGAAGCGTCTCTTCGAGGCGTTGCGTACCGAAGCCGAGCGGCAGGAGATCGACATTGCCGCACTGCGGACACGACGGTGGAACGCGCGTGGTGTGCCCGCAGTGATGACAGCGCAGCGCTTGCTCCGGCCTATGCACCACGAGTCTTGCGCTGCAATGGGGACAGTCGGCGCGCCAGCCGCAGTTCCCGCAGAGCAGGCTCGGCGAGAAGCCCCTGCGATTGACGAACACCAGCGATTGCTCACCACGCTCGAGGCGCACGGCGATGCCTGCCAGCAGCGCGTCACCGAGCCCGGTGCGCGGCTCGGGTGTGCGCGCGGGCTCGAAGCTCACCCGCGGCAGACGAGCGGGCGTCACGGCACGCGATGGCAGCTCGAGCTTCCGGTAGCGGCCCGTGCGCGCATGCAGGAGCGACTCGAGCGACGGCGTTGCGCTGCCGAGCACGATCGGCACGTTGCGCTGATGCGCACGCCACACAGCAATGTCCCGCGCGTGATAGCGCACGTTGTCCTGCTGCTTGTACGAGGCGTCATGCTCCTCGTCGACGATCACCACAGCCATGCGCGGCAGCGGAGCGAACACCGCGAGGCGGGTTCCCACGACAAGGTCGGCGTCACCCGACGCCGCTGCGCAGAATGCCCGGTGCCGTTCACCCGCCGCGAGACGGCTGTGCATCGTGACCACCCGTCGCGTTCGCAATGCGCCGCGCAAGCGCTCTTCGAGCTGCGGCGTAAGGTTGATCTCGGGCACGAGCAGCAGAGCCTGACCGTCACTGGCGATCGCGTGCTCGGCGGCAGCGATGTAGACCTCGGTCTTGCCGCTGCCCGTCACGCCCTGAAGAAGAAACGGAGAGAACTCGCGCGTCGCCGTGATGGCATCGACCGCGCGTTGCTGATCCGCGTTGAGGGCCGGGCCGCTGACATCGGGAGACGAGGACACGACCGCGGGTCGAGCCGCGCGCCTGCCGCCGCGCTTCGTGATCGGTGGCACCATCTGCGACAGCACGAGCCCAAGGGGTTGCTGGTAGTACCTCGACACGAACTCTGCAAGATCGAGCAGGTCGGGAGGCAAGCTGGGCAGCTCTTCCACGCGGGAGGTCACCGGCTGGAGCTTGTCCGGCTGCACCATCGAGTCCTCCGGCGTCGCGATCACCACACCGACCACGTTACGCCGGCCGAGCGGCACTCTGACGATCGTGCCGCGCGTGGCGAAGCCGTCTGGCGCCCAGTAGTCGAACCCGGTCCACAGGGCCACCGGAAGAACCACAGAAACCACTGCCAATCAACCGCCCCTTTCAACGCACGACCGGCAAGGCCAGCGCGTGAGTTGATGATCTACTTTAGGTTGTGGCAGCAGGCCTTGGCTTCGAAGAGGATTTGATGGTTGCGCCCGCGGCTGTGGGTAACTGTGTGAATAATTTTTCGCCCGCGTGCCAGCAGCCGTTTCAGCATTCTTGCAACAACCGGCAGGGTGTTCCGGCTTGGGGCACAAGTTCATTGATAAACAGTAGCTTGCGCTGCGTATGCCCGGGCCGGGCGGGCGGGGGGTCGCGCGGACGGCGCTTGACTTTCGAGTGTGCATAACCGCATTGCGCCGATTCCCCGCGGTGGGCTCGGCGTGCTCACCCTGGCACATCCCGCCGCATGGCCCGCGACGCCGTGTGCACGGTGTCCACGAGCACGGCGACATGCTCCGTCGGGGTGGCCGGAACGATGCCGTGCCCAAGATTGAAGATGTGGCCGGGGGCGGCTCCGGCGGCTCGCACCACGCGCCTCACCTCCCGCGCGACGGTGTCGGCATCGGTCGTGAGGATCAGCGGGTCGAGGTTTCCCTGGAGTGCAACGCGGTGCCCGACCCGCCTTCGCGCCTCCGCGATATCGCAGGTCCAGTCCAGACCGAGCGCGGATGCACCGGAGTCGGCCATCTCCTCGAGCCACCCTCCACCGCCTTTGGTGAACAGAAGCGTCGGCACACGCGTACCGCTGTGCGCGGTGATTGCGTCGATGACGCTGCGCATCGGCGCGAGCGAAAACTCGCGGTAGGCATCCGTCGACAGAAGTCCGCCCCACGTGTCGAAGATCATGACGGCGTCTGCGCCCGCATCGATCTGCGCCTTCAAATAGGCGCTCACCGCCTCGGCGTTGATGCTCACGATCCTCGCGAGCAGGTCCGGCCTCGCGTAGGCCATGCGTCGCACGGACGCGAAATCGGCGCTGCCTTTGCCTTCGATCATGTAGCAGGCGAGCGTGAACGGGCTGCCTGCGAAACCGATCAGCGGCACGCGCCCATGCAGCGCGCGCTTGATTTCAGCCACGGCATCGAAGACGTAGCAAAGCTTCGCCATGTCCGGAGCCGAAAGCCGATTGACCTCGTCGTCTCCTGCGACCGTTCGCGCGAACCGGGGGCCCTCGCCTTCAGCAAACGAAAGACCGAGCCCCATCGCATCCGGAATCGTGAGGATGTCCGAAAAGAGGATCGCAGCATCGAGCGGGAAGCGCTCGAGCGGCTGCAACGTCACTTCGGTGGCGAGCGAAGGCGTCTTTGCGAGCGTCAGGAAGCTGCCTGCGCGGCCCCGCGTTGCGTTGTATTCGGGCAGGTAACGCCCCGCCTGCCGCATGAGCCAGACGGGCGTATAGGGCGTGGGCTCGCGCCGCAGCGCACGCAGGAACGTGTCGTTGAGTAGAGGGGTCAAGGGAACCGTCGCGGGCCTGCCGGGTTGCACACGTTCATCATCACAGCCCGGCTGCGGCCTGGCGCGTTGCTATCGCGGCAGATCCGATCGCCCCATCAAAAACTCGTCGACGGCGCGCGCGCATTGCCGTCCTTCGCGGATTGCCCACACGACGAGCGATTGACCGCGACGGATGTCCCCCGCAGCAAAGACACGCTGCACCGATGTCGCGTAGTCGGTGGTGCTCGCCTTGATGTTGCCGCGGGCATCGCGCTCGGGGTTCATCTGCTCGAGCAAGGGGACGGGAGCGGGCCCGAGGAAGCCCATGGCGAGCAGCACGAGATCGGCTTGCATCGCGAACTCGCTCCCCTCGACCTCCTGCATGCGCATCTGGCCATCGTCACCCTTGCGCCACTCGACGCGCGCGGCGATGAGCTTGTGCACCTTGCCATCGACGCCCTCGAAGCGCTTGGTCGCGACCGCCCAATCGCGTTCACAGCCTTCTTCATGCGAGGAGGAGGTGCGCAGCTTGATGGGCCAGTAGGGCCAGACGAGCGGCTTGTTCTCCTGCTCCGGGGGCTGCGGCAGGAGCTCGAACTGCGCGACCGAAGCGGCACCCTGCCGATTGGACGTGCCGACACAGTCGGACCCCGTATCTCCGCCACCGATCACGATGACGTGCTTGCCGGTGGCGGTGAGTTGCTGGCTCACCGTGTCGCCGGCGTTGATCATGTTCTGCTGTGGCAGAAACTCCATCGCGAAGTGCACCCCGTCGAGTTCACGACCAGGCACGGGAAGATCACGTGGCTGCTCGGCACCGCCCGACAGCACCACCGCGTCGAACTGCGCGAGCAGCTCGTGCGCGGGATAGTCCTTGCCCACCTCGACGTTCGGCCTGAACTCGACCCCTTCGCTCGACATCTGCTCAATGCGCCGATCGATGAGTTGCTTTTCCATCTTGAAATCGGGGATGCCGTAACGCAGGAGCCCCCCGATGCGATCCGCCTTCTCGAACACCACCAGGTCGTGCCCCACGCGGGCGAGCTGCTGTGCGCACGCGAGTCCCGCGGGACCGGAACCGACGACCGCAACCCGCTTGCCCGTGCGGTGCAACGGCGGCATCGGGACGACCCAACCCTCCTCCCACGCCTTGTCGATGATGAAATGCTCGATCGACTTGATGCCGACGGGGTCGTTGTTGATGTTGAGCGTGCAGGCGGCCTCGCACGGCGCAGGACAGATGCGACCCGTGAACTCGGGAAAGTTGTTGGTCGAATGCAGCACGTCGATCGCGGTACGCCACTGACCGCGATACACGAGGTCGTTCCAGTCCGGAATGATGTTGTTGACCGGGCACCCCGTCTGACAGAACGGAATGCCGCAATCCATGCAACGCGCGCCCTGTGTGGACGCAGCGTCATCCGGTAGCCGAAAGACGAACTCGCGGTAGTTGCGCACGCGCTCGGGAACCGGTGACGCCGGTTCGTGCACCCGTTCGAGCTCCATGAAACCAGTGATCTTGCCCATTTCGCGCGTGTCCCGGCTTCAAGCCGCCTGTTTGTGCTTGCTCGCGTGCTCCGTCGGAGGCACCACGTGAAATTCGTAGAGCTCCGTCAGGGCACGGGTGTACTCATGCGGGAGCACCTTCACGAACCTCGGGAGCGCGCGCTCCCAGTCATCGAGAATGGCTAGCGCGAGCGTGCTTCCCGTGAATTGCAGGTGCCGCTCGATGAGCTCACGCAGAAGCGATTCGTCGGCCTTGCCCGCGTGGCGCAGGCGTCCCTTGCCGGCTTCGGCGAGCTCCTGCTCGAGCTTCGACTGATCGATCTCGCTCGCCACACGTTCGAGCCCCACCATGGTTAGATTGCTGCGGTGACGGATCTCGTCGTCCGGGTCGTACACGTAGGCAATGCCGCCGCTCATGCCGGCCGCGAAGTTGCGCCCGGTCTTGCCGAGCACCACCACCGTCCCACCCGTCATGTACTCGCAGCCATGGTCGCCGGTGCCTTCCACCACGGCGGAAGCTCCCGAGTTGCGCACGCAGAAGCGCTCGCCGGCCACGCCGCGAAAATACGCCTCGCCCGCGATCGCGCCGTACATCACGGTGTTGCCGATGACGATGTTCTCTTCGGGCCGGGCCGGGCACGTGGGATCCGGATAGACGACGATGCGTCCGCCCGAAAGACCCTTGCCGACGTAATCGTTGGTCGCGCCCTCGAGCTCGAACGTGATGCCCTTCGCGAGAAAGGCACCGAAGCTCTGTCCCGCCGTACCCCTGAAGCTCACGTGGATCGTGTCATCGGGGAGGCCCGCATGACCATGCCGCCGCGCCACGATTCCGGACAGCATCGCGCCGACCGTGCGATTGGCGTTGCGGATCTTGTATTCGAGCCGCACCGGCCGCTTGTCGTCGATCGCTGCGGCGGAGGCTTCGATCAGCCGGTGATCGAGCGCGCCGGCGAGGCCGTGATCCTGCTGCTCGCAATGATGACGCGCAACGTCGGACGGCATCTTGGGCTGATAGAAGATGCGCGAGAAATCGAGACCGCGCGCTTTCCAGTGCGCGATCCCGCGACGCGTGTCGAGAAGATCGCAGCGTCCCACGAGATCCTCGAACTTTCGAATGCCCATCCTTGCCATGAGCTCGCGCACTTCTTCTGCGACGAAGAAGAAATAGTTGACGACGTGCTCGGGCTGGCCGGTGAACTTCGCGCGCAGCTTCGGATCCTGCGTCGCGATGCCGACAGGACACGTGTTGAGATGGCACTTGCGCATCATGATGCAGCCTTCGACCACGAGCGGCGCTGTCGCGAAGCCGAATTCGTCGGCGCCGAGCAGCGCGCCGATGATCACGTCGCGCCCGGTCTTCATCTGACCGTCCACCTGCACGGCGATGCGGCCGCGCAGGCGGTTCAGCACGAGCGTCTGCTGCGTCTCGGCAAGACCGAGCTCCCACGGCGTGCCGGCATGCTTGATCGATGACACCGGCGACGCGCCGGTGCCGCCGTCATGGCCGGCGATGGTGACGTGATCGGCCTTGGCCTTGGCCACGCCCGCGGCGACGGTACCGACGCCGACTTCGGAAACTAGCTTGACGGAGATGGACGCCGCTGGGTTTGCATTCTTGAGATCGTGGATCAGCTGCGCGAGATCCTCGATCGAATAAATGTCGTGATGCGGCGGCGGCGAGATGAGCCCGACGCCCGGCACCGAGAAGCGGAGCTTGGCGATGTATTCCGAGACCTTGTGGCCCGGAAGCTGGCCGCCCTCTCCGGGTTTCGCGCCCTGCGCCATCTTGATCTGGATCTGGTCGGCGGAGGCGAGGTACTCGGCCGTGACGCCAAACCGGCCCGAAGCGACCTGCTTGATGCGCGAGCGCAGCGAATCGCCTTCCTTGAGCGGAATGTCGACGACGATGCCTTCGATGCGGTCCTTGAGCGACTCGCTCTTGGTCACGGGAATGTAGCGCCGCGCGTCCTCGCCGCCTTCGCCCGTATTCGACTTGCCGCCGATGCGATTCATCGCGATCGCGAGCGTGGTATGCGCTTCGGTCGAAATGGAGCCGAGGCTCATCGCACCGGTCGAGAAGCGCTTGACGATCTCCGTCGCCGGTTCCACCTCGTCGATCGGCACCGGCTCGGCAGCTTCGTGGATGGTGAACAGACCGCGCAGCGTCAGCATGCGCTCGGACTGGTCGTTGATGAGCTTCGCGTAATCCTTGTACGTCGAGTAGCTCGCCGCGCGCGTCGCGTGCTGCAGCTTGGCGATGGAATCCGGCGTCCACATGTGATCCTCGCCGCGGATCCGGAACTGATACTCGCCACCTTCATCGAGCTGATGGCGCAGGAGCGGACTGTCGCCGAACGCGAGCTCATGCAGGCGCGCGGCTTCTTCGGCAATCTCGAAAAGGCCGACACCCTCGATGTTGCTTGCAGTCCCGGTGAAGTACTTGCCGACGAACTCCTTCTGCAGCCCCACGGCTTCGAAGATCTGCGCCCCGCAGTAAGACTGGTAGGTGGAGATGCCCATCTTCGACATCACCTTGTAAAGCCCCTTGCAGATGGCCTTGACGTAGCGCTTCGCCGATTCGGCCGACGAGATCTCGGGCGAAACGGTGTTGAGATCGGCGAGCGTCTCGAGCGCGAGATACGGATGGATCGCCTCGGCGCCATAGCCCGCGAGGAGCGCGAAGTGATGCACCTCGCGCGCAGAGCCGGTCTCCGTGACCAGTCCGGTGCTGGTGCGAAGCCCCTTGCGCACGAGATGCTGGTGCACGGCGGCCGTTGCGAGCAGCGCAGGTATCGGCAGCAGATCGCGCGACACCTTGCGATCGGAGACGATCAGGATGTTGTGGCCGAGCTTGATCGCATCCTCGGCCTCGGCAGCCAGCGACGCGAGCGCTGCCTCCATGCCGTTGGCACCCCAGGCCGCCGGGTAGCAGATGTCGAGCTCGTAGGCCTTGAACGCGCTGCCGGTGAAGAGATCGATATGGCGAATCTTCTCCATCGCATCGGCGGTGAGGATGGGCTGCGGCGCTTCAAGGCGCATCGGCACGTCCTTCGCATCGTGGACGTCGACGGCGAGGAGATTGGGCCGGGGACCGATGAACGTGACGAGCGACATCACGAGCTCTTCACGAATGGGATCGATCGGCGGATTGGTGACCTGGGCGAAGAGCTGCTTGAAATAGCTGTACAGGATCTTGGGGCGCGACGACAGCACCGGGAGCGCCGCGTCGTTGCCCATCGAGCCCGTCGCTTCCTCGCCGCCTTGCGCCATCGGCGCGAGGATCACCTTGAGGTCCTCCTGCGTGTAACCGAATGCCTGCTGGCGATCGAGCAGCGACACGCTGGATTGCTGCGGGGGGGCAGGCTCCGGAAGCGCGTCCAGAGACACGCGCGACCGCTCGATCCACTCGCGATACGGACGCGCCGTGGCAAGTGTGCGCTTCAGCTCCTCGTCGTCGATGATGCGGCCCTGCTCCATGTCCACGAGCAGCATCTTGCCCGGCTGCAGCCGCCACTTCTTGATGATGCGTCGCTCGGGAATGTCGAGCACGCCCACCTCGGAAGCCATCACGATGTAATCGTCGTCCGTGATGATGAACCGCGCCGGACGCAGTCCATTGCGGTCGAGCGTCGCGCCGATCTGCCGGCCGTTGGTGAATGCCATCGCGGCAGGTCCGTCCCAGGGCTCCATCAGCGCCGCGTGATACTCGTAGAACGATCGCCGATCCTCGTCCATCAGCGGATTGCCCGCCCACGCTTCGGGGATCATCAGCATCATGGCGTGCGCGGGCGAATAGCCGCCCATCACCAGCAACTCGAGCGCGTTGTCGAACGACGCGGAATCGGACTGCCCGTCATAAATGAGCGGCCACACCTTGTCGAGGTCCTCGCCGAGGACCTTGCTTGCGATGGCCTGCTGACGTGCGCGAATCCAGTTGACGTTGCCGCGCAGCGTGTTGATCTCGCCGTTGTGGCAGATGAGGCGGAACGGGTGCGCGAGATCCCACGTCGGAAACGTGTTCGTGGAGAAGCGCTGATGCACCATGGCGAGCGCCGACACCATCGACTCGTCCATGAGGTCGAGAAAGTATTCACCGACCTGATTGGCGAGCAGCATCCCCTTGTAGACGAGCGTGCGCGTCGACATCGACGGCACGTAGAACTCCTTGCCGTGGCGCAGCTTCAGCGCCTGGATGGCGTGCCCGGACTTCTTGCGGATGATGTAGAGCTTGCGCTCGAGCGCGTCCTGGTCCACCGCGGTCGATCCGCGTGCAATGAACACTTGGCGGATGACGGGCTCGACTTCCTTGGTGCGCTCGGAGAGACCGCTGTTATCGGTCGGCACATCGCGCCAGCCGAGAAGGATCTGTCCTTCGCTTGCGACCGCGCGCTCGATCTCCTGCTCGCAGGCCATGCGCGAGGCGGGCTCCTTGGGCAGGAACACCATGCCGACGCCATAGTGACCGACAGCGGGCAGCGTGAGCCCCTGCCTGCCGCAGGCGCGGCGCAGGAATGCATCGGGCAGCTGGATCAGAATGCCCGCGCCATCCCCTTGCAGCGAGTCCGCACCCGTCGCGCCGCGGTGAGTCAGGTTCTTGAGGATCTGCAGCGCCTGCGTGACGATCGCATGGCTTTTGCGGCCCTTGATGTGGGCGATGAATCCGAGCCCGCAGGCGTCGTGCTCGTTCGCGGGATCGTACAGACCCTGCGCTGCCGGAACACCGTGCTGCCAACCCGCCGAAGCGTCTTCCACTGGAAACCTCACGAGTGAGTGGCCGCGCCACCTGACGCGCCCTAAAGAATGCGGCGGCGAAACCGACCGATTCTACTGGCCATGCTGCGATGCGACAAGGCTGGCGCGCGGGCGCAACAAACCCGCCAGACGTGCATTCCGGGCCGTCCGAAAGGCTTGCGCGGTGCTTCTCTTAGGCTTACTCTGAACAAGATGTCGTAGACCATTGTTGCGACATCCAAAAGCTTATCTACCGCCGGTCCGATTTAGGACAACATCATTGGAATGGAACATGGCCGATAACCGACTCGCCCACGTGTGGCTCCGCCGCTTCGCCGGTCTAACCGCCCTCCTGGGCGTGCTTGCGCTATCGGCATGCGGGGGCGGCAGCGGTGCTCCGAACAACCCGTTCACGCCTGCGCCACCGGCGCTACCGGCCTTGGGCGTGTTGCCGACCACGGCCACACTGTATTCCGGCGTACCGATCGTACTGACGATCAATGGCGGCGTGGCCCCGTTTCGCGCGTTCTCCAGCAATGGCACGGTCCTGCCGGTCGCGCAGACGATTGCCGGCAACAGCGTCGTGCTCCTCGCCTCCGATGTCGCCGGGGACACGCCCGTGACTGTGACCATCCAGGACGCGGCGGGACAGACCGCCCCCGTCACTGTAACCGTCAAGCCGGCGGCCCTCCTCAACACGTTCAGCGTGACACCGAACCGTAACGAATGCGGCACGACCGCGATCTGCTCCGGGCAGACCGCGACCGCGAGCATCGTCGTGCAAGGCCCCGGCGGCGCGCCGGCAGCCGGTCGCCAGGTGCGTTTCGACGTGATCGCGGGTCCCTACAGCATCGTCACGACCAATCCAGGCCAGCCGAGCGCCTCGAGCACGAGCGTGGTCACAGACGCGGCCGGCGTCGCGCAGGTCATCATCCGCGCGAACGTCGATGCGCCGACCCAACCGGCTGAGCTGCGCGCCACCGACTTGACCTCGGGTCAGCAGCGCACGGCCAATTTCATGGTCGTGCAGAACACCAATGGTGCGACGATCCTCACGGTCGTGCCGGGTGACGCCACGATCACGGGCGCGTTCATCGGCGAATGCTCGTCGGGCGCCCGGGTCGATTACTACATCTACGGCGGGACGCCGCCTTACCGGGTGACTCCGTCGTTCCCCGACGCCGTGTCGATCGTCAACCCGGTCGTCGCCAATGCCGGCGGCTTCTTCGAGGCGATCACGAATGGGACGTGTGTGCAGCCGCTCACGTTCTCGGTGCTCGATGCCACGGGCCGCCAGACCACCAACACGCTCAACAACGTACCCGGAACGCTGACGCGTCCGACGCCGCCCGTGGTGCCACCCACAACGCTAAATGTGGCCCCGGCGACGCAGACGGGTAGCTGCGGCGGGGCCGCCCCGGTCACCGGCGCGCCCGTTTCGGTCACTTTCTCGATCGTGGTCACCGGCGGAACGCCGCCGTACAACGTCTCGGTCGCCCCGCCCCCCGGCGGTACGGCGATCGTGAATACGCAGCCGAGCTCCAGCAACGGCTTCGTGTCCACTGTCACGGTGAGTGGCGGCGGCAGGCCGGGCACGGCGAACGTGGCGGTGCGCGACTCGAGCACTCCGCAGCAGGCCGCCGTCTCCACGATCGGCTGCCTCTGATCCGGTCAGGTGCGGGTAGCCTTCGCGCTGCCCGCATCTGCCCCTCCCGTGACCTCGGCGTCGAGTCGGCGTCCGCATCAACGAAGCAACACTGCATCGCCCCAGCCGTTCTTTTGGCGTGGTGTCAGCCCATGCAATGACGCAGCGCGATCGCGCGCGTCAACTCACGATCGGCTCGAGATCGCTTTCGCTCACGTCGGCCGCGACATACGCCTCACCCAACGCGCGTAGCAGGATGAAGCGCAGGGTTCCCGCGAGCACCTTCTTGTCGCGTCGCATGAGCTCCAGATAGCGCTGTCGGCCGAGAGCTGGCGGGTCGACCGGCAGCCCGGCACGCGCGATCAGCGCGCGCAGGCGGTCGCTGTCAGCCGCTGAAAATCCGCGCAATACGGATAGACGCGCGGCCATGAGCATGCCGGCCGCCACGGCCTCGCCGTGCAGCCATTGGCCGTAGCCCACGCCCGTCTCGATCGCGTGACCGAACGTATGACCGAAATTGAGTAGCGCGCGTTCCCCCGTCTCGCGCTCGTCGCCGGCGACGATCGCCGCCTTGATTTCGCAGCTCCTCGCGATGGCATGCGTGAGCGCCGCGGAGTCGCCTGCCAGCAGGAACCCGATATTTTCTTCGAGCCAGCCGAACAGGGAAGCGTCGCGGATCGCCGCGTGCTTGATGACTTCGGCGAGCCCGGCAACGAGCTCGCGCCCGGGGAGCGTGCGCAGACAGTCGGTGTCAACGAACACGGCGGCAGGCTGGTGGAACGCCCCGATCATGTTCTTGCCCATCGCATGATTGATACCCGTTTTGCCGCCTACCGATGAATCGACTTGCGCGAGCAGCGTGGTCGGCACCTGGATGAACGGAATCCCACGCTGGTAGATCGCGGATGCGAATCCCGCAAGGTCGCCGACGACGCCTCCGCCGAGCGCGATGACCACACACGAGCGGTCCACCTCGAGCGTGAGCATGCGCGTGAGCACGTCGTGCAACGTGGACCAGCTCTTGTGCGCCTCGCCGTCGCGAATTTCGATGCATTGCGCTGCGATACCGCTCTCTTGCAGAGCCGCCTGGAGGGGCGCGAGCCAGTGCGCGCTCACCACTGCATTGGTGACCACGATCGCGCGGCGGCCGTCGAGGTGCTTTCGAATATGGCCTCCCGTCCGCGCCAGCACACCGGGCCCGATGTAGATCGGATAGCTTCGGTCACCGAGTTCAACCTCGAGCCGGCGCGTTGGCGGCGCCTTCGGTGTCGCGGTGGCCATTACACGCCGAGCACGTTGCGCAGATCCTGCTCGAGGCCCGCCGCAAATCGCGATACGTGCTCGCGATCGGATTCGATCACCCAATCGGCGATCGAGCGATACAGAGGATCGCGTTCGGCGTAAAGCTCGGCGAGCCGCGACAACGGGTCACCTGTATTGAGGAGCGGCCGGTGCCGGTTGTGCCGCACGCGTCGCCACAACGACTGGGGCGATGCGTGCAGGTACAGAACGCTTCCGCTGGCGGCGAGGTGCTCGCGGTTGTCCGCGCGCAGCACGGCGCCGCCGCCGGTGGCGAGCACGATGCCACTGCGCTGCGAAAGCTCGCCGATGACCGCGGCTTCACGGTCTCGAAACGCGACCTCGCCTTCGATTTCGAAGATGGTGGGGATCGACACGCCGAGACGAGCCTCGAGCTCGAGGTCTGCATCGTGAAACGGCTTGCCGAAGCGACGCGCAAGCTGCCGGCCGAGCGTCGTCTTGCCAGATCCTGGCAGACCGACGAGGATCAGGTTGCCGCGATGAAGTTGCATCGAGGCATTTTATGCCAGCTCGTGAGTGATGATCGCCAAGCGACTCGACCGATCACCCACTGTCCCGAAGCCCTGCTACACGGCGCGTGCTCGCGCGCGTCTTTGCGAGACGAACTACTTGACCGCGTTGACCGTCTCCTTGATCACGCGCGGGGTGAGGAAGATCAGGAGCTCCGTCTTGTTGCTCCTGCGGTTGGTTGTCTTAAAAGCGTTGCCGACTAGGGGCAGATCGCCGAGAAACGGTACCTTCGTAACGTCATTGCGCACCTCTTCCTCATAGATTCCACCGATCACTGCGGTCTCGCCGTTGTTGACGGCGATCTGCGTCGTGATGTTCTTGGTGTCGATAGAGGGCACGGCGCCACCGCCGGGGACAGGGACGAACGCACCGACGGAATCCTTGCGGATTTCGATGATCATGATGATGCGATTGTCAGGCGTGATCTGCGGCGTGACGTCCAGACGCATGACGGCCTTCTTGAACTGCACGGTCGCGGGCGAGTTGCCGGTCGCCGGGGTCACGTACGGAATTTCGGTGCCCTGCTCGATGGATGCCTTCTGGTTGTCGGCCGTCACCACGCGAGGACTCGACACGACCTTGCCGCGGTTCTCGGCCTCGAGTGCGGAGAGCTCGAGGTTGATGAGGTTGCCGCTGCCGAGGTTGATGAGCGTGAGCGCGAGCTGTCCGGCCGCACCGGCGACCGGCAGATTCACGTTGAGCTGTGGCGAGTCCGAATAGCCGGCGCTCGCGATACCCGACGCAAGTTCGTAAGGCGTCTGCGTGCGCGTCTCGCGCGTGACCTGGCCACCCTGCAGGGACACGACCGGTTGCGTGTTGAGGGTGCCACCCTGACCCACGGCATAGCGCGACCCGATCGTGAAGCCCGTCTGCGCCCCGAAGCGTGCACCGAGCTGTCGGCCCCACTTGTCGTCGGCGATGACGATACGCGCCTCGATCACCACCTGGCGCACGGTGATGTCGATCTGCCGGATCACGCGCCGAACCTCGTCGAGCCTGCTCGCGGTGTCCTGCACGAAGAGAATGTTGGTGCGCGGGTCGACCACCGCACTGCCGCGCTTCGACAGCATCTTCTGGCGCTCGTCCGAGATGAGCTTCTGCACGTCGCCGGCGCGCTGGTAGTTGAGCTGAAACATCTCCGTCTGCAGCGGTTCGAGGTCACTGATCTGCTGCTGCGATTCGAGAGCCTGCTTTTCCTTCAGCGCGAGCTCCTCCCGCGGCGCGATGAGCACGACATTGCCGTTCTTGCGCATGTCGAGGCCCTTCGTCTGCATGATGATGTCGAGCGCCTGATCCCACGGAATGTCCTTGAGGCGCAACGTCAGGCTGCCTTGCACCGTGTCGCTGGTGATGATGTTGAGGCCGGTGAAGTCGGCGATGACCTGCAGCACGGCGCGCACTTCGACGTTCTGGAAGTTGAGCGACAGCTTCTCGCCCTTGTATCCCTGACGGGTGCCTTGGGTCAGCTTGTTGGGATCTTCCTGGATCGCCTTGATCTCGAGGATGAACCGATTCTCGGCCTGATACGCGGAGTGCTCCCACAATCCCTTGGGCTCGATCACCATGCGTGCGTTGCCGCCCTGGTTGAACGTGTCCACCGTCATGACGGGCGTGCCGAAATCACCCACGTCGAGGCGTCGCTCGACATTGCGGGGCACGGTGGTACGCAGGAAATCGACCACGAGCTGCGAGCCCTGCTGGCGGATGTCGATGCCGGTCGTGCTGTCGGAAAGATCGACGATGATGCGTCCTTCGCCATTCTTGCCACGGCGGAAGTCGACGTCACGAACGGCATGCTGCACGTCGGAGGGCCGAGCCTCGGCGAAGCGCTGCACCTGAGGCGATTGCAGGTCCGCACCCGTGGCAGCCTGGTCGATGAGCGTGACGAGCACGGCGTTGCCATCGACCTGCGTTTCAAAGTTCTGCGGCCGGTCCAGATTGAAGACGACGCGGGTGCGATTGCCGGCCTGGATCACGTTGAGGCTGCGCAAGGCGCCGTCCTGGATCGCGCGCTGCGTGGTACCGAGGTTGTTTCCCGTGTCGAGGAAATCGAGCGCGATGCGGGGCGGGCTTGCGATGGAAAACCCTGCCGGCGGATTGGCCGGCTGCTGCTTCATGGTGAAGCGGATGACCGTGCGACCCGAGCTTCCCTTGGCGACGCTCACCGACTCGAGGCTGTTAGGCGCGGCGGAATTGGCGGCGGGCTGACCCTGACTCCACGCCGGAGCGGCGCATGCGAGCGCCATGCAGGCGAGCATCGCAATGCGCAAGGACGAGCGCAGCCACATGATGAGGCGATGCAGCGAGAGAGAGGCGGTCATAGTTATTTTCGCTCCTGGGGCTGTAGAAGCTGCAGCGTGCTGGACCGCTCCGTCCAGTCACCTGCACCATCCTGGATCAGCTCCTTGAGTTTGATCTCGCTGTCGGACACCCCCAGGATCACCCCGTAGTTCTGCCCGAGGTGATTGCCGGGCCTGACCTGAAAGAGGTCCTTGTCGGGCGTGCGGACCAGTGCATACACCTGGTGCTCCTTCTGCAAGGTCCCGACCATGTTCAGCGACTCGAGCGGATACGCCTCGAGCGGCTCCTTGCGGCGAGTCACGTCGGGTGCAAGCTTGCTGTTGCCCTTCGCGGGCTCGATCTTGCGCGGCTTGAACGGATCGGGCAGATCGAATGCGTTGTAGGTGAACGGCTCGTAGGGCTTCACCTGGGGCAAGGTGTCGAGCTTGCCCTTGGCGCCCCTGCCTTGATCGCTCATCCAGTTGCGCAGGTCCTGGTGGTTCTGCCCACCACACGCACTCAGCGCAGCGCCCATCGCGATCAGCAACACGAGGGACGGTCTCATTTCTTGCCCTTTTCTTTCGCTTCCCGGGCGAGCTTGCGCTGCTTCGCCATCTCTTCCTCGTCGAGGTAGCGGAAGGTCTTGGCCACGGCTTCCATGGTGAGGACGCCCTTGTCATTGGTGATCGCCACGTCGTTCAACGTAACGATGCGGGGAAGCTGCGAGACGTCGCTCGCGAATGCACCCATGTCGTGGTAGCTGCCCGTCACCTTGACGTCGATCGGGAGCTCGGCATAGAACTCGGCCATCTTTTCCTGCGACGCAGGCTTGAAGAGCTCGAACTGCAGCCCGCGGCCGAGGCCCGCCTGGTTGATGTCGGTCAGGAGCGCATCCATTTCGGAGCGGTTCGGCAGCTGCTTCAGCAAGGCACCGAACGATTGCTCGATCTCCTTCAGTTGCTGCACGTAAAGGTCGTAGTTGATGGCCTTGGCCTTCTTCTCCGTGTATTGCGTGCGCAACGTGGATTCTTCCTGCGTCGCCTTGTCGAGCGCCTCGAACTGATCCTTCCAGTCGAGACCGGCCCCCGCGAGCACGATGACCAGAAAAAGAGCGGCGAGGACACCGGCCTTTGGCAGCAGCGGCCAGTTTCCGATGTCGCGGAAATTGAGCCGGCGAATGTCGTCGAGCGTCATGGCTTACCTCTGTACGACCGGTGGCTTCGCCGAAGCCGTCATGGGGTTGGCGGCGGTGTTGGCGCCGATCAGGTCAGTCGTGGGGGCTGTGCGCTTCATCTGCAGGTTGAGGATGAATTCGTTGATGCGCGCCTCCTTCGAGTTGGGCGCGTTCACGGCCTTGATCTCGACGAGCTCCGGTTGTTGCAGCCACGGCGACGACTCGATGTTGCGCATGAGCGTGGAGACGCGGGCATTCGACTGCGCGTAGCCGACGATCGTGATCTTGGCGCCCTGCTGTTTCAGTCCCTTGAGGTAGATGCCGTCGGGCAGCTGACGGACCATCTGATCGAGAAGGTGCACGGCCTCGGTCCGGTTCGACTGCAGCGTCTCGACGACCTGCTTGCGCGAAAGCAGCGCCTGCGTCTGCTCGCGCAGCTTGTCGATCTCCTTGATCTGGTCGTCGAGCTTGGCGATCTCGGTCTTCAGCAACCGGTTGCGGCTCTCCTGCTCCTCGATGCGCGAGGACATGACCACATGCACGAGGCCGACCACGCCCACGGCAAGCACCGCGAGCGTGATGCCGAGGCTGATGAACTGGCGCTGTCTCGCCGCCCGCTTTTGCTCACGGTGCGGCAGGAGGTTGATGCGAATGGTCATGGACGGCCTCCGCGCGCGTGCTTGCGGGGCGAGCCCAGCCGTGCCCGCCGAAGCTCAAATGCCCGCCGAGACGCCCTGCGGCCCTGGCCTGCGTCCGCCGCGCTCATTCGAAGCTCCGCAGGGCCAGGCCACACGCAATCAGCAGGAGCGGCGCGTCCTGGGCGATTTGCCGCGGGCGGATGCGATCCGAGCTTTGCATGCCCGCGAAGGGATTGGCGATAACCGTCGGAATGCCGGCGCGCTTGGCCACGAGCTCGTCGAGACCGGGGAGCAGCGCACAACCGCCGGCGAGGATGATCTGGTCGACCTGGTTGTACGAGGTCGAGGTGAAAAAGAACTGCAGGGCGCGGGTGACCTCGAGCGCGAGCGTTTCCATGAACGGCTGCAGCACGTCGGAGTCGTAGTTTTCGGGCAGTCCCTGGTTCTTCTTGGCCGATTCGGCTTCCTCGGGGGACAGGTTGAACGCCCTCTGAATGTCCTGGGTGAGCTGGTTGCCGCCGAACGCCTGGTCGCGCGAGAACAGGAACTGGTTGTTGCGCAGCACATAGAAATGCGTCACGTGCGCGCCGACGTCGACCAGCGCAATGTTCTGGTCCCGACCGGAGGCGGGCAAGGACGGCGTGATGAGCCGGAGGGCCTCCTGCGTAGCGTAGGATTCGACATCCATGACCCGGGGCTTCATGCCCGCGGCTTCGGCGACGGCGACGCGGTCCTCGACCTTCTCCTTGCGGGAGGCGGCGATCAGGATCTCGACCTCGTCGGAGTTGTTGGGGGCCGGCCCCAGGACCTGAAAGTCGAGGTTCACCTCGTCCAGGGCGAATGGAATGTACTGGTTGGCTTCGGCTTCGACCGTCAGCTCGAGGTCTTCCTCGCGCTGGCCCGAAGGCACGATGATCTTCTTGGTGATCACCATGGCTGCGGGCAGCGCCATGGCTAGGTTGCGGTTGCGGCTGCCGAGACGCTTCCAGGCCCGTTTGAGGGCGTCGCTCACCTGGTCGAGGTTGACGATGTTGCCGTCGGTGACGAGGTCCTTCGGCAGGGATTCGATGCAGTACCGCTCCAGGCGGTAGGTGCCCTTGCCGGCATCGGACAGCTCCACCAGCTTGAGCGAGGTGGAGCTGACGTCGAGTCCGATCAGCGACGGGGACTTCGTCTGGAAGACGTCGAGGACGGAGCTGAGCTTCTCGGCAAGCATGGGACCCTTGATGAATGCTGACAATCTACATTAAAGAATGGCAACAAGTATGAACCTTGTCAATTTGAATAGAGGCCGGAAACACCCTTTGTTGTAAGCCTGCATATAATCCGATTTCACGCCTCGCACCGACATTTTTATTCCTCCATGCTAAAACGCTGGCTCCTGTACGTCGGCTCGGTTCTCCTCGGCCTTGCCGTGGTCGGAGCCCTGCTCGGCGCGTTCGTCCTGGCGCTCCTCTACCCGACCTTGCCGTCGCTCGAGACGCTCACGGACTACCAGCCGAAGATCCCGCTGCGGATCGTGTCGGCAGAGGGCGATCTCCTGGGCGAATTCGGTGAGGAACGGCGGGCGATCATCGGGATCGCGGAGGTCCCGGATGTCATGAAAAAGGCCATTCTGGCCGCCGAGGACGAGCGTTTCTATCAGCATGGCGGCGTAGACTATTTGAGCGTGCTGCGGGCGGCCGCCGCGAATCTGTCGTCGGGCACTCAGCAGGGGGCCGGCACGATCACCATGCAGGTGGCCCGCAACTTCTTCCTCACCCGTGAAAAGACGCTCACGCGCAAGCTCCGCGAGGTGCTGCTGGCCTGGAAAATCGAGGCCAACCTCACCAAGGACGAGATTTTCGAGCTGTACGTCAATCAGATCTTCCTCGGGCAGCGTGCCTACGGCTTTGCGGCAGCGAGTCAGATCTATTTCGGCAAGCCGCTGAAAGACTTGACGCTCGCCGAGGCCGCCATGCTGGCCGGGCTCCCGAAGGCGCCGTCGGCCTTCAACCCGGTCACCAATCCCAAGCGAGCCAAGCTGCGCCAGCTGTACGTGTTGCGCCGGATGCACGAGCTGCGCTTCATAGCGGACGCCGAGTTCGAGAATGCGAAGGACGCCACGCTTTCGGTGCGCCAGAACCTCAGGGAAGCCGTGGGCATCCACGCCCAGCACGTTGCCGAAATGGCCCGCCAGCTCGTTTTCGATGCCTATGGCGAGGACGCCTATACCAAGGGCCTGACCGTCTTCACCACCATCCGCAACGCCGACCAGGAGCTCGCCTATGCCTCGGTGCGTCGCGGGGTCACCGATTACGACCGCCGCCACGGGTATCGCGGGCCGGAAGGCTACGTAAGCGTTCCCAACAAGGCCGAGGACAAGGAGGCGGCGCTCGAGAAGGCCTTCCAGGACGCTGCCGACATCGAAGGCATGCCCGCCGCGGTCGTGCTCGACGCCACCACCACCGAGATCAAGGCGGTGCTCGATGACGGGGAGGAGATCCGCGTCACGGGGGAGGGCCTCAAGTTCGCCGCGCGCTCGCTGGGGGACAAGGCCAATCCGGCGAGCCGGGTTCGCCGTGGCGCGGTCATCCGGGTAGCCAGGGACGAGAAGGGCCACTGGGCCGTCACGCAGCAGCCGCAGGTGGAGTCCGCATTCATTTCCATGCGGCCGAGCGATGGCGCGATCCTGTCGCTCATCGGGGGTTTCGATTTCGATCGCAACAAGTTCAACCATGCGACGCAGGCGCAGCGTCAGCCCGGATCGAGCTTCAAGCCCTTCATCTACAGCGCCGCCCTTGAAAAGGGATTCACCCCGGCGACCGTGGTCAACGACGCCCCCTTCTACGTCTCGGCGGAGAAGACCGGCTCAGAAGCCTGGGAGCCGAAGAATTACGATGGCAAGTTCGACGGCCCCATGCGCCTGCGCACCGCGCTCGCCAAGTCGAAGAATCTCGTCACGATCCGGGTCATGCAGGCGATCGGGCCCAAATACGCGCAGGACTACATCACGCGCTTCGGGTTCGATCCCAAGCTCCATCCCGCCTATCTTCCGATGGCACTCGGCGCCGGTGCTGCGACACCGCTGCAGATGGTCGCGGCGTACTCGATCTTCGCCAACGGCGGCTATCGGGTGGCGCCGTATCTCATCGAGCGCATCGTGGATAGCCGCGGCAACGTCTTGTCGCAGGCTGCACCCACCGTGGCGGGGCAGAACGCCGAGCAGGCGATCGACCCGCGCAACGCCTATGTGATCACCTCGCTGCTGCATGACGTCGTGCGCTATGGCACCGGCGCAAAGGTGACCCAGCTCGGGCGTAATGACCTGTCCGGAAAGACCGGAACCACCAATGACAACGTCGACGCGTGGTTCTGCGGCTACAACACCGGGATCGTCGGCGTGGCATGGATCGGCTTCGATCAGCCGCGCACGCTCGGTGCGAACGAGACAGGCGGGGTAGCCGCGCTGCCCATCTGGATGTCATACATGGGCAAGGCCCTCAAAGGTATCCCCGAGGCCCCCATGCCGATGCCTGAAGGGCTGGTCACGGTGCGCATCAATCCCGACACCGGCCTCAGGGACGACTCCGGAGGCATTTCAGAGGTGTTCTATTCCGAGCATCCTCCACGCCGGGACGAGAGCCTCTCCGTGCAGGCGCCCGCTGGACGGGATGTCCGCGAGCAGCTTTTCTGATCGGGTCGGTCGAGATCGCATGACACGCGAGCGACGCAGCGCCCGTGGGCGCGACGGGTTCCTCTCAGCCGGTGCCGCAGTGCGCGCGACCCAGGACCGCACTCGCATCGCACAAGCGGCCGCGCGCCTCATCGCCGAGCACGGCATCACCGACTGGGCCACCGCCAAGCGCAAGGCTGCACGACAGCTCGGCGTGCCCGAGGGCTCGAGCCTGCCTTCGAACGAGGACGTGCAGCAGGCCCTCGCCGATTACCATGCACTGTTCCACGATGAGGCGCATGCGGCATCACTCCATGCTCAGCGCGCCGTCGCCATGCGCTGGATGCGGCGGTTCGAGCGCTACGCGCCGCTCCTCGTCGGCGGCGTCGCGGCCGGATGGGCCACTTCGCACAGCGATGTTCGAATCGAGCTCGTTGCCGACGATCCAAAGAGCGTCGAGATACTGCTCGCGAGCCAGGGCGTGCATTACCTCGCCGCAAGCGGTCAGTCCGAAGAAGGGACCGACCCGGGAGGCGCGCAGCTGCTCGTACCCGATGCCGAGGTGAGCGTGCGCTTGTCGGTCGTCTCGCCGAACCAGCGGCGAAGTCGACCGCGGCGCGACGACCAGCCCCGCTTCGACATCGACGAGCTCGCGGCGCTTCTGGCTGGCGACTGACGGCGCGTCGAGATGCCTAGCGCGAGTCCTCGCGCAGCCACTGCGCGGCGTCGAGCGCGAAGTACGTGAGGATCGCGTTGGCTCCTGCGCGCTTGAACGCGAGAAGCGCCTCGAGCACACACGCGCGCTCATCGATCCAGCCATTACCTCCCGCTGCCTTCAGCATCGCGTACTCGCCCGAGACCTGATACACCGCCGTGGGCACGCCGAAGGTGTCCTTCACCCGCCTCAGCACATCGAGATAGGGGAGACCGGGCTTCACCATCACCATGTCAGCGCCCTCCTCTAAGTCGAGGTGCACCTCCCACAACGCCTCATCGCTGTTGGCCGGGTCCATCTGGTAGGTGAACTTGTCGCCGCCGGCGAGGTTCGCCGCCGAACCGACGGCCTCGCGGAAGGGACCATAGAAGGACGAGGCGTATTTGGCCGCGTAGGCGAGGATTCGCGTTCGCTGCATGCCGGCGTGATCCAGCGCCTGGCGTATCGCGCCGATGCGCCCATCCATCATGTCGGACGGCGCCACCATGTCCGCGCCGGCCTGCGCATGCGAGAGCGCCTGGCGCAAGAGCGCATCCACCGTCACTTCGTTGTCGACGTAGTTGCTGGCGTCGAGAATGCCATCCTGGCCGTGGCTCGTGTAAGGATCGAGGGCGACGTCGGTGATGACGCCCAGGCTCGGAAACTCCTGCTTGAGGCGCCGCACGACGCGGGGCACGAGTCCATCCGGATCCCAGGCCGCGGCCGCATCGAGCGATTTGTGCCCGCTCGAAATCACGGGGAAGATGGCGATCGCCGGCACCCCGAGTGCGACGCACCGCTCCGCATCGCGCAACAGAAGGTCGAGGCTCTTCCGGTGCACGCCAGGCATCGAAACCACCGCTTCTTCGCGTGCCTCGCCCTCGAGAACGAATACCGGATAGATGAAATCGTCGGCGCTCAGACGGTGCTCGCGCACGAGCCGTCGCGTGAAATCGTCGCGTCGAAGCCGACGCATGCGGCGTGCGGGAAACTTTCCGGTGAAGTCGAAGCTCATTGGCGGTATGAGGCAAGGGGATGCTGAATCGTAGCGCCCTCGCGAGCTCGCGGGCAACCGACTCGCACATGGCGAAAAAAACGACTGCAGAATTGTGTAGGCCACGCGGAACTCATGCCTGAGACCTTTGGTCATACTTGCAGACGGTTGTTTACGTCTCCCGCTTTCCTCCCTGAGCGGGTGCTTCTCCGCGGTGTTCATCCGTCGAGAGGCGTTTCGGGCCCCGCGTCACTCCCCTTGACCGCGGGGCCTTTTCTTTTTCGCAGCCGGAGCGCTGGAGTCCGTCGTCCGGCGATCGGACGGCGCACCATCAGGCACGTCGGTATCGGTTCCCAGCCACCCGCCCAACACTGCTTCGGCGTCTTCGACTCCGATGCGACGAAGCGACGAAAACGCGATGACGCCGATGCGAGAGGCGTGGATTGCAAACGTCTCGTGCAAGGTTCGCTCGAGTTCGCGCACGGCGACCCGCGCTGCGGAGGGGGTGAGCTTGTCCGCCTTGGTGGCGAGCACCAGCACGGGTCGGCCGCTCGGCAGATAGGTGTCGAGCAGGTCGATGTCGAGCGCGGCGACGCCGTGTCGGATGTCGATTACCAGCACCAGGCCGACGAGGGTCTGCCGGGTCGCGACATAGCGCGCGAGGAACTGCTGCCAGTGACGTTTGAGCTCCTGCGGCACCGCGGCGTATCCGTAGCCGGGCAGATCCGCGAGCAGCGCTCCGCTGCGCAGCTGAAAGAAGTTGATGTGTTGCGTGCGTCCCGGCGTCTTGCTGGTGAACGCAAGGCGCGTCCGGTTGGCGAGCGTATTGATGGCCGACGACTTGCCCGCGTTCGACCGGCCGGCAAATGCGATTTCCGCCGCGCCTTCCTGCGGCAGTTGCGCATCCTCGGCTGAGGTGGTCAGGAATTCGGCCTGCTGCAGCGGATGCTTCACGGCGTGAAATTGGAAGGCTCGGGCGAGCGGAGAAGGAGTGCGCGATTCCGCTACAATGGCGGGTTATTGGAGTGCGCGCAAGAAGAAGCGAACGCTGCGGGCTTTCGCGGCAAGCGTGCACTACCGTCGTCGAGGAGTCGTTCCAATGATTCGCACGTTGTTGTCCGCCGCCCTTGCAGCGGGCATGTCCTGCGCGGTGAGTTTCGCGGCGTACGCGGCCGAGGGCGCCTCGCCCGCAAACAGCGCGACCGCAAAGCCCGATCTCGACAAGGCCCGGGCCACCGCGACGAGCGTCTGTGCGGCATGCCACGGCGCCGACGGCAACAGTGTCGCGCCGGTGAATCCAAGCCTCGCCGGAATGCCCCCGCAATACGTCACGCTCCAACTCGCGCATTTCAAGGCGGGCATTCGCAACAATCCCATCATGCAGAGCATCGCGGCCTCGCTGTCGCCCGAAGACATGATGGCGCTGGGGCAGTACTTTTCGCAGCAGAAGCCCAAGGGTCTCGCGGCCAAGGATTCGGCGCTTGCACAGGCCGGCCAGAAACTCTATCGCGCGGGTGACGCAGCCGCGGGGGTGCCTGCGTGCGCGGCATGTCACGCGCCGGACGGCGCCGGCATCCCCAAAAACTATCCGCGCCTTTCCGGTCAGCACGGGGAATACACCCTGACGCAGCTCAAGGCCTTCAAGGCCGGAGAGCGCGGCAACGACAAGGAAGGCAAGGACGCGAATGGTCGAATCATGGGCACCATCGCGGCGCGCATGAACGAAGTGCAGATGCGCGCCCTCGCCGAGTACACCCAGGGCCTGCGCTAGCAAGACGCGCAGGTCTCTCGATCAAGCGTCGTACCGCCACGGCGAGCTCGTGTTCGCGAGCGACCCACCTGTCGCTCGCGTCAAAACCGCCTTCTTCAATCCTGCGGCGAGCACATGATCACCGCCTGCGGTCCGTAGCCTTCGGCGACCCAGCCGCTCGTTGCGGCGAGATCATCACGTACGTCCACCTCGGCCGTGTATCGGTGATTGGTCGTAGCACTGTGGAAGAAGCGATAGACCGGGCGCAAACCTGACGGACAGGCGCCCGTCGTCCGATCCGGAAGCACGATCCAGAACACCGACGAGCTCTCGAGCGTCCAGGCCGCACCGAAGCGCGCGGCGGTTGCTGCGCACTCGGCTGGATCACCCGAGTAGAAGTGCGAGTCGCCTACCGCCGGCGAAAGATAGAAACGGCATACCGGTGTAGCTCCCGGTGGCGCCAGTGTCGAACTGCTGTACGCGAGAAAGCGCAGGCCCGTGCGCACCCAACCGGGATGCACGCCCGCATCGAGATCGTTGATTTCTGTCGGGTTCGATGTTACGAAGTAGTGGTCGAGCTGCGCGTTGTAGAACTCGACCACGATCACTTCGCCGTTCGGGTTCGGTGTGTTAGGTGTGAGGTATTGCCGCAGCATGGGCGCGGCCTTGTCGAGGCGCGAGAACACATCGAGCCCTGCCTTGTTCGTGCAGGAGGCAGCGCCTCCGAAAAGACCGCCGCGAAGCTCGTAGGCGCCGCCACTGGTGGGGAGCGTGAAGAGGCCCGCACCACTCGATCCGGGCTCGGTGGACCCGAGATTCCACTTCATCTGCACGAAGGTCGACCCGTCGGCATAGGTGTGATAACCCTGCGTCACGCCTTGCGACCACTTCTTGAGATCGCCTTCAGGGTGATGCGCGGTGTACGCAGTCGCGCCGGTGGCGAGCGGCTCCGCGCGCCACGCCGAGAACGTCGCGCCGGTGGGCGGCGCATCGCGCAGTCGCAGCAGTGCCCAGTCGTAATCCTCACTGCGCCCGAGGAGCATCGCTCCGCCGGTCAGCAGCTTGTAAGGCGGCACCGCCTTGCTGTTGCAGGCATTCGCATCGAAGAACCAGTAGGTGTTGAGCGTCGATGCACGCGCCTGCGAGTCCATGCAGTGGTTGGCGGTGTAGAAGTACGGCACGAACGACGACGAGGAGTCGTTGATGAGCGTGCCGGTGCACGAGTAGCTGGTGCCGCTGGGATCGGTGAACACCATCTTGGCGACGCTCTTCGCCGTATCGAAGATGGCCTGAGTGACGTTGGCGACGCATGCAACGTCGACCTCGCAGGTTCCCGCTGTGCCGATGTCGAGCGCCTTCGTATCCAGTTTGCGCAGACCTTCGCCCGCGACCACGAGGTGCGACACCCGCAGCACACCGAGCCGGATACCTTCCACCGCAACGCCAACCGGCGCATGCAGCTCGATGGTCGCGGTTTCGCCTTCGATGACCGGACTCCAGTAGACCCCGTCCGCGCGAGCGGCATTGGCGATCTGATTGGCCGGATAAGGGCCGAACACCGGCGCATCAGCGGACGCGCCACTGAATCGAACGGTCACATCCGGATCCGTGTTTGCCATCGTGACGGCGACACGCACGCCG
Organism: Pseudomonadota bacterium; assembly: GCA_030946875.1. Classification (GTDB taxonomy): domain Bacteria; phylum Pseudomonadota; class Gammaproteobacteria; order Burkholderiales; family Casimicrobiaceae; genus CAIWHR01. The sequence goes on along the minus strand of JALYXY010000112.1, from coordinate 1,419 downwards.
GCGGCGCCGGGGGACGCGACGTCGATGCGCGCGGCGCGGCCATCTGCCACCGCGGTCCAGGTGAGGCCAGCGCCCTCGAGGCCCCCGAGTGAAGCCGGTACGTCGCGAGCGATGCCGATCGCAAGCGCCTGCTTCGCCTGCGAGCGCTTGGCGTCGGTGTTGGTCTCCTTCAACTTTGCGAGCTCGGCCGAAGTGGGCGGGGCGAGGCGAATGACGCGTGCGACCTCTGTAACGAGGGGACGGCCGATCCGGGAGGATTTCGTCTCGGTTGCGGGAGCGACGTACGTTGCGGGACCTACGGCGGTGATGCCGGACGCGGCAGCCGCATTGAAGGACGCGAGGAGCAATAGTGCGCTGGCGAGCTGCATGGGACGGGCTTTCAAAACTCCGAGCATCTGGGGCGACTCCATGGAGTGACCGTGTTCGATGCACATGCGGGGTCAACGTTCAGTCGTGTGGCCGGTTTCATTCACACGGGGCACCTGTCGCGCGCGTCTGACGTCGATCGGCGACAAAGCGGCGAGCTACACCGGGAACTCTTGCAGGCAACTCGCGAGTTCGGAGCGCCAGTGCGGCAACGCGAAGCCGAAACTCGCCTGGAATTTGGCCGTATCGAGCACCGCATGCGCCGGGCGTCGCGCCGGCCTCACGAATTCGGCCGTGGTGATCGGAACCACACGCGTGCTGGAACCCTCGCCAACGATCGCTTTGGCGAAGTCGTACCAGCTCGCTTGACCCGCGGACGACAGGTGGTAGAGGCCGCTACGCTCGGCCATGGCTGCCTCGCCCATCGCGACGATGCGCTGCACCGCGTCGGCGAGCGTGTGTGTCCAGTTGGGCACCCCCACCTGATCGGCCACGATGCGTAACTCATCGCGCTCGCGTGCGAGGCGGCGGATTGTCGTCAGGAAGTTGGAGCCCGACGCGCCGTAAACCCAGCTCGTGCGGAATACGAGCGCTGCCACGCCGGAGCTTGCGATCGCCTGCTCGCCGGCGAGCTTGGACGCTCCATACACGTTGAGCGGTGCGGTCGGTGCATCCTCGGCGTATGACGTTCGGCTGTTGCCGTCGAAGACATAATCGGTCGAGAAATGGATGAGCAGCGCGCCGCAGCGCCTGGCTTCATCAGCGAGGATCGCGGGCGCGCGTGCATTCACGGCGAATGCGGCGTCGACATCGTCTTCGGCCCGGTCGACCGCGGTATACGCAGCGGCGTTCACGATGAGCCACGGCTTCGACCCGGTGATCGTCGCAACGATCGAGTCGGGGTTCGCGAGGTCGAGCTCGCGGCGCGAGGTCGCGCGAATGTCACCGTGCGGCGCGAGCGCGCTGGCGATCACCGGCGCAAGCTGACCGCCCGCGCCTGTCACAAGAATCAGAGGACGCGCACCGGGGCTCACGTCAGGGGTAGCGCTCGGC
>JALYXY010000104.1 GCA_030946875.1 Pseudomonadota bacterium | reverse complement strand
ACATAGATGCCGTATTCGCGCGCCAGCGCCACGATCTTCTCGAAGAACGGCAGCTCGACGCATTGCGCGGTCGGGTTCGACGGGAAGTTGATGATCAGCATCTTGGGCTTCGGAAAACTCGTGCGGATCGTGCGCTCGAGCTCGGCGAAGAAGTCGACATCCGGCGACATCGGAACGTGGCGGATATCGGCGCCGGCGATCACCGGGCCGTAGATATGGATCGGATAGCTCGGGTTCGGCACGAGCACGGTGTCGCCACGTCCTAGTGTGGCGAGCGCGAGATGAGCGATGCCTTCCTTGGAGCCGATGGTGACGATCGCTTCGGTCTCGGGATCGAACTCGACGCCCCACCGGCGCTGATACCAGTCGCAGATGGCCTTGCGCAGGCGCGGGATGCCCTTCGATACCGAGTAGCCGTGCGTATCCCCGCGGCGGACCGTCTCGATCAGCTTGTCGACGATGTGTTGCGGCGTCGGCCCGTCGGGATTGCCCATGCCGAAGTCGATGATGTCCTCACCGCGACGGCGTGCCGCCATCTTGAGCTCAGTCGTGATGCTGAACACATAAGGGGGGAGCCTGGTGAGGCGATAGAATTCGGGCATGGTGGAAGACCGCAGGCGAAGCCGCGAAGCCGGGGGCCGGTGCGGCGGAAAAACATGCAATCGTAGCGGAAGCAACGGGTTGCTGCAATGCACAATGAACGCCTACGCTGGCTTTAACCCGTGAAATTCCATCTCGCGACGCCCGGCGGCCACGTCGTGACAGGCACCGGCCCCGGCTGGATCCGGGTGGGCACGGTCGAGTACCGGCACAACCTCGTGCTCACTCCCACCGAGATCCGGGATTGGTCGGCAGGCGGTTATGCGGAGCTCACCGCGGACGATTTCGCCGCCCTGCTGGCCGATACCCCCGAAGTGGTGCTGCTCGGCACCGGACGCGCGCTCCAGTTTCCGCACCCCCGGCTGACCCAGTCCCTCAGCAAGGCGGGCATCGGGCTCGAGGTGATGGGCACCCCGGCGGCGTGCCGCACCTACAACATCCTGGCCGCGGAAGGCCGCCGCGTCACGGCAGCGCTGATTCTCGAAAGCTGAGGGTCGGCAAGCTTTCTAGGGGGCGTGGCCGCGCGCCTCGCGTGCGCCGCCTGTTGCATCGTGCCTACAAGGGCTGGCTGACCCCGGCCAAATGGCTGCTGCGGTGCAGCCCGATGCAAATCGCCGCATCCAAATCATCGCTTGACTCGTAATGCTCTCCAGAAGCGCCACCCGCCGGGTGGGCCAAAGGTCAGCAAGGGCAAGCGATGGGCGTCACACAACTCGCAATCAGCGGCATCGAGCAGGGTCTCGTGCCGGACAGCTTCGTGCGGGCAGGGATTCGCCGCCTGTTGCGCGAGCGCCTCGTCGCGATCCACGCGTCCAGCAGCGAAGATGCCGCGCGCTCGTGCGAGCGCTTCATCGCCGAGCTTGCGCAGGCTCCCATTGCGTTGGTGCCGGAAAAGGCCAACGAGCAGCACTACGAGCTTCCCGCCGACTTTTTCGCGGGCGTGCTCGGAGCCCATCGCAAATACAGCTCGTGCTACTGGCCCGATGAGGCCACCACGCTGGATGAGGCCGAAGCTGCGGGGTTGAGTACGACCTGCCAGCGGGCGCAACTCGGCGATGGACTGGACATCCTCGAGCTCGGCTGCGGCTGGGGTTCGCTCACGCTCTGGATGGGCGCCCACTATCCGGGCAGCCGCATCACCGCGGTTTCCAACTCGCAGTCGCAGCGCGCCTTCATCGAGGCCGAGGCCTCCCGACGCGGATTGCGCAATGTCGAGGTCATCACCGCGGACATGAACGGCTTCGACATCGATCGCCAGTTCGACCGGGTCGTGTCGATCGAGATGTTCGAGCACATGCGCAACTGGCCGGCTCTCTTCGGGCGCGTGCGGAGCTGGCTGCGCCCGCAGGGCCGCTTCTTCATGCACGTGTTCGTGCATCGGTCGAGCCCGTACGCGTTCGTCGAGCAGGACGACAGCGACTGGATGAGCCGGCACTTCTTTTCCGGCGGCATGATGCCGAGCGACGATCTCGCGTCAAGGTTCCAGGACGACCTGCGACTCCTGCACCGCTGGCGGTGGAACGGCTCGCATTACGAGCGCACGTCCAACGCCTGGCTCACCAACATGGACGCGAGGCGCGCGACGCTGTGGCCCATCATCGAAGCCACGTACGGTCGCGAACACGCAGCGCAGTGGTGGAGTCGCTGGCGCGTGTTCTTCATGTCCTGCGCCGAGCTCTTCGGCTACAACGGCGGCGAAGAGTGGTGGGTGGCGCATTACCTGTTCGAGCCGCGCACATGATGCTGCGGTCTCTGCAGGCACCGCAGAGCGCGTTGCCTTCTGCTTCCGCGACTGCAACGGCGCCTGCCCTGTGGCGGGTTGCAATCAACTTCGCGGCGTTCCAGCTGGCGTGGTTTGCGTGCGTCGCGGGCGCAGCGCGCGGCACGCCATGGCTCGGCGTCTTCGTCGCGATGGCAGCGGTGGCCGCCCATGCATCGATCTCCGCTCGGCCGCGCCGCGAGCTCGTGCTCGTCCTGGTCGCGATCGCGTTCGGCGCGGTTTATGACAGCTCCATCGCGGCCCTCGGGTGGATCACCTACAACTCCGGTGAGTTCGTGCCCGGCATTGCACCGCACTGGATTCTCGCACTGTGGGCACTCTTTGCGACCACGCTCAACGTTTCCCTGCGCTGGTTGCGCGGCCGACGTGTCGCCGCCGCGTTGGTGGGTGCCGTGGCCGGACCGCTCTCCTACTACGCCGGTGAGCGCCTGGGCGCGCTCGTGCTCGTCGAACCGGTCGCGGCCACGCTTGCCCTGGCCGTCGGTTGGGCCATCTTCACGCCAGTTCTGATCGAAATCGCGCAACGCTGCGACGGCGTGTGTCCGGTGGACGCGTCATGAGCTTCCTGGGTGACGGAACGCTCGCGTCGATTGCCCTGCACGCGCTTGCGGTGATGCTGACGCTGGCCATTGCCACATGGGTTGTCGCGACGATGAAGCGGGACGTGAGCATCGTCGACAGCATGTGGTCGGTGATGATCTTCGCGGGCGCACTTGTGTATTGGGCGGAGCTCGCGCACTCCAGTCGGGCGACGCTCGCGTGCGGGCTTGTCGCGCTCTGGGCAGCGCGCCTCGCGATCTACATCACCTGGCGCAACTGGGGCGAGCCCGAGGACCGTCGCTACCGGGCAATCCGCGAGCGCAATTCGCCGAACTTTGCGCTGAAGAGCCTCTATCTCGTGTTCGGATTGCAGGCCTTTCTCGCGTGCATCGTGTCGATGCCGCTGCTCGCCGCAATGGCTTCCAGCCAAGACCTGGGCGCACTTGACGTCGCAGGAGCGGCGCTGGTTGCATTCGGTATCGCGTTCGAATCCGTTGGCGACTTTCAGCTCGCACGGTTCAAGGCGAAGCCGGGCAATCGCGGACGCGTCATGGACAGCGGGCTCTGGCATTACACGCGCCACCCCAACTACTTCGGCGAGTTCTGCGTGTGGTGGGGCTTCTACCTCGTGGCGCTCGGCGCTGGCGGCGCGTGGTCGATGATCTCTCCGCTCCTCATGACGCTGCTCCTCACGAAGGTGTCCGGCGTTGCGCTTCTCGAGGGCGACCTCTCGCGGCAGAAGCCCGATTACGTCGAGTACGTCCGGCGCACACCGACGTTTTTCCCCGGCCGCCCGCGCGGAGCTTCGCAATGACATTTCTTGCCGCAGCGAGCGTGTGCGCGCTCGTCCTCGCCTCGAGCACCGCTTATGCCACCGATACGCAGACGTGGCGCTTTCGCGTCTTTCTCGACGAGACGCCGATCGGCGAGCACCGGTTCGAGTTGCGCGGAACGGGTGCGGAACGCGAGTTGAGGAGCCACGCGCGATTCGAGGTGAAAGTGCTCGGCCTCACGATCTACCGCTACCGACATGACGCCGTCGAACGCTGGCGCGGAGACTGTCTCGCGGGACTCGAGGCGAGCACGGACGACAACGGAGTGCGCACGAAGGTCACCGCGCAGCAGGAAGGCAGCCAGCTCCACATCGCGACGGCAGCGGGCGCCGGGAAGCCGATCGAGGGCTGCGTGATGACGTTCGCCTACTGGAATCCGCGGCTTCTCAGCCAAACGCGACTGCTCAATCCGCAGACCGGCGAGTACGAGTCCGTACGGGTCAGCACGCTGGCTGACGAAACGATCGTCGTGCATGAACGCGAGCTCACCGCCATCCGCCATCGCCTCACCGGCGCGACGAACCCCATCGACATCTGGTACTCGCCGCAACACGAGTGGATCGGCCTCGACTCCCTCGTTCGCGGCGGACGACACCTTCACTATCGGCTCGCGTCATGACCCTTTCAAAACAAACGAAGCATTATTTCCGATGGCTGTGCGCAGCGGCGGCGGTGCTGCTCGTCGGATGCACCCATGCACCGATCGAGCCCCCGCTCACCACTGTTCCTGTGGTGGATCTCTCGCGTTTCGCGGGCGAGTGGTACGTCATCGCGCACATCCCGCCCTTCATCGAGAAGGATGCCCACAACTCGATCGAGTCGTATCGCATAGAGGGCGACGGCACGGTCGCGATCTCGTTCACCTACCGCGAAGGTGCCATCGACGGAGCGCCCAAGCGCATCAGCTCGCGCGGCTTCGTGCGCAATCCACCTGCGAACTCGATCTGGGGCATTCAATTCATCTGGCCGATCGAGGCCGACTACCGCATCACGTATCTGGCCCCCGATTACAGCCAGACCATCGTCAGTCGCGACAAGCGCGATTACGTCTGGATCATGGCCCGGACCCCGCGCATCTCCGAATCCGATTACCAGCGTCTCATTGCGCTCGTCGACCAGCAGGGCTACGACATGAGCCGCCTGCGCAAGGTACCTCAAGAATGGAAATGACCGACAGAACCACAAGCGCACCCGTGCGGGTCGCTCCTTTGCGACGCGTGCTGCAATGGTTCGACAACGAAGCCTCTGCAACTGTTGCGTCCGCGGCATCGGGCTCCCAGCGCTCGATCGACTGGGCGCGCGTGCTGCCGTTCGTGGCGCTGCACCTCGCGTGCCTGGCGGCTTTCATTACGGGCGTGAGCACGACGGCGCTGGTGGTGGCGATTGCGCTTTACGCGGTGCGCATGTTTGCGATCACCGGCTTCTACCACCGCTACTTTTCGCACCGGGCGTTTCGCACCTCGCGCCGGGTGCAGTTCGCCTTCGCATGCATCGCGGCGACTGCGGCGCAGCGCGGCCCATTGTGGTGGGTATCGCACCACCGGCACCACCACGCACATGCGGACGACCCGCAGGACGTCCATTCGTCCCTGCAGCATGGTCTCCTGTGGAGCCACGCGGGATGGTTCCTCGCCCGCGAGAATTTCGCCACGCGCTCAGCACTGGTGACCGACTTCGCGCGTTATCCGGAGCTGCGCTTCCTCGACCGTTTCGATGTCGTGGCGCCGCTGGTGCTGATGGCCATCCTGTACGTTGGGGGTGAGCTCGCCCGCCACTTCGCACCGGCGCTCGGCACGAGCGGCGTCCAGCTCGTGGTGTGGGGCTTCTGCATCTCGACCGTGGTGCTCTATCACGCCACCTTCACCATCAACTCCTTTGCGCACCGGTTCGGCCGCCGGCGCTACGCCACACGCGACGATTCGCGCAACAACGTGTGGCTGGCGCTGCTCACCCTGGGCGAAGGCTGGCACAACAACCACCACCACTATCCCGGCTCGGCGCGCCAGGGCTTCTGGTGGTGGGAGATCGATGTCACCTATTACGGGCTGCGGTTCCTCGCTGCACTCGGGCTCGTATGGGATCTCAAGGAGGTGCCGGCGGCGGCGCTGCATGCGAGGAGATGCCCGTGAAGATCGCGATCATCGGCACAGGCATCGCCGGCAACGTCGCTGCGCATCACCTCAATCGCGATCACGACATCACGGTGTTCGAGGCCGGCGATCACATCGGCGGCCACACCCACACGCATGTGGTGGAGCTCGGTGGATCCACCTACGACATCGACACCGGGTTCATCGTGTTCAACGATCGGACGTATCCGAACTTCATTCGTCTGCTGGACACCCTGGGCATCGCTTCGCAGCCGAGCGCGATGAGCTTCAGTGTGCGCAACGAGCGGACCGGCATCGAGTACAACGGCACGAACATCGACAGCCTGTTCGCGCAACGGCGGAACGTGCTGCGTCCGTCCTTCCACCGCATGATCCGGGACATCCTGCGGTTCAACCGGGAGGCGCCAGGCCTCCTGGAGACCGACACCGACATCGCTCTCGGCACGTACCTCGCCGAGCGGCGATACAGCGCCGAGTTCATTGGCGATTACCTCCTGCCCATGGGCGCGGCGATCTGGTCGACGGAATCCCGCCGCGTGCTGGACTTCCCGGCCCGGTACTTCGTTCGGTTCTTTCATAACCACGGCATGCTGTCGGTGAACGACCGCCCGCAATGGCGGGCCATCCGCGGCGGCTCGGCACGCTACGTGGAGAAGCTCGTCGCGCGGTTTCGCGATCGCATCCGGCTCAACACGCCTGTCGAATCGGTGCGACGCCTTCCGGATCGCGTGATCGTGCGTACCCGCGGTGGCGACACGCAAGCATTCGATGCCGCGTTCATCGCCTGCCATTCGGACCAGGCACTGCGCCTCCTTGCCGATCCCTCGGGGGTGGAGCGCGAGGTGCTCGGGGCCATCCGCTATCAGGAGAACGAGGCGGTGCTGCACACCGACACCTCGCTCCTGCCGCGCACCCGCAAGGCGTGGGCGGCGTGGAACTATCACGTCCTGCCGCAGGCATCCGAACGCGTCGCGCTCACGTACAACATGAACATCCTGCAAACGCTCAGTGCGCCCGAGACGTTCTGCGTGACGCTCAACCGCACGGAATCGATCGATCCGCGGCGCATCATCCGCCGCATCACCTATCACCACCCGATGTACACGCCCCCAGCAGTCGCCGCGCAGCAGCGCCAGGCCGAGGTCAACGGCGTCAATCGCACGTATTACTGCGGTGCGTACTGGCGCTACGGCTTCCATGAGGATGGTGTGGTGAGCGCATTGAACGCACTCCAGCATTTCGACGAGGCATCGCATGCGCAGCGCGATCTATCACGGGTCGCTTAGACACCGGCGGTTCGCGCCGCGGGAGCACAGCTTCACGTACGGGTTGTTCCTGGTGTATCTCGACCTCGCGGAGCTCGATACCGTGTTTCGACACCGGTGGCTGTGGTCGACGCGCCGGCGTGCCGTCGCTTCGTTTCGCCGCTCCGATCACTTTGGCGATCCTGCGCTGCCGCTCGACCAATGCGTGCGTGATCTCGTGGCGCAGGAGACCGGCAGCCGGCCTGCGGGCCCGATACGGCTCCTGACGCACCTGCGCTACTTCGGCTGCTGCTTCAATCCCGTGAGCTTCTATTACTGCTTCGACGAAACGGGCGAGAAGGTCGAGACGATCGTTGCCGAAGTAACGAATACACCCTGGCGCGAGCGGCACTGTTACGTGCTCGCCGGCGCACCGGAATCGCAATCGGATCGCTATCTTCGGTACGGGACACGCAAGGGCATGCACGTGTCGCCCTTCATGCCGATGGACCTCGAATACAGCTGGGGTTTTACCCCACCCGGCGAGCGACTCAACGTGCACATGGCCCTGACGAGCGCGCACAAGGTGTTCGACGCCACGCTGCGTCTCGAACGGGCACCGGTGAACGCTCGCGTGCTCGCCAGGGTACTCGTCGCGTACCCGCTGATGACGCTCAAGGTGATTGCAGGCATCCACTGGGAGGCGCTGCGCCTGTGGCTCAAGGGTGTGCCCGTCCAAACCCATCCCGACAAGATCAACCCGCGGCCATCCGCTGCGAATGTGGAGAAAGCATGAGAACGACAACCCTCTCGAAGCCCGGACTGGGGCTGCGCGTACCTTCGGCTTCCGGAACACGCGGCACGCTTGATGGCGTCGCCGAGCGGGCGTTGCATTCGCAGCTCGGAAAGCTGCAACACGGATCCATCACTCTGGTCGATGGCGATCGCGTCCGGCGCTTCGGCCCTGCCATCGCCCCGGAAGAACCGCCGGCAGCGATCGCGGCGGCGCCACTGAGTGCAACCGTGCAGGTGCACGATGCGCGGTTCTATGGCGAGATCGTGTTCGGCGGCTCGGTCGGTGCCGGCGAAGCTTACATGCGCGGCGACTGGTCCTGCAGCGACCTCACGGCGCTCGCCCGCATCCTGCTGCAGAACCGCGCCGTGCTCGACGGCATGGACTCGGGCATCGGCGCGCTCGCGCAGCCGCTCCGACGCGCGCTGCACTGGGCGTCGCGCAACACGCGCACGGGCAGCCGGCGCAACATCGCCGCGCACTACGATCTCGGAAACGATTTCTTCGCGCTGTTCCTCGATCCCACCATGATGTACTCCGGTGCGGTGTTCGATCGCGAGAGGATGTCGCTCGAGGAAGCGTCCATCGCGAAGCTCGAACGCATTTGCCAGAAGCTCGACCTGAAGCCGGGCGATCACGTGCTGGAGATCGGAACGGGCTGGGGTGGCTTCGCGATTCACGCGGCGAGTCACTACGGGTGCCGGGTGACGACGACGACGATCTCCCGCGAGCAGCATGCGCTTGCGCGTGAGCGGGTAGTTGCAGCCGGGATCGAGGATCGCGTCACCCTCCTGCTCGAGGACTATCGCGATCTCACGGGTCGGTACGACAAGCTCGTGTCCATCGAGATGATCGAGGCGGTTGGGCAGCGCTACTTCGATACCTATTTCATGAAGTGCGCCGAGCTTCTGAAGCCCGACGGCATGATGCTGCTGCAGGCCATCACCATTGCGGATCAGCGATACGAGGCCGCGCTGCACTCCGTGGACTTCATCCAGAAGCGCATCTTTCCCGGCTGCTGCATCCCTTCGGTCTCGGTAATGTGCGATGCGATCGCGCGCAAGACTGATATGCGCCTCTTCGATCTCGAGGACATCGGGCTGCACTACGCGCCCACGCTGCGCTGCTGGCGCGACAACATGTTCGCCAACATCGAAAGCGTCCGGGCACTCGGTTATCCCGATGCTTTCATCCGCATGTGGGAGTTCTACCTTTGCTACTGCGAGGCGGGATTCGCCGAGCGCGCGACCGGTGACGTGCAGATGCTCCTCGTGAAGCCGCAGGCGCGGCCTGCGACGCCGCTCCGGGGCGCGACGGCGTGAACCGGAGGCCGCCGGTGTCGACGCGTGTTCGCGCCCGCCGCACGATCATGGGCGCGGCGCTGACCTTCGTCGCGGCGCTGCTATCGGCGTGCTCCCCCGTCGCACTTCTCAACCGCACGATCCCGTCGGGCGCATATGAGCCGCTGCGCGATATCGCGTATGGCCCCGATCCGAGGCAGCATCTCGACGTCTACCTTCCTGCGCATGCGGCGGGGCCAACGCCGATCGTCGTCTTCTTTTATGGAGGCAACTGGAACACGGGCTCGCGTGCGGACTATCTCTTCGTCGGTGAAGCGCTCGCGTCGCGGGGCATCGCCACCGTGATGGCGGATTACCGACTCTACCCGCAGGTGCGGTTCCCGCAATTTCTCGAGGACTCCGCGCGTGCCGTGCGCTGGACATTCGATCATGCCGGTGAGATCCACGGCGACCCCGACCGGGTGTTTCTGATGGGCCACTCGGCCGGCGCCTACAACGCAGCGATGCTCGCGCTCAACGCCGACTATCTCACGGCGGCTGGCGTGAACGCCAGACGCATTCGGGGCTTGATCGGCCTTGCCGGACCGTACGATTTTCTGCCGCTGCAGAGCGATGTGACGAAGGGCGTGTTCGGCTATCCCGACACGTCTCCCGAGACGCAGCCCATCCGCTTCGTCAGCAAGTCCGCGCCGCCGACGCTTCTCGTCACCGGCACGAGCGATCGCGTTGTGGACCCAGGCAACAGCGTGCGGCTCGCGGCGCAGTTGCGCACTCGCGGCGTGGAGGTCAGGGAGGTTGTGTATGCCGGGCGGGGTCACCGGGCCATTGTCGCGGCACTCGCGGCACCCTTGCGATGGCTCGCGCCGGTGCTCGACGATGTTGCGGAGTTCGTGCGCACGCATGAGCGAGCGGCCAACTTGCAAGGTGAAGGTGCAGGTGAACGCGGCGACTCGCAACGGCACATCAGGCCGCTGAATGCGACCGCGCGCGGCGCGACTTGACCGCGGGTCAGGCGTGAAGGGCTGAGATCAGCGAGCCCAGCTGGTCGCGCGACTGCGCGATGATCGCCGCAAGCTCGGGCTCATTGAGCTCCGCGAGCGGGGCCGCAGGATCGCGAGCCGGATTGGTGTCGTCAGCCAGCAGGTTGGCAATGCGCACGACATCGCGCATGGTGCGCGGCGGCATCTTGTACGGACCGGCTTCGTGCTCGCCGACGGCCTCCATCACCGCGGGAGTGAGGCCAAAGGAATGCAGCACCGACTGGCCGATGCTCGGGTGCCAGCCGCGCAGGATCTCGTCGAGCGCATGGGGATCGCTCTCGAGCTCGGGATAACGGCCAGTGCGCGACAGCAGATAGAAGTAGCCGATATCGTGCACGAGGCCCGCGAACATCGCCTCGTCCGGTGCCAGCCGCGTGAGCTTGCTCGCGATGACGTACGAGAGCGATGCCACCTGCACGCTGTGCTTCCATGCAGCTTCGGCCTTATCGCGGTGGGTCTGCAGATCGCGGTCCGCGCGGAGCTGATCGAATGCCACCGCGACCGCCACCGACCTCACGCTGGAATGGCCGACGCGGATCACGGCCGTGCGTACGTCGGCGATGGGCCGGCCGGCGGGGTTGAGCGCCGTCGAGTTGGCGAGGCGAACGAGCTTGGCCGACACGAGCGGCTCGCGCGAGATGACGCGCGCAAGGCGTTCGGCGTTGACGTTCTGATCATCGAGAGCGGCACGGACTTCGACGGTGGCCGCCGAGAACGTGGGAAAATTGACGTCTCCGCTCGCGAGATCCTTGGCGATATCCTGAAGAAACCGGAACGAAGGATCGACGTTCGCGGGCGCGGAGTTGGGGCGGGTGGCGGTCACTGTGCTCATGCGCAAATTGTCGACTGCATGGGGGCGCGGCGCAACGCGCAGCGGCCACGCGGCAGCGCTCGCACGACGAGCGTGCGTTCGATGCGCCTGTCGGACCGCCTGCGCCCTGACGCCTGGCTCGCCACCTGCGGCCACGCGCGTGCGGCCCGCACCTGCCCTGACTCGCCCGCCGGCCCTACTCGCCCATCTGGAGAAGAGCCCCTGTCTTTCTCGCCCGCCGGACCGCGAGCGTGAAGAGCAGGATGCCGATCGCAAGATAGACCACATCGAGCACGGCGCCTGCCCAGAAGTGATCCCACGGAAAGCGGCCTTCGAGCAGGACCGCGCGCATGCCCTCGAACACATGCGCCGACGGCAAGGCATTGGCCAGCATCCGCAGTGCCGGCGGCAGCACGCTGATCGGGTAGTACACGCCCGACACCGGCGCGATCAGAAAGATGGCCGCCCACGCGAGCTCTTCCGCACCGAGCCCCCATCGCATGATCATTCCCGATACCGCGAGACCGATGGCCCACCCGAACACCAGAAGCTCCACGAAAAACCCGATCAGCGGGAAGCCGAGCGAAAAGATCGAGTAATGGAAGAGCAGGTAGGCGAACACGCAGGCACCACCGACCCCGATGAGCGTGCGCAGGAGGCTCATCACGAGCTGGCCGGCAATGAACTCCGGCAACGTCAGCGGGCTCACGAACAGGTTGCCGAGGTTGCGCGCGTAGAGCTCCTCGATATAGGTGAGCGACACGCCGAGCTGGCCGCGAAACAGAACGTCCCAGAGGAGCACCGCGCCGATGAAAAATCCCGGTGCACTTTGCAGGAAGCTCGTGCTGGGCGCGAGGTAGATCGTGAGGAAGCCCCACAGCACCATCGTCACGGTCGGGTAATACGCCATCGACACGAGACGCGGCCACGACTTCAGCAGCAGATAGGAATGGCGACGCACCAGCGCGCGGATGCGCCGCCACGACGCTGCCGCGCCCGTGTGTTGCGCGAACTGCGGCGTGATGGCGGTGCCGTCGCGTGCGCCGTCCACGGGTTTAGAGCCCCAGCGCCACGGCCTGCGCGTCGCCCGCGCTGCGACCGCGTGCAATGTCGAGGAACACGTCCTCGAGGGTGTCACGGCCATAACGCGACAGGAGCTCGTGCGGCGCGCCGTGATCGACCACCTCACCCGCACGCAGCATGATCACGTTGGTGCACATCCGCTCCACTTCGCCCATGTGGTGCGAAGCGAGGAGCATCGTGCAACCCGTGCGTCGCTGGTACGTTTCGAGATACGTGCGCATGCGATCACCCACGTCAGGATCGAGCGAAGCCGTGGGCTCGTCGAGCAACAGCACGTCGGGCTCGTTCAGCAACGCCTTGGCGAGCGACACCCGCGTACGCTGCCCGGCCGAAAGCTCGCCATAGGGCCGCTTCAGGAAAGCCGAGACATCGCAATCGCTCGCAACGCTTTCGATGCGCTCGCGCGGGTGGCGAATGCCGTAGAGGTCGGCGAACACCAGCAGGTTCTCGAGGACCGTGAGACGCTTCGGCAGGTCGACGTACGGCGAGGTGAAATTCATCCGGGGCAGCACGCGATGCGGGTGCCGAAGCATGTCCTGGCCGAGCACGCTGATCTCGCCGGAACTTGGGGTGAGCACACCGAGCAGCATCGACAGCGTGGTGGTTTTGCCCGCGCCGTTGCCGCCGAGAAGCGCCGTGGTCGTGCCCGCGCGCACTGAAAAGCTGATGCCGCGAACCGCCTCGACCTTGCCGTAACGCTTGACCAGGCGCTTGACCCTGATGGCGGACGCGCCCTCTCCGTCCAACCGGCCGGAGCTCGCTTCCGACCGGTCGCCCGCTGCCTTCATCAGCACTGGATGCTCTGCCTGGAGTACTGGGACAACTCGCGCACGATCGCGCGATCGCGCACCGCCTCGCGGGCGCGACCTCGGCCGTAATCCATCGCAAGCCGGAAATCGTACTTTTCGAAAAACGCCTCGAACTGTTCGGCGCCCTGCGTGCCGAAAGCCACGAGCTCATCGCTGAGGGAATCGTGCTCGAGCAGGATGGCGGCGAGCGGTTGCGGTGCCGGACCGGAGATGACGCGCGCGCCCCCGGCAGGGTCATACACGCTGTGATCGGCGCAGCAGTGGATCACCTGCGCGTCGGACGTGGCCGAGGCGCGCGGCTGATAGCGGATGAAGCTCACGTCGCGCGTCGGATAGGCGAGCTTGTGCGCGCAAATGGCCGAGAAGGCGACGATGGAGCGTTTGCGTCCGACACCGCCTTCCCATGCATAGCGCGCACCGTCCTGCCGGACGAGCTCGGCGCGCGTGGTGAGCGGTCGGCCGATGTCGACCAGCAGGCACGGCGTCGCGACATACGGATAGTCGAAGATGTAATTCGTTTCGGCCAGCAGCGCCTGAGCCTTGAGCGGCGCGCCATGCACATCGACGAGACGCACGCGTGCATGCTGGCGGACTGCGCCCTCGCTGGTGGCTGCAGCGGCCGCGGCGATGGCACCCGCTCCCGGGATGAGCGCACACGACTTCAAAAAGACGCGCCGTTCCATGGCTTGGGTTTCAGCTTTCGATAAGCTCGCGCACGTGCTCGGCGGCGCTTCGTCCAAGTGCCGACAGGTTGTAGCCGCCTTCGAGGCTCGACACGATGCGGCCGTTGGCGTGCCGGTTGGCCACGTCGATCAATACGCGTGTGACCCATGCGTAGTCGGCTTCCGTGAAGCGCAACCCGGCGAGCGGATCCTCGCGGTGCGCGTCGAATCCGGCGGAGATGAAGATGAGCTGCGGAGCATGCGCTTCGAGCGCCGGCAGCCAGCGATCATTCACCGCGGCGCGCAGTGCCTCGGTTCCACTGCCCGCGGCCAACGGCACGTTCACCATGTTGGGTGCCGTGCTGTTGAAGCCGGAGTACGGATAGAGCGGATGCTGGAACGTGCCGACCATCAGCACACGATCGTCGCCAGTGAAGATCTCCTCCGTGCCATTGCCGTGATGCACGTCGAAATCGACGATGGCCACGCGGTCGAGGCCGTGCGCTTCGAGTGCATGTCTCGCGCCCACTGCCACGCTGTTGAATATGCAGAAGCCCATTGCGCGACCGCTCTCGGCATGGTGCCCGGGCGGGCGCACCGCACAGAAGGCGCGGCTCGCATGGCCCTGCATGACGAGATCTGTCGCCAGCACCACGGCACCCGCAGCATGCTTCGCGGCACTGACCGAATGCGGGTTGAGGGCTGTGTCCGGATCGATGTGGTGGAGCCCCGACTCGGGGCTTGCCGCCTCGACGTCGTCGATGTAATCGGCGTTGTGCGCACGCTCGAGCTGATCGCGCGTTGCTTCGCCGGCAATGTGGTGGATGAGCTGGCCCTCGAGCCCGGCACGGCTCAAACCATCGCCGATGGCGGTGAGACGTTCGGGCGACTCGGGGTGATACGCCCCCATGTCGTGCATGAGGCATGAGGGGTGAGTGATGTAGGCTGTCGGCACGAGGTCGCTCGAAGTGATGGAAATCGGCACGGCGCGGAGCGTCGGTTGTACGCACACATCGTGCGCACACATCGGGCGCACACACCGTGCGCCCACATCTTGCACGCACATCTTGCACTGCACACGCGGTGGTCCACGCGCATACAACCGCGAAAACGTTTTGCTTTGCGTTTGCGCGTGTCGCCTTCGCGAGCGTCGCGTTTGCAGAAAGGGTGATTTTGCCGCCCCTGCTGAAAGCCTTCGCGATACGCGCACCGCCGTTCGGAGTGTAGCGTGCGCCAAACGGTGGTGACCAGCCGCACGAAACCACGCTACATTGACTGGCCGCTCGCCCGCCGTCACGCCTCGCCTGGATCCCATCCCCATCATGACTGTCAGAACCCTCACCGAAGCTTCCATTCCCGTGACCGAACGACTGGCGGGCGTGCTCGCGCAGCTCGATCGTGTGGTCGTGGGCAAGCAGCGCGCGCTCAGGCTTTCGCTGGCCTGCCTCCTCTCTCGCGGACACCTCCTCATCGAGGATATCCCCGGTGTGGGCAAGTCGACCCTTGCGCTGGCGCTGGCGACCACGCTCGGGCTCAAGTACGCACGGGTGCAGTTCACGAGCGATCTCCTGCCAGCCGACGTGCTGGGTGTCTCCATCTTCGACGCGACATTGCAGGAGTTCCGGTTCCATCCCGGCCCGGTCTTCAGCTCGGTGGTGCTCGCCGACGAGATCAACCGCGCTCCGCCGAAGACTCAAAGCGCATTGCTCGAGGCAATGGGCGAACGGCAGGTGTCGCTCGATGGCCAGACGCGCAAGCTCACCGATCCGTTCTTCGTGATCGCGACCCAGAACCCTGTCGAGCAGATCGGCGCGTATCCGCTCCCCGAATCGCAGCTCGATCGCTTCCTGATGGCGATCGAGATCGGGTATCCGGATCCCGTGGCAGAGCGCGAGCTTCTGGCCAACGGCGATCGTCGTGCCTACCTCCAGGACATGGCGCCCTTGTGCGACCCGCCGACCCTGGTGGAGTGGCAGAAGGAAGCCGCAAAGGTGCACATCTCACCTGCGCTGCTCGACTACGTGCAGGCGCTGATCGCGATCACCCGCGGCACCACCGAGGACAAGCTCACCCAGGCCATCGATTCCGGCATGCGTCGCGGTCTCTCGCCGCGGGCGGGTCTCATGCTGATCGCAGCGGCGCGCGCCTGGGCGCTGCTCGCAGGCCGGCCCATGGTGCTGCCCGAAGACGTTCAGGCGGTGTTTCCGTCGGTGGCGGGCCATCGGCTCGCGTCGGGAGCACGGGCAGGCGCGCTGTACGCGCAAAACCTTCTCAAGGGCGTCGCGGTCACCTGATCCGCGCACGTAACGTTCGGTGATGGCTTCCATCGCTGCGCAAGCCGATCGAGCGCGTTCGCCCATGGCGCGCTGGCGGCAGCGCCTGTGGCGTGCCGCTCCCGAGGACGCTGCATCGGTAACCCTGCGGCACAGCCGGATCTACATCCTGCCAACCCGGCGCGGCCTCGCGCTTCTCGGCACGGCAGGGACCATGCTGCTGACCTCGCTCAATTACTCGCTGTCGCTCGGGTTCGCCCTCACCTTCCTGCTGATCGGGCTGGGCGCGAGCGCGCTCCTGCACACCTTTCGCAACCTCGCCGGCATCGTGGTACGCCCGCTCACCGCCGGTGACAGCTTCGCCGGGGGCACGTTGCCCTTCGTGCTCTCGCTCACGGGCGGTTCGGGCATCCGGCGCGGCTTCATCCTGCATGCCGGCGACAGTTCTACGGGACGCTTCGACGTTCCGGCGAGCACGGCACTGTCGGTGACGCTGCATCGGAACGCGCAGCGCAGGGGCTATGTTGCGCTGGGTCGGATGACGTTGAGCTCCGATTACCCTGTCGGACTCTGGCGTGCATGGGCCTACGTCCATTTCGCGCTCGACGGCATCGTCTATCCGGCGCCCGAAGCGGCTCCGCCACCGCTGCCGATCGGCGGAGAGGGCCACCGCGCACTCGTGGCCGAAGGTGCCGATGAAACCGACCTCGCGGGACTGCGCGACTACCATCCGGGCGATCCCCTGCAGCGCGTTGCATGGAAGGCCGTTGCGCGCGGGCGGGGCTGGTACACCAAGCAGTTCGAAGGCGCCGGCGGCGGCGGCCCGGTGACCCTCACCTGGGACTCGCTGCCGAGCTCGATCAGCCACGAAGCACGGATCGCCCGGCTCACCGCGTGGGTCCTCGCAGCCGAACGCGGCGCCCAACCTTTCGCCCTGCGTCTGCCTGGCTGGAGCCTGCCAATCGGCCAGGGTCGCGAGCAACGTCGCCTTGCGCTGACCGCGCTGGCGCGGCTCCCCTTCGAGGATTCCTGATGGCCCGGCGGACACCCACGCCGCTCACCCCGCGCCAGGTCCGCTGGCTCGGCGCGCTGCTCCTCGCCGTGCAGCTGCCTCAGGCCTACTACATGCCCCTGTGGGTGTCGATCGTCGGGCCATCCCTCGTCATTTTCAGGATCGTTCTGCAGGGGCGGGCTGTGGCGCAGCGCGAGCGTGTGCTGGCGCGGCTTCCCGCGTACGTGCTCAGCCTTTTCGCCCTGGGCACGGGCATCGCCGTGCGCGCGCAGTATGGCGAGTTTCTCGGACGCGATCCGTGTGTCGCGTTCCTGTTCGTGCTCGTGGGCATCAAGTTTCTCGAAGCGCGCACCGTACGCGACGGCACCTTGCTCGTGTGCCTGGCGAGCTTTCTCATGGTCACCCCGTTCTTCTACAACCAGTCGCTGCTCGCCGGCTTCGCTGCGGTGCCGGGGCTCTTGATGCTCGCCTCCTGCCTGCAGCTCCTCGCGCCGCCGGGGCACATGAAGCGGGAGCTTGAATGGCGCGACCCGCTGCGCCGTTCGGCGCGCCTGTTGATCGAAGGCGTTCCGCTCGCGATTCTGCTGTTCGTGCTCTTTCCGCGGCTGTCCGCACCGTTGTGGGGATTGCCGTCGGACTTCTCCGCGAAGACCGGACTTTCCAATCGCATGCATCCGGGCTCGATCAGCGAGCTCTCGCTGTCGGATGCCGTCGCGTTTCGCGTCGACTTCGCGGGGGCGATTCCGCAATCGCGTCTGCGCTACTGGCGCGGACCGGTGCTGACCCAGTTCGACGGTGAGGAATGGTCGCCTTCGGTACCGACGCGCGAAGGCCGTCCAATGCGGCTGCGCGGCGCACCGCTGGTGTTCTATACGGTCACCCTCGAGCCGCACTTCAAGCGCTGGCTGTTCGCACTCGACTTGCCTGCGAGCCTGCCGAAGCGGCTCGACTCCACGCTGATCGGCGAGCCGCCGGATATCGGGATGCTGACGCCCGACCAGCAGCTCCTGGCACCGTCCCCGGTCAGTCAGCCATTGCGCTACAGCCAGATGTCGCAGTTGCAGGATGCGTTTGCTTCAGGCGTCGACGTCGATCCCGAAGTCGAGCGCGCCGAAAACCTCCAGCTCGCCGAGGGCAGTCCACGCACACGCGAGCTTGCCGTTCGCCTTCGCACCGAGCACCCAGGCGATGCGGACTTTGCGCGTGCGGTGCTCGCCTGGTTTGGCACGCAGCCCTTCTACTACACCCTCTCGCCGCCGCGGCTTCCGAGCAACGTGACCGACCGCTTCCTGTTCGACACCCGCCGCGGATTCTGCGAACACTACGCCAGCGCATTCGTGGTGCTGCTGCGCAGTGCAGGCATTCCCGCGCGAGTGGTGACGGGCTACCAGGGCGGCGAGGTCAATCCGAACGGCGGCTATCTCATCGTGCGGCAATCCGATGCACACGCGTGGGCCGAAGCGCTGATCGATGGCCAGTGGCGGCGCTTCGATCCGACGGCGGCGGTCGCGCCGTCGCGCATCGAGCTCGGGCTGGGCGGCGCACTGCCCGCCGACGATCGGGTGCCCTACTTTGCCCGCCAGGAAGGCTGGTTCAAGCAGGCGCAGCTTGCGTGGGACGCGCTCAATTACGACTGGCGTCGCTACATCGTGGGATTCAACTCGGCCCAGCAGCAGTCGCTGTGGCGCTTCCTCGGCCTCGACCAGTGGCTGCCCTGGCAGATCGCGCTCGGCGTGTCGATCTTTACGGGACTCTGGGCCGCCGGGCTGTTGCTGTGGTTCAGGCTGCGCCAGCGGCAGCGCGACGACCGCATCGCCACGCTGTGGAGCTCGCTGTGCACACGTCTCGCCCGCGCAGGGCTCCCTCGTGCGCAGCATGAAGGGCCGCTTGCGTACGCGACCCGCGCCGCCGAGCGCTGGCCGGCCTTTGCGGCTGCGTTCGCGGTCATCGGCGACTCGTATGCCGAGGTGAGATATGGACCGTCGCCGGCGAACGTGACGGCCGGGGAGCGCGCGATTGCGAGACTTCGTCACGCCATTGCCGTGCTGCCGCGGGCGCGCACGTTGCGCAACAGCGCAGCCGTCTGATCGAGCGATGGAGCGGAGCTTCGTTCGCCTGCGCGATGGTAGCGGCAGATGCCTGCCTTATGGTGGCGGCAGATATTTGAGCGGATCCATCGGCTTGCCCAGCCGACGGATCTCGAAATGCAGCTTCACCTGATCGGCATCGGTGTTGCCCATCTCGGCGATCTTCTGCGCCCGCGTGACCTGCTGGCCTTCCTTGACCAGGATCTCCTTGTTGTGCGCGTACGCCGTCAGGTAATTCTTGCTGTGCTTGACGATGATGAGCTTGCCGTAACCGCGTAGACCGGTGCCGGCATACACCACCTTGCCGGCGGCGCTTGCAAGCACCGGCTGACCCGTCTTGCCGGCGATGTCGATGCCCTTGAGGTTGGCCGTATCCGAGAAGCCGGTCACGAGCTTGCCGGTCGTCGGCCACACCCACTCGAGCTTGTCGTCGTCCTCTTCGCCGGCCGGTGCGGACCTGCTCTCGAGCTTGGGATCGGCGCGTGCGACGACGGGCGGTGACGGTGCCGCGGCAGGCGCCCCGTCGGCGGGCGCTGCAGCGGCCGGTGCAGAC
Organism: Pseudomonadota bacterium; assembly: GCA_030946875.1. Taxonomy (GTDB): domain Bacteria; phylum Pseudomonadota; class Gammaproteobacteria; order Burkholderiales; family Casimicrobiaceae; genus CAIWHR01. Next base: position 10,424 of record JALYXY010000104.1, on the reverse strand, counting down.
GAAGCTGCGGGTGCAGGTGAAGGTGCGGCGGCGGATGCCGGCGCATGGCCCGCACCTGATTGAGCGCTCGTCGCTCCAGCGGATGACGCGCCCGAACCTGCACCGGCAAGCACTTCGTTTCCGGCGTAACGTTGCTGCATCTCGCGCAGCGCGCGCTCCGAGTAAGGCTCCTTGGCGGCCTTGGGCTGCGTCTTGTAATTCTGCGTGTTGCGGCTCACTGCAGGCGCCGGGGGCGGGACGGGCGCGGCAACAGCGGTGGAGGTCTTCTCGCCAGCGGGAGCGTTGGTGTGGCCGGAGGTCGCAGGTGGCGTCGGCGGAGGCTTGCCATCGCTTGCCACGATCGGCGCAACGCTGCGCAACGGTGCGGTGGTCACGCCGCCCGCCGTCGTGCCCGCACTGGATGCAGTGGACGCACTGGACGTTTCGCCGGGAGCCGTCAGGCGCAGCGTCTGACCGACGCGTATGAGATTGACGTTCTCGACGTTGTTCCACGCGGCAAGCTCGCGGTAATCCAGTCCGTGATCGAGCGCGATCAGGTAGAGCGTGTCACCACGCTTGACCGAGTACGTGTCCCGATGCGACTCCGCCTCCGCGGTGACGGCAGGCGAGGATCTGGGAGCAGGCGGCGGAGCCGCGCCTCGTCGGTAGGATGGCGGCTGTACGCCGCGCTCCTCCACGGGCGCAGGCTGCCGCGTCGAGCAGGCGCAGGCGAGCAACACCACCGCCGCGGCCAGGCCAAACGAAGGGGCCGAGGTGCCAGCCGGAAAGCGCGAACGTACTGAGGTCATCGTGCGGTGCGAACAGGCGAAGGCGTCGCGCGACGCCGGGCGAGCACGCTCAGCTACGCAACACCATGCAACAATGGCACGAATCTTACCGCATCGAATGTCTGCTCGCGATGAGTGCCATCGTCGCGAGCGGTGATCACGGTGAGTCGTTGCACTTCGGCGCCATCGCCATGCTGTGCGAGCGGCAAGACCATGCGACCGCCCGGTGCAAGGTAGCGAAGGAGCGCCGTCGGAACCACCGCGGTGCCTGCGGTGACCACGATTGCTTGCACCGTGATGTCTTCGCCGAGGTCCGCAGTGCCGTCGCCATGCTTGAGCCGTACGTTCTTGAGCTTCAGCGACTGCAAATGCCGGCGGGCTTTTGCAACCAGGGCGGAAATGCGCTCGACGGTGTACACCTCGCGCGCCACCTGCGCGAGCACTGCAGTCTGGTAGCCGCAGCCGGTGCCGATCTCCAGCACGCGGTCCAGCGCACCACCATTGCGCGCGAGCTCGGTCATGCGCGCGACAACCCACGGTTGCGAGATGGTCTGACCATGGCCGATCGGCAACGGACCATCTTCGTACGCGCGGATCGCCAACGCTTCATCGACGAAGATGTGGCGCGGCACCATGTTGATGGCCGCGAGCACCACCTCGTCGCGGATGCCCTGCTCGCGCAGGCGCTCGATCATGCGCGCACGGGTACGCGCGGACGTCATGCCGATTCCGGACAGCTTTTCGCCGAGGCTCCCCATCAGCGCCCGCGCTCCGGGCTCGCGCAGCTCATGCGCGTGACGACGCGCCGCCGGAGAGCCATTGCGTCAGCGCTGGCATCTGGTCACGATTGGTGAGATCGATCTGCAACGGCGTGATGGATACCGAGCCGCTCTCCACTGCATGGAAGTCGGTGCCCTCGCCGGCGTCCGCTGCTGCACCCGCTGCGCCGACCCAGTACACCGTCTCGCCGCGGGGACTTTTCGCCTCGATCACGTTCTCCGCCTTGTGACGGCGTCCGAGCCGCGTCACGTGATAAGGCCCGAGCGCCTCGCGCGGAACGTCGGGCACGTTGACATTGAGCAGCCATGCCGCCGTAGGATGCTGCCCGTGCCGTTGCGTGAGATCGACCGCCACTTGCGCCGCGGTCTCGAAATGGCTTGCGGTCTTGGAGGCTAGCGAGATCGCGATCGACGGAATGCCGAGCAGGTAGCCTTCGGTTGCGGCCGCCACGGTACCGGAGTAGATCGTGTCGTCGCCCATGTTCGCGCCGAGATTGATCCCGGAGACGACCATGTCGGGCAACGTGTCGAGCAGACCGGTGACCGCGAGATGCACGCAATCGGTGGGCGTACCGTTCACGAACAGGAACCCGTTCGGAGCGCGACGCACCGTGAGCGGGCGATCGAGCGTCAACGAGTTGGAGGCACCGCTGCGGTCGCGCTCGGGCGCAACGACGATGATTTCGGCCACGCGTGCGAGCGCCGCGGCAAGCGCCTCGAGACCGGGGGCGAAATATCCGTCGTCATTGGAAAGAAGAATGCGCATGAATCACCAGGGAGCACGCGCAGCGGGCTGCTCGCGGACCTTGCGATTATAGACTGTCGAGCGCGCAATCGATTATGCTGCCGGCCCCTCCTGGTCGGGCCACATCATGGCGAACGATGTCACTTCTTCAGAGCGCATCCTCGTCGATCATGCGCGCACTCTCGCCTCGCGTCCGCTGCAAAGTCTTTTCGCCTCGGACCCGGCACGTTCGTCGCGGCTTTCGATCCGATGGGACGGCTGGCTGGTGGATGTCTCGAAGGAGCATCTCGCTCCGGAAACGCTCGGCTTGCTGCTCGACCACGCCCGGGGAGCCGGCCTCGAAGGCTGGATCGCGGCGCTCATGTCGGGAGAGAAGGTCAACCTGAGCGAGCGCCGCGCGGCGCTGCACACGGCATTGCGTCAGCAGGACGACACTCCGGTTCGCGTGGATGGTCGCGACGTAGTACCGGACATACGGCGCGTGCAGTCACGTTTGCAGGAGCTCACCTCGGCACTGCACGAAGGTCGGCGCGTCGGCGCCACCGGTGAGGCGTTTCGCTACGTGGTGAACATCGGCATCGGCGGCTCCGATCTCGGACCGGTGCTCGTCTGCGACGCGCTCGGGTTTCCGGATCCGGCATCGACGCCGATTCAGGTGGGCTTCGTGTCCAACGTCGACCCCGAGCACATGGCGCGGGCGCTCGCCGGGCGCGATGCGGCCTCGACGCTTTTCATCGTGACATCGAAGACATTCACCACACAGGAAACGCTCGCCAATGCCGATGCGGCACGCGCATGGATGAGGTCGCATCTGCCCACCGGTGCGGACGTGGGCAGGCACTTCGTGGCCGTGTCGAGCAACACGGCGGCGGCACGTCGATACGGCATCGCCGACGAGGACATCTTTCCCATGTGGGACTGGGTGGGCGGCCGTTACTCGCTCTGGTCGGCCGTCGGTCTCGCGATCGCGATCCGTGTCGGATGGCCCGCTTTCAAGGCGCTCCTCGCGGGGGCCGCGAGCATGGACCAGCACTTCCGCACAACACCCTTCGAGCAGAACCTGCCGGTCGTGCTCGGAGTGCTCGGCTTCTGGAATGCACGCTATCTTGCTCGCACCGAGCGCGTTGTCGCACCGTATGCGCAGGCACTCGCGCGGCTTCCCGCTTATCTGCAGCAACTGGTGCTCGAGAGCAACGGCAAGAGCGTGACGCGCGATGGCCACCCGGTGAGCGGCGCGACGTCCGCAGCGTTGTGGGGTGAGCCAGGCACCAACGGGCAGCATGCATTTTTCCAATGGCTGCACCAGGGCACGCGCGAGGCCCCGGTGGAATTCATCGTGCCGGTGCGCGCCACGCATCCACTGGCCGATCAACAGACGCTTCTCGTGGCCAACGCGATCGCCCAGGCCCAGGCGCTTCTCGTCGGACGCCAACCGGACGAGCTGCGGGCCCATCTCACAGCCGGGGGCATGCCACCGGAAGCAATCGAAGCGGCGATCGCAGCGCGCGTATGCCCGGGCAACCGCGCGTCGACGATGATCATGATGCCCATCATCGATGCGTATCGTCTCGGCCAGCTCATCGCGCTCTACGAGCACCGCACGTTTGTCGAGGCGGTGCTCTTCGGGATCAATCCATTCGATCAGTTCGGCGTCGAGCTCGGCAAGACGCTCGCCAAGCCAATCATCGCGGCGATCCGCGGTGAGGAAACATTGCCGGGCGGCGTCGATGCATCCACCGCGGCGCTCGTGCAGCACGTGCGCGACGCGGCAGGATCGCAGTAGACGAACCTTCTCGTTACGAGCTCGCCTTGTAGCCAGCGCGCAGCGCACGCGAGAGATGCCACACCGCAGCAGCGTACAGCCGACTGCGGTTGTAGCGCGTGAGCACGTAGAAGTTGTTGGCAGCGATCCAGTAGCTTGCAGCGTTGTCACCCGGGCCTTCCTCGAGCATCAGCAGGCCCACTGGATCGGCCGACAGATCGGCGGGGACCGAAGCCGCCGTCACGCCGTCTGCGCGCCACGCGTCGAGCGCGCGCCGCTCACTCATGCCGCCGTCGAGGCGCCGCAACACCGTATCGCGGCGGTCCGCCTCGATGCTCGCTCGCAGGAGTACGGGCTGGCCGCGCTGCCAGTCGTGGCGGAGCAGGAAATTGGCAACGCTGCCGATCGCGTCGTCGGCACTGCCCCACAGATCCGCGCGGCCGTCCGCGTCGAAGTCGACCGCGAAGTTGCGATAGCTCCCCGGCATGAATTGGGGCAGCCCGATGGCTCCGGCAAAAGAGCCCTTCGCTTCGAGGGGTGAGACGCCGATCTCGCGGGCAAGGAGCAGGAATGACTTGAGCTCGCCGCGAAAGAAGGTCGCCCGTCGTGGATAGTCGAACGCAAGCGTCGACAGCGCATCGATGACGCGGTGCCGGCCCGTGTTGCGTCCATAGAAGGTCTCGACGCCGATGATCGCCACGATGATCTCGGGCGGCACGCCGTACTCCTGTGCCGCACGCTCGAGCGTTGCGGCGTGATCACGCCAGAATGCGACGCCTCCCTCGATGCGGGCGGACGACAGGAATTGCGGCGCGTACTCGTGCCATTTCGGCGGCTCGAGCAAAGGTCGCTGCATCGCGGCGATGATCTGCGGCTGATAGCGCGCGGCCGCGAATGCGCGCTCAAGCACGCCGCGGTCGTAGGCGTTCTCCGCGACCATTTCATCGATGAACGTGCGCACCTCGGGCCGATCGGTGTAGAGCGCGAGCGGGGCGACCGCTGGCGGGGGTGCATGCGCGGTCTTCGTGCTTTTGACCGTCGGCGCGCCCTTTGCGGCTTTTCCCGACTGGGCCGTCCTTGCGGTCTTTGCGGGCTTCGCCGATTGCGCGGTTTTCGCCGTCTTTGCGGTTTTCGCCGTCTTTGCGGTCTTTGCCGATTGTGCGGCCTTGGCAACCTTGCCGCGGCTGGACGTGCCGGAGCGTTTGCCTTGCGAGCCGTCGTCACGTCCGACGGTGCTCGGGTCAGCGTTACCAGGTTTTGCGGTGTTTGCAGGCTGCCCGAACTGCACGCTCGCTGCAGCCGATGGCGCGGACAGAAAGGCGGCCAGCGCCACGACACCCGCTACACGAAACACCCGTCTTGCCAATCGCACCACTGCTCCACGCTTTCAATGCCACAACGTTGCGGATGTTATCATCGCGCGCCTTTGCAACGGGCGTCGTTTCACGCCAAATTCGACAGCGATCGTGTACTCGTTGTTTCGGCCATTGCTCTTTGCGATCGACCCGGAGAAGGCGCATCAGGTGGCCTTCTCGAGCCTCGATGCCATTGCGCGCCTCGGCGTTGCAGATTTCGTTCTCGCACGCGTGCCGCCTTCGCCGGTTCGCGTCATGGGGCTCGATTTTCCGAACCGCGTCGGCCTTGCGGCGGGCCTCGACAAGAACGCCGAGCACATCGACGGGCTTGCGAGACTCGGCTTCGGCTTCATCGAATGCGGCACCGTCACGCCGCGCGCGCAACCGGGCAATCCGCGGCCGCGGCTTTTTCGGCTGCCGCCCGCACAGGCGCTCATCAACCGCCTGGGCTTCAACAACGACGGGCTAGGGGCCTTCATCGCCAACGCGTCGCGCGCAAGCTACCGTGGCATTCTCGGTCTCAACATCGGCAAGAACTTCGACACGGCCAACGAGCGCGCAGTCGACGATTACCTCACCTGCCTGCGCGCGGTATATGCGCGTGCCTCATACGTGACGGTGAACATCTCGTCGCCGAATACGAAGGGGCTGCGCGACTTGCAGTCGGCCGAGGCGCTGGCGTCGCTTCTGACCGCCCTCAAGGCCGAGCAACAAGTTCTCGCCCAGCGCCACGGCAAGTACACGCCGATCGCTTTCAAGGTGGCGCCCGATCTCGAGCCTCAAGCCATTGATGCCATGGCGCGGATCTTCGTCACGCACGCGGTCGATGCCGTGGTTGCGACCAACACCACGGTCACGCGCAAAGGCGTCGAGGCATTCGCGGCAGCCGCCGAGGCCGGCGGACTTTCCGGCAAGCCGCTGCGCGAACGCGCAACGGAGGTGGTGCGAAAGTTTGCGCAGGCACTCGATGGCGCAGTGCCCGTGATCGGCGTCGGCGGGGTGATGTGCGGGGCGGACGCCGTCGAGAAGATCGAAGCCGGGGCCTCGCTCGTGCAGCTCTACACGGGGCTCATCTATCGCGGCCCCGACCTCGTGGCCGAATGCGGCACGGCCATCGCACAGGCAGCTGTCCGGCGCGGTATATAGCGCGGGCATCTGCTGAACGATCTGCTGAGCGAGGCAGGTTCGAGTCTGCGAGACGCAAGGCCATCGCGGCGTTTACTACGCGCGCGAATGCACGAGGATGCGACCGTCGGCGTCGGCGACCACGGTGCCATGCTGGTTGGTGCAGATGGCCTGGAGCACCACGACGCCGCCCCGGTGCTTCGGCTTTTCATGCAGCTCGACGATCGTCCAGACGGTCGTGATCGTGTCACCGGCGCGTACCGGCGCGCGAAAGCGGGTCGCGTGCTCGAGATAGGCGATGGCGGTGCCGTGGAAATACATGCCCACGGCAGCGCCCATGATGGCGCTGGTCATCATCCCGTGCAGGATGCGTGTGCCGAAGCGCGAATCCCTCGCGTACTCGTCATTGACGTGATGCGGGTTGAAGTCGCCGATCAGGCCGGCGCCCAGCACGAGGTGCGTCTCGGTGACGGTGAGCGAGCTGCGGAACGTCTCGCCGGTCGCGAGCGCGTCGAACCAGTGCCCGGTGTCATCCATTCACCGGTTCCCGATCACCGGCTCGATGCTCGCGCATGAGGCGCGCGGGCGGGCGCCACGACGAAACGCGATCTGCGCGCTGCAAGTGTCACTACGCAGCCGCGGGATACTTGTTGCCCATGTTCGCCATCACGCTCGTGAAGGCACGATCGATGAGCGGCTCGGCCTCGACCATGCGCGCCCGGTCGTTGCGGAACTGTTGCGCGAGCTCGTCGGCCGTCATGGACATGGCCTTCTGTCCCTGACGATTGGTGAATAGATACGTGCCGCGCAGCGGGCTCACCCAGGCGAGTTTCGCAAACGACAGCTGGCCGTCCTCGCCTTCGAACTCCACCCACATGCCGCGCTCGAGGCTCTGCGCGATCTCGAGATAGTGATCGGCGACGATCTCCGGTACCTCGACCATCGGCGGCGCTGCGGGAGACATGGCCTGCGCGAGCTGCTCGGCCCGGGCGGCGCCCATGAAATCGCCGATGGACTTGGCCTGCTCGGCGTCGGCACGGGCCTGCTCCGCCACCGCGAAGGTCGGCGATGGCACGGCGGCAAGCGAAGGCTTCACGGCAGCCGCGTGGGCTTCGACTAGATTGGCCATGAATTGCTCGCGCTCGTTCCTGGCCCAGGGCACCTGCTGGAGACCGACATTCATGCGCTTCAGGAGCGAAGGCAGAAGCGCCACCAGCCGCTTGCGATCGTCTCCGCTCTTCTTGGGCTGCACGCTCCATACGAGGTCTTCGAGGGTCGAGAGCCGCTGCGCCCAGGCGTCGCTTTCCTCGCCTTCCTCGAGATACGTGTATTCGAGAGCGCGGGTCCAGTTGCTGCGCAGGAATTCGGCGAGGAAGTTCGGCAACGGATGGGTTTCGATCCGCCGCTCGATTTCGCTGCGCGCGACGTTCGCGGCGAGCTGATGCCGATCGCGCTCGTGCACTTCGTCGGCAGACGACTTGATGTTCAGCTCGGCTGCGCGCTCCTCCTGTTCGAGGAACTGCGTGAGCGTCGTGCGCATCTCCTCGAAGATCGTGAGGTCGTCGGCGAACCCGTCGAGAATGCGATGGACGATCTCGTCGAGCTTGCGATACAGCGGGTCCTCCGAGCCCATCTCCGTCGACCACCCGAGCCCGGCCTGCGCGAGCTCGTTCACGAGAAGGCGAGATGGATGCGACTTCTTGGCGAAGAACGCTCCGTCGAGCATCGCCGCCTTGAGCACGGGGATCTGCAGCCGCGCGAGTAGCGCCTTGATGCCGTCTGGAAGATCCTTGGTCTCGAAGATGAAGTCGAACAGCATCGCCACGAGCTCGATCGTCATCGACTCGAGCTGATTGACGCGCTGTCCGAGAGACGATTGCTGCAGGTCGCGCAGGACGTTGTGCTTGCCCTGTGGCACTCCCGAAAACTCGACGATGCCGCCACCGAGCGTGAACCCGGTTTCGCCGTGCTGCAGGCGCGCGAGACCTTCGCCGAGGTCCGCCGTCACCATGATCGGCGCCCCCGGCACGTACCCGGACGGAGTCGGCGGCAACGGTGCGTTCGGCACGTAGCGGCGTGCCCTGGCCTCGGCCATGGCGGTGAGCGGATCGGCCTCGGCGGCGGGTTGCGGCGCCGGGGCAGCAGGCACATTGGCGGCCGCCTTGCCTGCTCCTCCCCCCGTGAACATGCGCTTGAACAACGACATGATGTCGAGCTCGCCGCCAGGGGCCGCCGGCCCTCCGCTCGAAGCCCGCGCACCCATCCCGCTGCGATTCACGATGCGCGCACGGGTCGTCGGAACCACGCGCAGCGACATGAGGTGCTGGTTGATCTCGGCGTAGATCTCGTTGAACTCGAAGAGCGCCGACTGGTTGAGCTCGCGCAGGATGGCGAACTTGACGCGCTCGCCCGCCTTCACCATGTCGAGCGCATGCGCGAAGGACTCGATGATGTTGACGGGCGCCAGAGGGTTGGCCCCCGTGCCCAGCTCCGGGTCACCGAGCAGATAGCCGACGCCGCGGTTGAGGGTCTGAAGCTCCTCGTAGCAAAGGTTCTCGACGCCCCGCGCGATGTTGCCGGTCAGCACCGATTCGTCCATTGCGCGGTTGTCGACCAGCGAAAGGTTCGATCCGTCGGCGAGCGAGAAGTCGGCCTTGCGCTGCTCCTTGCCGCTCACCCGCTCGTTGAACCGGCGCCTGAGGTCGGTCTCGAACGCGCTCATCACGCTCTTGCGCTCGGAAAGCACCGCTGCGCGCGCGTCGAGCAGCGTGTTCTGCTCCTCGCGCACGTCCGTGTTGCCGGCCCGCTCCATGAGCATCGCGGCAACGTTGTCCATGATCGCGGACAGCGTGACCAGCAGCCGATCAACGGCGAGATCGCGGCACTCGGAGAGAATGCGCGAATTCTCCTGGGGAGGAGATCGTCGGGCGGGGGTGTCCGGAGTGGTTGTGGGGTTCAACGTGCAGACGCCGAGAGCGCCCAAGGCGCCAACTTACTGTAGCACGCGGACTTCGGCATCGCCAACGCGTGAACCCCGCCGCCGATCAGCGCCCGATCTCCGCCCACGCCTTTTCCACACGTTTGTAGGACACGGGAAAGGGCGTCCTGAGCTCCTGCGCGAAAAGCGACACCGCGAGCTCTTCCAGTAGCCAGCGAAAATCGTCCAGCGCGGGCTCGTGCCGTCCGGCCTGGCGATTCTTGTCGACGCGCTCGCGGTAACGCTGCCACCACTGCACCAGCTGCTCGGCGTGCCGCGCCGCCCGTACCGGATCGTCGATCGACTTGGTAACGCGGCGTTCGAGGGCCTCGAGGTAGCGCGGCACATGGGTGAGCGAGCTCCATGGGGTGCCCGAAAAAAAGCCGGGGTGGACGAGTGCGTCGCGCCGCGCACGAACCTGCGCCGCGAGCGGGGCGGACTTGCCGGAAAACGTGCCGAGCCGCTGGCTGAGCGCCTGGTAGCGCGTGACGATGGACCCCAGGAGGCGAAACGCGGAGTCGGCCACTGCAGGGAGCCGCGTCCGCGCGCGCTTCACCTGCTCGACGAATGCCGCCTGCGAACGCGGAACCGCATCCTCACCGATGAATGCGCGGTCGCAGATCGCGTTCAGCACGTCCTGCAGCAGCGCTTCGGCCGTGACCACGCTCTTCAGCGCCAGTGCCGAGGCGACGAAGCCCGGCGGACCCTTCTCGTAGCGCGTCATCACGGCGCCGAGCTCGATGCGCATCAGGCGCACGACGCCCGAACGGGTGGCGGCCTCCGCAGCTTCCGCCGTGTCGAGGAGCGTAATGGCGACGCTGTCTCCCTCGTCGACCAGCGCCGGATAGCCCGTGACGCGCTCCTGGCCGCGTCGCCGGGTGATCGTCGCGGGCAAGTCGCCGAAGTCCCACGTG
>JALYXY010000097.1 GCA_030946875.1 Pseudomonadota bacterium | reverse complement strand
GTCACCGGGCGTTGCGTGGCCGCGGGTTGCAAGGCATCGGGGCCTCGCGGCGCGTTGGGTTCCGTAGATGTCTTCAGCGAATGAAGTAGCCGATGACGCGCCACGCACCGTCAGCCTCGCGCTCCATAGTCAGCGTTTCGTGACCCTCCGATTTCTTCGCAAAGGCCGTGCGGTATTGCACGAGCGCGTAGTCGCCCGGTGGCGCACCGGCAAACTGGGTGTCGAAGCGCGTGGACACCAACGCGCGCTGATCGGCGTTGCCGAGCGGCTCGCGCGCGGCGCGCAACGCTTCGGCCCAACCGTCGAGCGTGATCGCCTGCTTGAACTTGGTACCGGCGGTATCCCACGTCTTCTTGGCATCGAGCCGGTCGGCTGCAACGAGCCACTCGCGCGCCGCACCCTGGACGACGGTCGTGCGAGGGTCCTGTGCGCGAGCAGGCGCACACCACGCAAGCGCGAGGAGCAGCATGCATGACATCAGGGCTGCGCCATGCCGGCGCAATGCGCGCACGCCCGTCACGATGCCACGAACGTGTTCACCGCAGCTCGCGTGACGCGCCACTGCGTGCCGATGCGCTTGCCCTTGAGATCACCGCTTTCGAGGCTCGCGAGCACATCCGATTCGGAAACGCCAAGCACCTGCGCCACCTGCACCGGAGTCAGGAGCTCGATCGCTTTTGCCTCGGCACTGGGTGCAGCCACGCCGGGCGATGACTGCGCGGCAATACCGCCAGGCTGGTTGATCATCTGCTGCGCAATCGACATCCCTACGGCCATCTCGGCCCCGACGCCCGCCACGCCGCTCCCTCCGTGCTCGAGCCCCTGCGCCATCTGGTATTTGACGTAGTCGTTGAGATTGCCCACCGCCGCCATGCTCGAGCGCTTGTCGATCGCCGCCTCCACCTCGGGCGGAACCGAGACGTTCTCGACGATGAAGCTCGTCATCGAAAGGCCGTACTTCTCGCCGAGCACCGGATTGATGAGCGGGAGCAGCGCGTCCCCGAGCTCGCTGTATCGCGCAGCGACGTCGAGTGCGGGAATGTGCGCGCCGGCGAGCGCATCCGAGAAGACGCTCACGATGCGCGAGCGCATGGTGTCGTTGAATTCGTCGAGCCGGAAGTGATCGTCGGTGCCTGCCACCTCCTTCAGGAACTTCGGCACATCGACGATCCGGAAGTCATACGTGCCATACGCTCGCAGGCGCACCACACCAAAATCGGTATCGCGCATCATCACCGGGTTTGCGGTGCCCCACTTGTTGCCGGTGAAAAGGCGCGTCACGACATAGTAGACGTCGGCCTTGAACGGGCTTTCGAGCCCGTACTTCCAGCTCTTGAGGTTGGTGAGTATCGGAATGTTGTCGGTGGTGAGCGTGTGCTTGCCGGGGCCGAACTGATCGCCGAACGCGCCGAGATACACGAACTGCGCAACCTGGGACTCGCGCACGATCAGCTGGGCGCCGTTCTTGATCTCCTTGTCCTCGTCGGGAAAGCGGTAGGACAGCGTATCGCGCGAGTCATCGGTCCACTCGATGATGTCGATGAACTGCTTCTTGAGGAAATCCATCAGGGCCATGAGCTGCTCGCTATCGTGGTGCGTCGTTCTAGTTGAGGACGGTCGGCTTGGGGGCCGCGGTGCCGGGCTTGCCCTGCGCAGGCTTCGCTTCGCCGGCGAGCTTCGCCGCTTCAGTCTGCGCCGTGTTGAGCTCCGCGTCGAGACGCTGCGCGGGCAGCGCGCCGGGAATCATGCTCCCATCGGCGAAGACCAGTGTGGGCGTCGCGTTCACGCGCAGCTTCTGCCCGAGCTCGAGGGTTTTGGCGAGCGGCGTGTCGCAATCTCCGGCATTGTCGGGCAGGGCGTGATTGGCGAACCACGCGTCCCAGGCGGCCTGTCGATCAGGCGCGCACCAGATCACGCGTGTCTTGCGCGCGGCGTCGGGGTGCAGCTGGTCGATCGGATAGAGGAAGGTGTAAATGGTGACGTTGTCCACCTTCTTGAGCTCGTTCTCTAGACGCGCGCAGAATGGGCAATCGGCATCGGCGAACACGGCCACCTTGCGGGCGCCGTTGCCCTTGACCTTCTTCAGCGCGAGCTCGAGAGGCAGCGAGTTCCAGTCGATGCGCGTCAGCTTGCGCAGCTTCTCCTCGGTCAGGTTGCGCTTCGTTTCGGCGTCATACATCGAGCCGACGAAGACGTAGCTCACCTTCGCGTCCGTATACACGAGCTGGTCGTCGAATTGCACTTCAAAGAGTCCGGCGTAGGAACTCGGATTGACGGTGCCGACCGTCGCCCCGGGAAACTTCTGCTCCAGCAGCTTCTTGATACCGGTCTCAGCCGCGCCAGAGCTCACCGGGACCGGCTTTGGCGCGCTGGCGCGCACGGGCGCCGCTTTCGAAGCTGCCGATTCAGCCGTTGCGGCGGCGCTCGCAGCGTTGACCGTCGACAGCGTGCAGGTGATGAGCGCCGCGGCCAGCAATGAGTAGCGGGGGTTCGTGTTGTTCATGGTGCATCTCCAATGCGCAGTTCACCGCAAGGCCGGCCGCGCAAGCATTCGCTTCACAAGGGGCAGACGATCAAGCCCCGCAAGCCCGGCGTTTCGAATGGTTCGAACACCGGGCACCTTCGTTCCGAAAAGACGCGCGAGGCCATCGGTCACCCGATGCATCGCATGCAACGGTTCCGCGCGCTGCCGCGCATACCGCTCGAGCAGGAGCGGTGCTGCAGGGTCGTCGATGGGACCCCGGTTGCGCAGTATCGACGATAGCGTTCGAGCGTCGCCAAAGCCGAGGTTCATGCCCTGTCCGGCCAGCGGATGCACGCCGTGCGCCGCGTCACCGATGAGCGCCACGCGATGAGCAACGATCGAAGGTAGCTCCAGATGCGACAGCGCAAAGCCCACAGCAGCGGTCACGGGGACGAGCGTGCCGAGCACGCCCTCACCCACCTCGCGTACACGTTCGGCCAGCGCCGGCGCTGAAAGTTGCAGCAGCGCCTCGCCGAGCGTGGTGGGCGCAGACCATACGATGGAAATTCTTCGGCCCGGTAATGGCAGCCAGGCGAGCACACCGCCATCGGCATGAAACCACTGCCAGGCCCGCGCATGATGCGCCTTCTCGCACGTGAAATTCGCGACGACCGCCATCTGCCCGTAAGGCCGCGGGGTGGCGAGAATGCCGGCGGCCTCGCGCACCCGCGACCGAAGCCCATCCGCGCCGACGACGAGGTGCGCATGCACCTTCCCGCCGTCGCGAAAGTGCAGCGTCGCGCGGTGCGCCGACCAGTCGATGGATTCGAGTTCGCGCGGCGCAAGCAACGCCACCGGGGCCTCGCTGACCTGCCGCGCAAGCGCTCGGCGCAACACCCGCTCCTCGACGATCCAGGCGAGCGCCCGCTCGCGCAACTCGTAGGCGGTGAATTCCAGCGTCGCCCCCGCGTCGCCCTGGATACGCATCGACTCGATCGGCTGCACGCGCTCGCCGGGCAAACATCGCCATGCTCCGACACCCTCGAGGAAGTCCACACTCCCCGGGCTGATGGCGTAGACGCGGGCATCCCAATCGTGCTCGCCCGCAGCGACATCCGGGGCGATCACGGCGGCGCGGTCGGTGAGCGCCACGGAAAGCCCGCAGCCCGACAGCGCGGCGGCGAGGCTCAGTCCGGGGAGACCGGCACCGGCGATGACAATGTCGAACGTCGGGTCCTCAACCGTGCTCACGCCGACGCGTGCAGCACTTCGATCGCATGCTGCTGGTTGGTATAGATGCAGAGGTCGCCCGCGATGGTCAGGGCCTGCTTCACGATGTCTTCCGCGGAAAGTGCGGTGTGCTCGAGCAGCGCACGTGCTGCCGCCTGCGCGTACGGCCCGCCCGATCCGATCGCCACGATTCCGTACTCGGGCTCGAGCACGTCACCCGTTCCGGTGATGATGAGCGAAGCCGTGCGATCGGCCACGGCGAGCATCGCCTCGAGCCGGCGAAGCACGCGATCCGACCGCCAGTCCTTGGCCAGCTCGACGGCGGCGCGAGTCAGATGTCCCTGGTGCTTGTCGAGCTTCGCCTCGAAGTGCTCGAACAGCGTGAACGCGTCGGCAGTGGCACCCGCAAACCCGGCGAGCACCTTCTCGGAATGAAGTCGCCGCACCTTGCGCGCACTCGCCTTGACAACGACGTTGCCGAGAGTGACCTGGCCGTCACCACCGAGTGCGACAGCGCCGTCGCGACGAACGGAAAGAATCGTCGTGCCGTGAAATGTTTCCATGGATTCGCCCGTGAGGCGCGCTGGCGCCTCACATGGACGTCAGGTTGACCTGCGAACGAAAATGTCGGCGCGCACGCCGACCAGGAGTAACAGTGCACGCACGATGGGGCCTGCGCCGGTGACCTGAAGCGTTTTCTTCTGCCCCTGCACGCGCGAGATGGCGTTGGCCAGCGCGCCGGCGCTCGCGAAATCCATGCGATCCACACCAAGCATGTCGAGCACCACGTTGCTGCGGGTCTGTGCGAACTCGAGAAGACTCTTTACCTGTGGCGGCGTTGCACCTGAGATGATGGTGTCGGTCCAGCCAAGCGTCTCGGCGTCGATGCTGGCGGGTCTCTCGGCGCGTGAAACCGCGGCAGGACCTGCAGCGGACAAAGGCTCCCACGACGGCGGCGACATTTCGAAGGTAACGGCGAACTCGACCGCCCGGTCTTCGAAAGCGGCGTGCTCCCCCAGCCACTGCAGCAGTTCGAGCAGCAGCATCCATGCGCCCTGCCCCGCCTCGCGGCCTTCGTTGGCCGCGGTCTCGAGCCGCTGGCGCAGCTTCTCGGCCCGAACCACCACCAGCGGCACGCGTTGATGTCGGGCATCGGCAAGGCGTTGGGCGAGGAGACGCGCGCCCTCGTCGTCGTAATCCTGCACCGCGGCGAGATCGACCTTGAGCTCGGCACGATGGGCGTTGCCTTTCTGCCTCAGCGCCTCGAGCTGAGTGCCCGTTGCGGCGGTGAGCTTTCCAGCCAACGCGAGGGTGCCGCCGGCGGCACTGGTCCGCGGCCCGCCGCCGGGTCCTCCAAGCTCCTCCCAGCCCGGCGCTGACCGCTCGAACGCGACGACATATTGCAGTGCCAGCGCATCGAAGGCGGCACGGTCGTCATCCCGACGCACGAGATCGAAGAGGCACAGCCACGCGAACGCCGACGTTTTGGCCTCGGGGTCCCCGGCCACGCTTTCCTCGAGGAGTGCGCGCGCCGCGTTCGCCTGGCCGCTGGCGTACATGAGCGCGGCGTTCTCGAGCACTGGCACAAGACCGTTGGCGGTCTCGTCGACCGCGAGCGGCGGCTTGTGGGGGGCGCGCTCGACCAGCTTGCCGTGCGTGCTCGTAGGTTCGTCCGCCGGTGGGCTCGGCGCACGCGAGCCGCCGCGGGCGGAGACCTCGCTCAGCACCTCGCGCGCCGAGAAAGGGCGTGCTCCGGGCGCGATGGGCCGCACCTTGGACTCGGCCTTGGGAGCCGGCGGTTTCTTGGCAGGAGGTTTGGAAAATAGCGCCATGGGGTCGAACGCCCGTATTCAGCCGACTTCTATGACGTTGTACTGCATGCTCACATTATCGGCCGCTGGCGCACGGCCGACAAGGGAGCAGCCAGATGGTCGTGGTGGCGCCTGCCGACTGGCACGGCTACCAATGCGCCGAGTGCCAAAGCGCCGCGCGGCCCACTCCCGAGTGGGTGAGGCGCCGCGCGAAACGCGGTCAAAACGGGCTCGTGGCCGCGTCAGCCGCGAGCGAGGTTCTCGGCCGCGAAGTTCCAGTTCAGCAACTTGTCGATCACAGCATTGACATGATCAGGGCGGCGATTCTGGTAATCGAGGTAATAGGCGTGCTCCCAGACGTCGATGGTCAGGAGCGGGCGCATGCCCTTGACAATAGGTGTCTCGGCGTTGGCGGTCTTGACGATCTTGAGGGTGTCACCTTCGGCCACGAGCCACGCCCAGCCGGAGCCGAACTGCGTCACCGCTGCGTTGGCGAGCTCTTTCTTGAAGTTGTCGAAGCCGCTGAACGCCGCCTCGACGCGTTGCGCGATGTCGCCGGTCGGCGTGCCGCCGCCGTTGCCGCGCAGGCAATTCCAGTAGAACGTGTGGTTCCAGACCTGGGCGGCATTGTTGAAAATGCCCGCCTTGTCCGCCTTGCCTGATGTCGCGCTCACGATCTGCTCGAGCGACATGGCTTCGTATTCGGTGCCAGCGACGAGCTTGTTCAGGTTGTCGACATAGGCCTTGTGATGCTTGCCGTAGTGAAAGCCAAGGGTGTTGGCAGAAATCACGGGCGCGAGTGCGTCCTCGGCAAACGGAAGAGGGGGAAGGCTGAAGGGTGCGGCCATGGGATGCTCCTGGGAGAAGGTGGGGGACCTGGCATAGGGGCGGCGTGCCCCGCTCGCGCGAAAAGGCGCCAGCCGGGGCGACGCCGGTCAGTCGCCGTAGAGTTTCTGCACGCGCTCGCGCCGCTCCTGAGCCTCGAGCGACAATGTCGCCGTCGGACGCGCAAGAAGCCGCGGAATGCCGATGGGCTCGCCGGTTTCTTCGCAGTAACCGTAGCTGCCATCCTCGATCATCCGCAGCGACTTTTCGACCTTCTTGAGAAGCTTGCGTTCGCGGTCACGGGTACGCAGCTCGAGGGTGTATTCCTCCTCGAGCGTGGCCCGGTCTGACGGGTCCGTGGTGACCTCGTTCTCGCGCAGGTGCTGACCTGTGTCGTCGGCATTGAGCAGGAGTTGCGCGCGAAGCTCGATCAGGCGTTGGCGAAAGAACCCGAGCTGCCCTTCGTTCATGTAGTCCTTCTCGGGCGCCTTGACGAGCTCCTCCTCGGTGAGGGGCTTGGTCTTCTTCGCTGCGGTCGCCGCCTGCGCGGTTGCATTCTTCGCCATTCACTACCTCGATGTGGTGAGCTCTTCGCGCATTGACATGCGCGCTCCGAAGTCTCCCTGAAAGGCACGGGGCAACTTCAGACGATCACGGTGCGTCCGCGCACCATGAAACCAGCGATTATAGCCCGCGGGCGAACCTCTTCGCCAGCGACCCGACCGGCGCGATTGGCCGCAGGACAGACTGCGAGCCGGCAACCCAGGGCAGGCGCGGCCCGAGAGGTGACCCGCGGCCGACGGTAGAATCGGGCGCATGCAAGTCCCGCCGCAGCTGCCCACCTCACTCGTCCTGCGTCGACCCGACGACTGGCACCTGCATCTGCGCGATGGCGCTCATCTCGCGGGGGTAGTCGGCGCCACGGCGCGGGTGTTCGCGCGCGCCCTCGTGATGCCGAACTTGAAGCCCCCGGTCACGACCACCGCCGCTGCGCTTGCGTATCGCGAACGCATCCTGGCAGCCTTGCCGCGCGGATGCGAATTCTCGCCCCTAATGACGCTTTATTTAACCGACACCACGACGCCGGAGGAAATCGTCCGCGCGCAGGCTTCCGGGGTGATCAAGGCCGTCAAGTATTACCCTGCCGGTGCCACCACCAACTCGGCCTCCGGCGTGACCGACGTCGAGCTCGCCTTCCCTGCGCTGGCTGCCATGGAAGCACACGGCATGGTGCTCTCGGTGCACGGAGAGGTGACGGACCCTGACGTCGACGCGTTCGATCGCGAGCGCGTGTTCGTCGACCGCGTGCTGGCCGCGATCGTCCGGCGCTTTCCCGCGCTCAGGATCGTGCTGGAGCACGTGACGACCGCGGACGCCGTGCAATTCGTCACGTCCGCCGGCCCTCATGTCGCGGCGACGCTCACGCCGCAGCATCTTCTCTATTCCCGTAACGCACTCTTCGCGGGCGGCTTGCGCCCGCATCTCTATTGCCTGCCGATCCTGAAGCGCGAGCGTCATCGACAGGCGCTCGTGCGTGCAGCCGTATCCGGTAGCCCGCAGTTCTTTCTCGGCACGGACTCAGCGCCGCATGCTCGCGGAGCGAAGGAGCAGGCGTGCGGCTGTGCCGGCTGTTACACGGCGCATGCAGCGCTCGAGCTTTATGCCGAAGTTTTCGAGGACGCAGGCGCGCTTCACCGGCTCGACGATTTCGCGGGTGGTTTCGGGGCCGATTTCTACGGCGTGCCGCGCAATGCGACCACCGTTACGCTCGCCCGCGAACCGTGGCGGGTGCCCGATGAGTACCCGTTCGGCGAGGACACCGTCGTGCCGTTGCGAAGCGGCGAGTCGCTGCGCTGGAAGGTGCTCGGCTGAACGCGGCGTTGCAATCAGGGCTGCAAGGTGCCTTCCGAAGTAGAATCGCAGGTCGAAGTCCGCCAGACCGTCGCTGGCGTCGTGTTTGACGCTGGAGGAAAGTCCGGGCTCCACAGAGCGGGATGCTGGGTAACGCCCAGCCGTTATAAGTCGTCGGCGCAAGTCGGCGATGAAGGCGAGGAACAGGGCCACAGAGACGAGTCGCTTCCGAAGCTGGAAGCGGGTGAAACGCGGCAACCTCCATCCGGAGCAACACCAAATAGGCGGACGTCGACGCTGCTCGCCGAGTCCGCGGGTAGGTGGCTAGAGCGCATCGGTAACGAGGCGCCCAGAGGAATGACGGCCATGGCGCTTTGCGGCGCCAACAGAACCCGGCTTATCGGCGGGCTTCGATTGAATACGTTCGACCGGTAATACGGTCCATCACGGCAGGCTACCGACCGAAACGGCCCGTTTGCCTCGCGACCTACTTGGCCGCCTTGGTCACGAACTCTTCGTAGGTCTTGGTCCACTTGTCCTGCAGGTCGATCGCCTGACCAGGATCGATGAACTTGAGGGGCACCTTCGTCATCGGCGTTTCGAACCGGGTGCTCGTCGGCACGTACTTCAGATTGGCGAGAAGCTGTTGGCCCTCGCTCAGCATGAAGTCGTAGAAGAGCAGCGCCGCGTACGGATGCGGCGATCTCCTGGGCAGCGCGATCGTGCTGAATTGCGCGACGACAGGCGAGAGCGGGAGCGCCTCGATCGGCGCGCCCTTCTGCTTCAGTTGCTCCGGGATCCAGCTGTAGATCGTCAGGCCGAGCGGAACCTCGCCCGAGGCGACGAGGTTCGCGAGCAGCGAGTGACCCTTGCGCACCGAGATGCCGTTCGTGGCAACGATGTCCGAAAAAAGCTTGTAAGTCTGCTTCTCGCCCATCGCGGTAGCGAGCCCGTTGAACCAGTGCTGGTCATCGACCTCGATGCCGAGCTTGCCTTTCCACTTCGGATCGAGCAGGTCCTGGTAGGTTTTAGGCAGATCCTCCTTCTTCACGCGGTCCGTGTTGTACGCGGCGACGAACACGTCGATGGTGATGCCGGTCCACTCATGATGCGCGGGAGTGGCGGCGGGCAGCAGATCCTTGGCAAACGGTGAACGCACCTCCTGCAGAAGACGCTCGCGGTGTGCCGCCTCGTTCTCGGGCGCGTTGTTCTGCACGACGTCGGCTTCGAACCTCCCGCCGCGGGCTTCGGTGGTGAGGCGTTGCAGCACGCCCTCGGACCCGGATCGCCATGCCTTCACCTTGATGCCGTACTTCTTGGTGAAAGCGTCCATTACGAGCGGCAGGTTCGGGTAGACGTGATAGACCGAGAGCTCGCCTTCCTTCTTCGCGGCCGCGATCAGCCGCTCCTGGCGATCGGCTCCCTGGTAGACCGCGAGCTCGGCGGCCGAACCGGGGGTGCGGGGAGTGTCCGCGGCGAACGCGAACGCCTGGACGCACAACGACAGTGCAATGAGCGAAAGCCAGCGCATGCGGAAGAACTCCTTTTTACATCCCTTCGTAGATGCGCACGAGATCGGGCGCAATCGGTGAGTACTTGGCGTGCGTGCGCAGCATGAAGCTCGAGAAGCCGTCGCTATTGTGGTGCTTCTTGCGCTCGTTCGGCAGGTCGATCTGGCGGTTGCGTTGCGGATCACGCACGATGCCGATGGGATCGAGCCCCTCCGCGACCTTTTTCATCTCGCGCTTCAGCACCCGCCGATAAATGGCCACCCCCTTGTCGGACGCGCCCAGGTTTTCGCGGGTGCGATCGGCGATGGTGCCCTGACTCACCCACGCCATCATGTCCTGGCCATCCACATTGTCGACGACGAACTCGCCGCTCGCGTCCTTGTACGGCACCTCGTACACGTGCACCCGCCCCGTCACATGCGACGGCACCACGGCACCCTTGGGCGGCACGTACGCGTTGTACCAGAGATGCATCGTATGTTCGTCGTCGACGGGGACGCGAATCTGGAAGGAATAGTAGCGTGTTCTCTCGTCGCCATTGCCAACCGCGAGCATGTTGGGAAAGACGATCGGATGGCCGATGCGCCAGTCGTCGGAATCTTCGGGATGTCCTGCCAGCAAGCGATGCTTGGTGAGCCCGAACTCGAACTCGCGAAAATCGATCTTCTCGTGGTGAGCGCTGATGGCGACCTTGACGCCTTCCTGCTCCTTCTGGAACTCGTAGTGATGCCCATGGAGCCACTCGGTATGGATCGGATCCATCGAGTTCTCCATGATCTGAAGCCAGTTCACCGGGAGGATCGTGCGGCCCAGCATGCGGATGGTGCCTTCGGCCACGAAGCCATCGAAGCGTGGCAGAAGTGGCCGGGGCTCCGGGCCCAGGTACGCCCATAGAAGCCCGCCCATTTCCTCGATCGGGTACGCGCTGGTCGTGACCTTGTCGCGAAACGCGCAGTTGTCCGGCTCGTTCGGCTGGTTGATGCACTTGCCCTGCAGGTTGAACTCCCAGCCGTGATAGGGGCAGCGGATGCCCTGCTCGGTCGGAATGCCGTGAGCGAACGACGCCCGGCGATGCGGGCACTGCTCGGCGATCAGTCCACGCGCTCCGGAGCGATCGCGAAACAGCACGAGGTCTTCACCGAGGAGCCGCACGCGCCTGGTCCAGCGCGTTTCGAGCTCCACCGCGGCCGCTATGGGCTGCCAGTAGCGCCGCAGGAGATTGCCCATCGGCGTACCGGGGCCGATGCGCGTCAACAGATCGTTTTGTTCGGGAGTTTCCATGGTCTTTGGACACCGGAATGATGGGAAAGCTCGAGCGCGTGCAACCGGCAGACCGAGAACCGCCACGATGCGAAAGCACGTTCTTTGCTGATGTCGCGCGTGCCGGGCAGCGGTGGCCGGAGGCCGTGCAGCTTGACTATACATTCTTAGGCACCTAAGATCAATCATGCGGTGTTGGCGCGCCATCGTCCCAGGCCAATCACGCGACCGCCGCTGCATGAAAATCGAACGCCCGCCCCCCGATCGGTATGCGGCCGTCAAGCATCCATCGGTTCGAGGCAGGCGTGGCCTGCATCCTCATTGCGATCAGCTCGTGCCCAAGTCTTCTGCCAACCCGAGCCCGCCTCTCGAAGCCGAAAGCAGCGTCAAATGGCGCCGCGCGCTCTCCGCCGAACGCGTCGCGCACCTCATCAAGCATGCCTTTCGCGGGACGTCGCGAGCCTTGCAGCGCCGGTTGACGGGGCACGACGTCTCGTACGGGCAATGGACGCTGCTGCGCGTCCTGTGGCAGGCCGACGGGCTTACCCAGAAGGAGCTTTCCGAAGCCGCGGGCGTGACGGAGCCATCGACTTTCTCCGTGGTGCACGCGATGGAGCAGCTCGGCTACGTGAAGCGCCTCAAGGTGCCCGGCAACAACAAGCAGGTGCGGGTTTTCCTGACCCCGAAAGGAGCGCAATTGCGCGATGCAAGCGTACTCGCGGCCGAGGCGGTGAACCGCGCGGCGCTGACGGGCATTGCCGCCGAGGATGTTGAGATCACTCGCCGGACGCTCGCCGCGATGATCGACAACCTTGCGCGTGACGAGCTCGAGGGCGCGGGCACGTCCTGTGAAGGGAACGTACGCAAGCAGCGCGCTCGAGTGATGCCATGAACGCGGCCGCGGCTTCGTGTCTCACCGCGAATGAAACCGCCACCCTCGGCGTGGGGATCGTGGGCTTGGGTGCGGCGGGACGAGGCTTCATTCCTGCCATCCTTGCGCACCCCGGCTTCGAGCTCGTCGCCGCCGCTGACCGGGTGGACGAGCTCACGGCCGAGATGTCCGCGCAGCATCGCGTCGCCACCTACAGAACGCTCGACGCCATGCTGGACGACCCGCGCGTCCACGTGGTGTACGTCGCCACGCCGACCGAGCTTCATGCAGACCACGTCGAGCGAGCCTGTGCGAGTCACAGGCACGTCCTCGTCGAGAAACCGATGGCCGTCACACTCGAGGAAGCCGCGCGCATGGTCGCAAGCGCGCAGTCTCGTGGTGTCGTTCTCGTGGTGGGGCACTCGCACAGTCACGATCTGCCGATCCGGCGCATGCGCGAGCTCATCAGAGGCGGCTCCCTGGGTGCCGTGCGCATGGTCAACACCTGGTGCTTCACCGACTGGATGTACCGCCCGCGCCGGCCTGAGGAGCTCGAGGTCGATCGGGGCGGCGGAGTGACGTTCAGGCAAGGCTCGCATCAGTTCGACATCCTGCGACTCCTCTGCGGAGGGGAGGCGCGCAGCATTCGCGCGAGCACGTTCGATTGGGATCCGCAGCGCCGCAGCGTCGGTGCCCATGTCGCGTTTCTCGACTTTCACGGGGGTGCCGCTGCCACCGCGGTCTACAACGGGTACGGCCACTTCTCGACCATGGACCTCACGTTCGACGTGTCCGAATGGGGCTTCGCGCAGACCCGCGGCGAGCGGCCCGTGCAGCGGGTTACTGCGGGCGTGTCGCCCGAGGCGGAGCTCGCCGCAAAGCAAGCGCGCGCCCGGCACGCC
>JALYXY010000096.1 GCA_030946875.1 Pseudomonadota bacterium | reverse complement strand
GAAAGTGACCAGATCGCGGCAACACGCCGCATCCCTCGTTTTCCTGATTCGTTGTAACTGATGGTTTTTAAAAACTTTGGAGGGGGAAGGATTCGAACCTTCGAAGGCAGAGCCGGCAGATTTACAGTCTGCTCCCTTTGACCGCTCGGGAACCCCTCCGACGAAACTCGCAATGATAACAACTCGGCCGCGACTGTGCAAACTGCGCACTCGCGCCCGGCTGGGTGTCCCGCCATGCCGATGGGGGCGAGCCGGTCCGGTCTGATCCGGCGCCTGAGCTCTGAGCCGGCCTGGCCGGCAGGCGGCGCTGGTTCAGGTACGCCGCCCTGTCAAACGGCATCCACGAAGCGGTTTTCTATACACTGCCACGCATTCAGGATCTCGAGACCGTGGACGCTGAGTGTCTTCCTCAGAATTCGATTACGTCGTGGTCGGGGCGGGCTCGG
Organism: Pseudomonadota bacterium; assembly: GCA_030946875.1. Taxonomy (GTDB): domain Bacteria; phylum Pseudomonadota; class Gammaproteobacteria; order Burkholderiales; family Casimicrobiaceae; genus CAIWHR01. The sequence continues at coordinate 12,532 of JALYXY010000096.1, read as the reverse complement.
CCGGGTGCGTGCTCGCCAACCGGCTCACTGCGGACGGGCGATCAACCGTGCTGCTGCTCGAGGCAGGCCCCCCCGACACCTACCCCTGGATCCACGTCCCGATCGGTTACGCCAAGACCATGTTCAACCCCAAGGTGAACTGGTGCTTCAAGACCGAGCCGCAACCGCACATGAACGACCGGCAGGTCTACTGGCCGCGCGGCAAGACCCTTGGCGGGTCGAGCGCGATCAATGGCCTCATCTACATCCGTGGGCAGGCCCAGGATTATGACGACTGGGCGGCCGCGGGGAACGCCGGTTGGTCATGGCACGACGTGCTGCCCTACTTCCGGAAGCTCGAGCACAACGTGCGCGGCGCCGACGAGTGGCATGGCGTGGACGGGCCCCTCTGGGCGTCGAACATTCCCAAGCGGCATGAACTGATCGAGGCCGTGATCAGCGGCTGCGGCGAGCTCGGCATCCCCCGAAACGAGGATTTCAACGGAACGCGCCAGGAAGGTGCGGGGTACTACCAGCTCACGACCCGCAGGGGCTTCCGATGCTCGACCGCGACGGCCTATCTGCATCCTGCCCGCAAGCGCGTGAACCTGCACACCCGTACCGGCGCGCAGGCGATGCGGGTCACGTTGAACGGTAAACGTGCAACCGGCGTCGTCTACCGTCACAGGGGCTCCGTCGGCGAGGTCAGCGCACGCAAGGAGGTCCTGCTCGCGGCCGGCGCCATCCAGTCGCCGCAGCTACTGCAGCTCTCGGGCCTCGGACCTCCCGACGTGCTGAAAGCGGCGGGCGTGCCGGTTCTGCACACCCTCGAGGGTGTCGGCGAGAATCTCCAGGATCATCTGCAGGCACGTGTGATCTTCCGTTGCACGAGGCCCATCACCACCAATGACGTGCTTCGATCATGGTGGCGAACCGCAGCGATGGGGGTGCAATACGTGCTCACCCGTACCGGCCCCATGGCGCTCGGGATCAACCAGGGAGGCATCTTCGCGCGAACCGACCCGACGCTCGACCGACCCGACGTGCAGTTCCACGTTGCCACCTTGTCGTCCGACATGGCCGGCTCGCCGGTGCACGCATTCTCCGGGTTCACGATGTCCGTGTGCCAGCTGCGTCCGCAATCACGCGGTTTCGTGCGCATCAAGTCGGATGCGCCGCTGGCGGCGCCAGCGATGCAGCCGTGCTACCTCTCGACGCCGCTCGACCGCGCAACGCTCGTCAGCGGCATTCGCATGGCCCGCGCCATCGCGGCCACTCTCGCCCTCGCGCCGTATGTAGCCGGTGAATACCGACCCGGCCAGGGAGCAATCACCGACGACGATCTGCTCGAATTCGCGAAGAACACCGCCGGCACGATCTTCCATCCTTCGGGCACGTGCAAGATGGGGCCTGCTTCGGATCCGCTCGCCGTCGTCGATGCCGATCTGCGCGTGCACGGCATCGCGGGATTGCGGGTGGTGGACTGCAGCATCATGCCGACGCTCGTGTCCGGCAACACCAATGCGCCGGTCGTCATGATTGCCGAGAAGGCCGCGGACATGATCCTGCAAAATGGATAAGCAGAGAGGTCGCCGAGCCTTCACACATCAGGATGCATTCGAAGGAGCCCAGCATGAGCTGTTGTCACGCAGACTTCGCGCTCGTTGAAGGCAGCGACCGCGGCTTCACCGTCGGAATGCCGACCTTCACGTTCGGCGCCGGCGTCCTCGCGGAGGCCGGAGATCAGGCCCGCGAGCTCGACCTAAAGCGGGTTGCGCTCTTCACGGATGCGCAGCTGCGAGACAGCCCTCACGTGTTCAGGGTGACGACCGCGTTGCGCGAGGCTGGCGTCGACTTTGCCGTTTACAGCGATGTCGTGGTCGAGCCCACGGACGCTTCGCTGCAGGAGGCTGCGCGTTTCGCTGCGGAAGGGCGCTTCGACGGCTTCGTGTCGGTCGGAGGCGGTTCGGTGATGGACACGTGCAAGGCAGCGAACCTGTATGCGTCGCACCCGGCCGAGTTCATGAGCTACGTGAATGCGCCCATCGGCGCCGGCCAGCGCGTGCCGGGTCCGGTCAAGCCGCACATTGCCTGCCCTACGACCGCAGGTACCGGCTCGGAAACCACGGGTATTGCAATCTTCACGCTGCGATCCATCAACGCCAAGACCGGCATCATCTCGCGTCGCCTGATTCCGACCATCGCGCTCATCGACCCGGAGGTGACGGCGACGCTTCCGCGCAATGCTGTCGCGGCCACGGGTTTCGACTGCATGAGCCATGCGCTGGAGTCGATCACCGCGCGCGCATGGCCGCGGCGAGTGAACCCTGCCAAGGGGGTGAGTCGTCCCGTGTCGCAGGGTGCGAATCCGTTCTCCGACATGCTCGCCGCGCAAGCGCTGAAAAGCGTCGGACGCTATCTGGTGCGGGCGGTCGACGACGCCTCCGATCGCGAAGCTCGCACCGAGATGATGTACGCCGCGATGCTCGCCGGCATCGCTTTCAATGCAGCGGGGTGCCATCTGCCGCACGGGTTGTCGTACGCGGTATCCGGGCTCGCCCGCAACTGGCATGTGCCGGGCTATCCTGAAGGCAAAACCCTCGTGCCACATGGCATGGCCGTCGTGCTCAACAATCCCTCGGTGTGGCGCTTCACGGGATCCGCCTGCCCGGAACGGCACCTGCATGGCGCGCAGTGTCTTGGCGCGGATGTGCGTGATGCACGACCTGGCGATTCGGGCGAGCTCCTCGCCGGCCGGGTGATCGAGCTCATGCGCGCCACCGGCATGCCGAATGGGCTCTCGGCGCTCGGGTTCGATGCGACGCGCCTCGACGATCTCGCCCTGGGCGCCGAGCCGCAGTATCGGGTCATGAAGAACGCGCCGAAGGATGTAGGGAGGGACGATCTCAAGGCGCTTTTCGCCGCGGCAATGAGCTATTGGTAGGTCTCACCGGGATGCCGAAGGTTCAAGCAACGGCCTCACACTTGTACGAGCGTCGAGCCGGGCGCGACCCTCGTGAATCGCACGGGCACCGTCTCGACCTGCAACTCGCCTCCTTGTTGACGCACCCTGGTGTAGGCCGAGGTAGCAAGATCGCCGGGGTCGGGGAAGTCCGTTCTGAAATGTGCTCCGCGAGAATTTTCCCGTGCCTGTGCAGCGCGCACGATCACGCGCGAGACTGCAATCAGGTTGTCGAGATTGAGCCATTCGTGCCACGCAAGGTTGTATGTGCGCGCGTTGGTGTCAGAAGCGCTGATGTCCCGCATGTCGCGCGTCATCCGCGCGAGCTCGGCGTCGGCGCGCGCCAACGCCGCCGCATCCCGCACGATGCCCGCATCGTTCCACATGACGTCATACAAACGCTCGCGCACGTTCTGCAGGGCACGAGGCTGCATGTTCGCCACTTTGCGAAACGGAGCTTCTGCAATGTCGATCGAGGCGGTGATGGCAGCCTCATCGGGCTCGCGCCAAGTGCCCTCAGCGCTGAGCCAGGCCGCCATCGTGTCGCCCGCAACCCCACCGAACACTGTCGAGTTGGCGACCCCGTTGCCACCGAGGCGGTTTGCACCGTGCACGCCGCCGGAATCCTCCCCCGCGACGAACAAGCCCGTGCGCTCCGTCGAGCAATCGAGCCGAAACTCGACGCCGCCCATCATGTAGTGCGCCGTCGGCACCACTTCGACGCGCCCGCCGGCCAGGTCGAATCCGCAATCCGCGCAACGTTCCACCATCCCCTTGAATTGCTTCCGCACGTTGGCGGGCCCGAGGTGTGCCATGCTGAGCCATACCCCACCGTTCGGCGTCGTCGATCCTGCGCGCATTTCTGCGAAGATGCCGCGCGACACGATGTCGCGCGTGGCACGCTCGCCCCGCGTGTCGTAGCGACTCATGAAGCGCTCGCCAGCCGCATCGAGCAGATGACCGCCGGCTCCCCGTAGGCCTTCCTCGAGCACGGTGCCTGTCATGCGGGTGTGTGGACCCGCAAGCAGCCCCGTGGGATGGAACTGCACCATTTCCATGTCGCGTAGCGGCAGGCCAAACCGCAAGGCCATGGCAAGTCCATCGCAGGTCTTGTCGCCCGAAGGTGTGTGAAACTTGTACATGGTCGGTCCACCACCGGTCGCCAGCAGCACGGCGCGCGCCTGGACGAACACATACGCGCCGCTGCGGATGTCGATCAGCAGGACGCCCGAGAGAGCGCCCTCCCGATCAGCGATGAAGTCGAGCGCGCGGTGCTCCTCCAGTCGATGGATCCCGCGCGCCCACACCTGCTCGGACAGGCGGCTGATGATCTCGATCCCGGTGAGATCGCCCTTGTGTACGGTGCGGTCGAAGGTCTGGCCCGCGAATGCCTTCTGATGGATCGTGCCGTCGGGGTTGCGGTCGAAGAAACATCCAAGCTCATTTTCGAGCTCGTGGATGCGCTCCACGGCACCGCTGACGAGCCGCCACGCGAGATCCTGGTCCGGCAGCCACTTGCCGCCCTCGATCGTGTCCATGAAGTGACGCTCGATCGAATCCCCCGGCGCAAGCGCGACGTTGTAGCCGCCCTGCACCATGCGCGTGCAGCCGCTTTTGCCGAGCAGGCCCTTCACGGCAATGGTGATGTGCAGCTTTGGATTTGCCTGATGCGCGTGCAACGCGGCAAAGAGCCCAGCGCCGCCCGAGCCAAGAATGAGAATGTCAGTGCGCAGTCGTTGCATCGCGCGCGACGGGGGTTGGGTGCAACACCATGCTGTAGGCTATCCGCCGCCAACGCCCATGCGCGCCAGTGCGGCCGCACGCTGGCCGCTCGCATGAGCGTTCACCGCGTCGTAGAGACTCGCGCCGGTCGAGTCCATCGCGACGAGAAGCGGCCCGAAGCCGCGCACCCGGAAGCGCCAGAGGCTCTCGGGATTCAAGTCGTCGAGATCGACATCCTCGATGGCTTCGATCCACGTGGTCTCGAGTGCCGCAGTGCCGCCGATGATCGCGAGATAGATACCACCGAGACGCTGGAATGAAGCCTTGGAGCCCGCGCCGAGGCCTCCCTTTCCGATGATGATGCGCACGCCCTGCTGCATCATCAGGGGTTCGGTGAAGCGTTCCATGCGTGCGCTGGTCGTGGTGCCTACGCACACGGGGGCATACCCGGCAGGATGCTTCAGCGTCGGCGACACCTTGCGCACGTTCGGTGCGGTATGGATCACGGCGTGTCCCCTGAGATCGAAGCGAATCTTGCGCGCGTGATCGAACATGGCGATGAGCGTGGCATCGCGGATACCGAAGAGTGGCCCGTTGAGGCTCACCGTATCGTTGAGTCGCAGCTCGCGAACGGTGGCGTCGGACACCGGGCAGGTCAGATCGTAATGAGCCACTGGGCCACTCCAGGTTGCACGTGCATGCGCATCGACACCGAATGGGTCGCGTGCGGCGGGCGATCAAAACCCGTAGCGCGTGGTCTCGTCGTTAAGCACCACGCTCGCGCGCCGCGCCGAATGGCATTGCATGTTGACAGCCACGGGGTTCATGGTGATGTGGGTTGCAGCGAGCTCGACATGCACGGCGAACGCCGTCGCGTCGCCACCGAGCCCCTGCGGCCCGATGCCCAGCATGTTCACGGCCGGGGTGAGCTGCGCTTCGAGCGCTGCACCATGTGGATCGTCGCAACGGCTGCCGAGCGGCCGGGTAGCGGCGATCTTCGCGAGATGCATGCACAGGTCCGAGGTTCCGCCGACCCCGACGCCGACGATCGTGGGCGGGCAGGTCTTTCCCCCGGCCGCGAGGACGCAATCCACGACAAATTGCCGGATGGCATCGACGCCTTCAGCGGGAATCGCCATGCGCAGGAATGAATTGTTCTCCGATCCGCTGCCCTTGGGGATCATCTCGATGCGAATGCCTGCGAGCTCACGCGAGAAGTCGATGTGCATCACCGGCACGCGGATGCCGCAGGACGTGTGCTCGTTGGCGCGGGTGATGGGATGCACGATCGATGAACGAAGGGGATACTCGCGTGTTGCCCGCTCGCAGCCGCGCCGGATCGCGTCCTTGAGCGCGACGCCGTCGACCTCCACACCCGGGCCGATCGTCACGTTGTAGATCGGGACACCCGTGTCCTGGCACAGCAGATTGTCGGTTTGCTCGGCAACCGCGATGTTGTGGATCATCGTGCCGAGCACCGCTTGTGCCGTCGCTCCCGTCTCGTGCTGCGCGAGGCGTTCGAATCCGCTCTTGATGTCGGGAGGCAACTCCTTCAGCGCGCGGATGTAAAGCTCCTTGGCCGCCTCCTCCACGCGTTCGATGGCAATTTTCATGGATGTGGCCCCAGATTGAGTGCAAACAGCAACGCGCACAACGTCGCGATGGCGATGCTTCCGGCGATGAGCCCCGGCTGCCATGCCGCACGCCAGCCATGGAATTCGGCGAGCAGCAGGCGCGCGCCACCGGCGAGATGTACGGCGAGCAGAAACACGAGAACGATCTCCGAAGCGCGAACGAGTGGCTGATCGGTCCAGCGCAGGAATCCGTCGAGCGCAGCTTCTCCCGAGAGGGCGCGGCTCAATGCGAAAAAATGCGCCGGCAGAAATACGGTGAGAGCAAGGCCACTCGCGCGGTGCAACGCGAAGGCCCACCAGCCGGCGTGGCCGCGTGCACGCAAGTCGGGCCTCAATGGCAGTCCCGGCGGTCTCACGTCAGGATCACCGCAGCCACAGCACGTATCCCACCCACCAGCAAAAGCAGCGCGAGCAATCCCATGCATGCATCCAGCACTCGCCCGCCTCGCCTGGCGAGCTCCGTCACCATGGTGCGCAGCCCGAGCGGAGCGTGCACGGCCACGGCCAGCACGAACACGCCATAGAACAGCGCCCAGGAGATGCTGCCACGCGTACGTCCCAGGATGTCCGCTGCGGTCAGCCCCGCCCGCACTGCAACGATCATCGTGGCGAGATGCACCACCACGCAGAGCGCAAGAACCGCGGCGCTGGCACGGGACGCAAGCCAGAGCAACGTTTCGCGGCGTACCGCGTCGTTATCCGGGTGCTCTAGCGTCGACTGCGCTGTAACGAGCAGCGGCGAAGCTGGCCTCACCCGAGCTCACCCCGGATCGCAGCCCTCACCGTCGCCCGCTTGAGCCCGGCGATCGCATCCGTGGGCGCGAGATGCTTCGGGCAGCGCACCGTGCACGTTTGCTGCGTATGGCACGCGTGACAGCCGGCATCTCCCGCCACGGCGGCAAGCCTCGAGGCGCCCGCGCCATCACGCACGTCGTTGACAAGCGTCCAGGCGCGGTTGAGCGCGGCGGGCCCGAGATAGCCAGGATTCCAGGTCACGACGTCGCAGCTCGCGTAACAGATGCCGCAGCCGATGCATTCGATGGTGGCATCGATGGCACGGCGCTGCGCGGACTGGGGCTCGACCCGGGCAAAGTCATCGTGGCGAGTGGCCGTGGGAACGAAGTAGCCCTTGGCTCGCGTCCACTTGTCGAAGAAGTCGCTCATGTCGGTGACGAGGTCGCGCACCACCGGCAAGTTGGCCAGCGGCGCGATATCCAGTGCGCCGTCGGCGGCGACCGCCTGCACATGTGTACGGCAGGTCCAGCGCGCGCGGCCATTGACGGTCATCGCGCAGGAGCCGCACATGCCGACCCGGCACGCGAATCGATACGCGAGCGTCGAGTCGATCTCGCGCTGTATGTACGTGACGACATCGAGGATCGTCTGGGACGGCAGACGGGGCACGTCATAGGCGACGTAGGCGCCGCCCGGCGCGGCGTCGGATCGCCATACCCTGACGGTGAGCGCATCAGATGTCATGAATGATGAAGGTGCTCGAACGACAATGGGCCGATGCGTCGATTATAGGCTGCACGGCGCGTGCTCGAGACGCCGACAACCCGCGCACTGCCCGGCGCAACTCACGTGAGCATCGTCGCTGCTGCGCTCACCCGAGAAGCTTCAGGCGCTGAACCTTTCCCGACGCGCCCTTCGGCAGCTCCTGCACGACCCGAAGCTCCTTCGGCGTCTTGAAACGACCGAGATGCTCGAGACAGTGCGCCTCGAGCTCCTGCAACGTGCATGCAGCTTCAGGCTTGAGCACGACGCAGGCCATGATCTCCTGACCATAGGCCACGTCCGGAATGCCGACCGCGGCCGCCTCGAGCACGGCGGGATGCGCGAGCAAAACCTCGTCGATCTCGCGCGGCGCGATGTTCTCGCCGCCCTTGATGATGAGCTCCTTGAGGCGTCCGGTGATGAAGTAGAAACCATCCTCGTCGACGTAGCCGAGATCTCCCGTCGACAGCCAGCCGTCCCTGGAGAGCACGGCCTCGGTGAGCTCGGGCGCCTTGTAATAGCCCACCATCACGTTCTGGCCGCGCAGCTGGATTTCACCGGGCGCGCGCACAGGCAACGCGTTGCGATCCGCAGCCACGACCCGCGCCTCGACGCCGATCGGCATACCTGGGGAGCCCAGCTTGCGGGCACCCGGTTCGAGCGGATTCGCGAAGGCGACGGAGCCGCACTCGGTCAGGCCCATGGCCTCGATCACCGAAATGCCGAAGCGCGCCTCGAACGCTCGGTGCTGTTCCGGGGGCAGGGGTGACGACGCGGAACGCGCAAAGCGCACGGCCCTGCTCGCCTCCTGCTGTCCGCTCGTGAGCCCCGGCCCGTTCAGTAGATAGGCCATGATCGTCGGCACGACGTTGAGCCACGTCGGTCTGTAGCGTTCGACCCAGGACCACCATTGCCCCGTGCTGAAACGATGCGGCGCGACGACGCTGCCACCCGACACGAGCGGGGTGAGCGTCGCGATGCACTGACCGTTGATGTGATAAAGCGGAAGCGAAGACAGCACGCGGTCTGCTGGGGTCAAATCATGCGCGGCGACGACTGCGCGTGCTGCATAGACGAGGTTCCAGTGCGAAAGGAGCACGCCTTTAGGCACGCCGGTGGTTCCCGAGGTGTACATGAGCAGCGCCGGAGCGTCGCGGCTCGGAGACGCCGGACACGCATGCTCTGCGTGTCCGGTGAATCCGGTGCCGTCGGCCTGCGTCGGCCGCACGAGCGCGCGGCCATGGCTGCGATCGATGGCGTTGCGTACCCGCTCGGCAAGCTCGGGCGCCACGAAGACGATGCGGGTACCCGAGTGCGCCAGCACGTGATCGAGCTGCGAATCCTGCGCAAGGAGACTGATCGGCGCGACCACGTACCCTGCATACATCGCACCGAGAAAGAGGGTGACGGCACTCACGCCATTCGGCAGCAGGAAAGACACCACCGAACCTGGCGCAATGCCCGCGCACACGAGCTCCCCGCCGATCGAACGGCACATCGCGCGCAGATCGCGATACGTCACGGTCACGTTCGGCTCGGGCGCGATCAGGAACGGCGCATCGGGCTGCGACTCCGCGAGGGCATCGATCACTGCGCGAATGGTCTTGCGTCCCACTTACTTTGAATCCTCCCGATTGTGCTTGCGATGGCCCTGAGAGCGGCGATCACTCACCCCATGTGGCGCATGCGGCGGCCGCAGGGCGCACTCGCTCGCATGTCGGGAATGCAAAAGCACGTGTCGCGGACCCGGCCGATCAGAGGCCGTGCTTTTCCCAGTACCGGCCGAAGAGCTCGCGCTCGGTCGGCTCGTGCACACGCTCGGGGGCGAGGGGCAGAACGACACGCGTGATATTCAGGAAGTGGCGGTAATTGAGATTGTCGGAAATGCTGTTGCGTCCCCAGGTACCGCATCCCATCGAAAGCGAGAAAGGCAAGGCGTTGTCGTAACTTCCGCCCGTTGCGAAACAGTGCGCCTGGTTCACGATGACCCGGCACACGGGCAAGGTCAGTCCGAGTTGCAGCGCGCGCTCGCGATCGGCCGTATGAAGGCCTACGGAGTGACCGGCTCCCTGATACTCGAGAATGCGCGCCGTGATCCGCGCCGCCTCGTCGAAATCAGGTACGCGATACAGCGTAAGGACAGGGGAAAGCTTCTCGCCCGCGAACGGCTGCTTCGCGCCGATCCGTGCCGGATCCTGCGTGACCACGAGAATGCGGGCATGCTCGAACGCCGCTCGCTCGAGACCTGCCAGCGCCGCAATGCGGGAAGCCGGCTGCGCGATGAACTGCGGCGCGAGCCTTCCGCTCCCGAACATCGCGTGCTCCAGGCTGCGCGTCTCGGCTTGCGTGCACAGCACCGCACCGTGGCTCTGCAGGGCCTCGAGGAATCTCTCGAGCACACTTTCGTGCACGACGACGCTGTTCTCGGACGAGCAGCTCGTCGCGTAATCGAATGTCTTCGAGCGTGCGATCTTGTCCGCCGCACCCGCGATGTCCGCGGTTTCATCCACGATGACCACGACATTGCCTGCGCCCACACCCACCGAAGGCGTACCACTGCTGTACGCCGCGCGCACGTTGGTGGCCGACCCGGTCGCGACGATGAGGTCAGCTTGACGCATGAGCTCGTTGGTGTGCGCACGATCGACAGGGCGCGGCAGCTGCTGCACGAGGTCGCGGGGCGCCCCGATGCGATCGAGCTCGGCATGCACGAACTCGAGCAGGAGAGCTGCGGTCGACTCGCCCTTGGGTGATGGTGCAAACACGATCGCGTTGCGACCCTTGAGTGCGTTGATGATGTTGTTCGCGGGGGTCGCACCCGGATTGGTCGATGGTGTGATCGCGGCGATGACGCCCACCGGCCGGGCAATTTCGGTGAGACCGAGGGCATCGTCGTGAAGAATCACTCCGACACTGCGAGCACTCGCGAGGTCGCGGACGAGCCCCATCGTCTTGCGCCGGTTCTTGGCGATCTTGTCGGCGACGTTGCCGAGCCCGGTATCGCTCACGGCAAGCTCGGCAAGCGCTCGATTGCGCGACGGCTCGACGATCGCCCACGCCGCGGCGAGGACCGCCTCATCGGCCTCCTGCTGTGTCCAGCCGTTGGCGACGGCCTGTGCGGCACGCGCTCGGGAGATGAGCTCTCCCACAGCGGCGCTCACCGCAATCCCCGGCTGGATGTGTTCGGTTGCGCCCATGCTTTGGATCACTCGGCCTTGATCTTCGCCTCGCGGATGACGTACTCCCACTTCTTGAGCTCGTCGCGAATCAGCGCGTCGAACTCGGCGGGGGTGGACGTCGTCACCTCCGCGCCCTGGAGCAGCAGCTTGTCGCGCAGCTCGGGCATCGCGAGCACCCTGTGCAGCGCGCTGTCCCACTTCGCGATGACGGCGGGAGGTGTTCTCGCGGGCATCAACGCGCCGTACCAGGAATTCACGACGCAATCCGCCACGCCGGATTCGACGAGTGTCGGCACCTCGGTGGCGACGACGCTTCGCTTGTCGCTCGTGACGGCGAGTGCCTTCAGCCGGCCGGCCTTGACGTACTGCCAGGCTGCCGGCATGGACACGAATAGAAGCTGGACCTGTCCGCCCAATGTGTCCGTCACGGCGGGGCCGCCACCCTTGTACGGCACGTGCACGATGCTCGTCCCGGTGCGCAGCTTGAAGAGCTCGCCGGCAATGTGGCCCGGTGACCCGGTGCCGACGGATGCGAAGTTGAGCTTGCCGGGTTGCGCCTTGGCAAGCGCGATCAGCTCCTTCACGTTGCTGGCGGGAACGGACGGATGCGCAACGAGTATCTGCGGAATCGTGGCGGCGAGCCCGATCGACGCGAAGTCCTTCTCGACATCGAACGGAAGCTTGTCGTACAGCCGCGGATTGATCGTGTGCGACGACAGCGTGAACAGCATCGTGTATCCATCCGGCGCGGATTTCGCCACGATCTCGGTGCCGATGTTGCCCGCCGCGCCACCGCGATTGTCGATCACGATTGTCTGACCGATTGCCGGCGCGAGCTGCTCGACCAGGATTCGCGCGACGATGTCGGTTCCGCCCGCCGGGGGATACGGCACCACCATGCGGATGGGCTTGGTCGGATAGTCCTGCGTTTGCCCGAACGCGAGGCGCGGCAGCAGCGTGCCCGCTACGAGCGCCTGCAGCGCGCGGCGCCTTTTAACGCTGCCGAGTGCCGTCACGTCCGCTTTGCCATCGTCGGCTGGTACTTGGGGAGATGTCGCACGGGCAGCGACAGCGCATCGCGCCGGAATGGATCGCCGAGCTCGCGCGTGACCATCATCTCGAGCACGGTCGTCTTGCCCTCCGACTGGGCCCGCGCCGCCGCCTGCAGCGCAGGACCGACGTCGCTCAGCTTCTCGATAGTGAAGCCTTCGGCGCCCATCGCCCGCGCGACATTGGCCCACGACGGTTGCTTGTCGAGATTGACGCCGACGAAGCGGTTCTCGTAGAAATCGACGTGGTTCTTCTTCTCCGCGCCCCATTGACCGTTGTTGAACACGACGGCAGTCACCGGAATGTTCTCGCGTACGCAGGTCTGGATCTCGCCGAAGCTCATGCCCCACGCACCGTCACCCACGTAGGCAATCGCCGGGCGTGAAGGCGCCGCCATCTTGGCGCCGATGATGGTCGGGAACGCGTAGCCGCAATTGCCGAAGCTCATCGCGGCGAACATCGACGGCGGCACGTCGAAGCGCAGATTGCTGTTGGACACCGAGCAAATG
>JALYXY010000090.1 GCA_030946875.1 Pseudomonadota bacterium | reverse complement strand
GCATGAGCCAGTGGCGTGAAGTCGGCAATGAGGGAAGAAAAAAGCGGTTGCAACGCAATTGCTTCGATCCTCGGATGCAAGGCGCCCGCCTCGAGCCGGGACAAGTCGAGCAGCTGACCGAAAAGTGCCTCGAGTGCCTCTACCGAGGCGTGGATGCTTCTCACCAGCGGCTGTATCGAAGGCTCGCACGCGCGTGCGGCGAGTGCCGCTGCGAAAAGCCCCATGGCATGTAATGGTTGGCGCAGGTCGTGACTGGCGGCGGCCAGGAACTGACTCTTTGCACGGTTGGCTGTTTCGGCGGCGCTGCGTGCCTGTTCGGCGGCGGCGGTTTGCGCCGTCAATTCTCCAATCAGGTCGGTATTCTCGTAACGCATCGCCAAGGATTGCGTGAGGAGGTTGTTCAGGTGATGGCCGTACGTGAGCACGAACACGAGCACCACGAGCATCACGAGCGCGGTGAAGAGATGGACCTGGTCTGCCTCCATCGCCACTCGAACGACGAGCGGCACCAGCGCAGTCACCACGAACCCATAGAACGCCGGCTTGTACACGGCGGTCAGGTTGAGCCCGCCAAGCACGACCCCGAAGATGCAGACGATGAGGAGCGCCTGATGCGCGTGCGACACCGGGAACATCACCATCGCGGCCACACCCCACAGGCCGCCCGCGATAGCAGATCCTGCTGACCAATACATGCCCCATCGGGGCGCATCGACCAACACTGGAGCCGCTCTCCTGTACAAGGCCACGAGCGCGCCGCGCCATGCCTGGTTCGTCACGATCGCCGCGATCCACAACGCCATGGCCGACGCCGAAGCTTCCTGCCACAGCACGATGCAAAGCAGTGCGGCACCCAAGGCCATCGAAAGCGTCGTACGGTGCCACTGCCCGTACAGCGTCGCGACCTGATCGGCACGCGCACGCAAAAGCAGCGACGGTGACAGAGTGACCTGGGCGAACATGGAGCCTGTGGTTGCTTCGATCAACGTCGTGCAAGGATCGCGCTGGTATGAATCCCGCGCCGCGCAAGCTCCGCGACGGCTTGAGTTCGTGACTGGACGCGCAGCGCCTTCAGGATCGCGCTGACATGCACCTTGACGGTGCCTTCAGACAGATGCAGGTCGCGGCAAATGATCTTGTTGGGCTTGCCCTCCACGAGCAGCTTCAGCACGTCAGCCTGACGTGGTGTGAGGCCCAGCGCACGCGGGCCGATCTGCACGCCGTCCTCCGCAGCGTCTCCCGCGTTTTCCGGGCGCAGGTCACGCATGCCGGCGAGCGCCTGGCTCAACGCCACCAGCAAGGCGCTGGGATTGGCGGTTTTGGGGATGAACCCGCGGGCTCCGGCCGCGAGCGCTGCGTTGACGGTGGCGTCGTCGTGGGTGGCCGACAGCACCACGATCGGTACGCCAGGGTAGTCGAGCATCAGGTCAGCCAGAAAATCGAGACCGCGCGCGCCTGGCAGCGCAAGATCGAGCAGCACGAGCGCGATATCCGGCTCGTCATCCAGGATGGCTGTCGCCTCGCACGGCGTGCCGGCGGACAGCATCTCGAGCCCCGTTTCGAGCTGCGGTAGAAGTTGGCCGAGCGCCTCCACGATCAGCGGGTGATCGTCAATGACCAGCACTTTCATCGTTTCCCCTTTGCGTACGCCGGCGCCTGGACCGGCGATGGTCGACTCTAGAACTTGCCGATGGCGCTGCACAGCTGGCAGTGCTGACAGGGTGGACGCAGGTACGGAAGCCAATCTGGCTGGTCCACTGTTGCGTCGCCGGCCGTGAGGTTCAGCGCGTGGGGAAAGACTAAGACGCGCTATCGACCCGCGGGAATAGGCCATTCAGCCGAACGGGTTCAGCCGTTCTTGGCGAGCGCCTTTTCTTCTTCAAGCTCGCGGCGCAGGGCGCGCAGGCGAGTGTCGACCACGGAGCTCACGTAGAAGTCCCCATCCTTCGCCTTCGCTGCGAGCTCGAGCTGGAAGATCGCACCCTTGGTATCGCCCTGCCAGGCGTAGAACTCGCCCTGATGCAGGTGTTGCTGCATGGATCTTCCGAGCTCCGCGTAGCTCCGTGCAGCAAGCCGATGCAATGGCCCGTTGCCGGGAAAGCGCGCGAGCTCGCGCTCGACGAACACGACCGCGTCGCGCGGCCGGTGCGCCTTGAGCAACGTCTCGGGATAGTCGTACACCAGCTGCATCTTGTTCGGATACTTGGCGAGCGCGACCTCGAACCGCTCGAGCGCCGCCTTCAAGTCGCCCGACTCCATGAGCACGTGTCCCGCCATGGCATCCACCATCGGGTGGGCAGGCGCGATCTTCTCCAGCTTGACGAGCTCGACCTTCGCGCGCGCAAGGTCGTTGCCGCGAAGCAGCGACGCCACCAGACCGTACTGCGCTGCAACTTCGCTGTTGTACTTGTGCTCCTTCAGGGCATCGCGAAAGAAATCCGTCGCTTCCTTGGGCGTGCCCTGATAACTGCGCAGCAGCGCGCGCACGAGATGGAAATCGAGCGAATCCGCCACCTGACGGTAGGGCTTCCCCTGAGCACGCGTCTGCGCTTCGGCGATGCGTTCGAAAGTAACCGGGTGAGTGCGCAGATACGACGGCGCCGTGGTATCGGCGAAGCGCGTGGTCTTTTGCAGCCGCTCCATCAGGGTCGCGGGCGCCGTTACGTCGAAACCCGCGGCTTCCAGGCGCGCGAATCCGATGCGATCGGCTTCGTATTCGTGCTCGCGCGTGTAGTTGATCTGCGACTGCATCGCGAGCGCTTGAGCCCCCGCGATGCCCGCCTGCGCCACCTGGCCTGACGACGACGAACCCGACCGGGCCGCCGCGATCCCTAGCGCAAGGGCGGCAAGCGAATAGAGCATGGATCGTTGCTGTCCCGCGACGGCACGCGTGAGGTGATGTTGCGTGACGTGGCTGACCTCGTGCGCGAGTACGGAGGCAAGCTCCGATTCGGTCTGCGCGAGCAGGATCACGCCGGTGTTCACACCGATGAATCCACCCGGAAGCGCGAATGCGTTGATGCCAGGATCGGCCACCGGAAAGAACTCGAAATCCGTCTGGTTGTCGTGGATGGCCGTGACGAGGCGGTGACCCAGGAGGTTCAGATAATCGTTCACCTCCGGGTCGTCCAGATACGCGCCCGCAGCGCGAATCTGCCGCACGACCGATTCACCGAGCCTGCGTTCCTGCAGCGGCGTCAGCAGGGCCTGCGATTCGTCGCCGAGATCGGGCAGCCGCACCGTTTGCGCGTGCAGGCCAGCAATCGGTTGCAATTCGAGGCATGCGCACAACACGAGCGCCATGGCGCGCGCGGCGCGCCGCGACACCGGCATGAGCGCGTGCTGAGCCCCACGGCGAACCGCGCGCGCTGAAAGCAGGGGCCGGACCGGGGCGAAAAGCGAACGCATCACGATGCTAAGATGAGATTCAACAGATAAACGTGCGAGGTGGCAAGCGTGGTCACCAAGTCCGCAGCGGACCCTGGCAGCGAGCACGGCTCGCAGGCGCGGCCACATGCCGGTACGGCGTCGTCGGTGCGCCAGGGGGCCGGTCATCATTTTAGCCACTTCGACAGTTCCGGTGCGGCGCACATGGTCGACGTCGGGGACAAGGCCTCCACTCACCGGATCGCGCGCGCCGAGGGGCGCATCTGCATGTCCGGTGAAGCCTTCGCGCTCGTGCGCGACGGCACCGCGAAGAAAGGTGACGTGCTCGGCGTCGCGCGTATCGCGGCAATCCAGTCGGCGAAGCGCACCGCGGACCTGATTCCGCTGTGCCATCCGATCGCGCTCACCCGTGTGGCCGTCAGCTTTGCGCTCGATCCGAACGCTTCAGCCGTGACCATCGAAGTGACCGCCGAGACGCGAGGTCCGACAGGGGTGGAGATGGAAGCACTGACAGCCGCGAGCATGGGCCTCCTCACGGTCTACGACATGTGCAAGTCGGTCGACCGTGCGATGCGAATCGAAGGCATCCGGATTATCGAGAAGGACGGGGGCAAATCCGGGCGCTTCGTCGCCCCGTAGAACTGGCGGGGCTCACCGGCCCTGTTGCGGCAGCGATGCGAAGGTCCCGCCGCTGCCCGCAGCGAGACCTTCTGGCGAAAACACCTCATCCGACGGTGATGGGGATGAAGATCCGCGCTTCCTCACGCTGCACGAGCACGGCGACTGTTTTTCCTGCCTTGTTCACGAGGTCCCGCAACTCCTCCGGGGAGTTAACCGGCGTGCTGTTCACGGAGAGGATGACGTCCCCCGCCTGCAACCCGGCTTTCGCTGCCGCGCCGCCGACGTTCTCCACGAAGACCCCATTCGGGAGCTCCGCCTGCTTTTTCTCCTGCGGCGTGAGCGGGCGCACGGCGACGCCGAGCTTGCCCTGAGCGACAGTGGGGTCATCGTCCTTGTTGGCCACGACCTGCTTCTCTTCGTCCATGGTGCCGATGGTGGTGCGCAATTGCTTCGGCTTGCCGTCGTGCCACACGTCCAACGTCACGGCACTGCCCGGCGTTACCGAGGCCACGAGCGGCGGCAACTCGCCGGAGCGGCTGATGGGCTTGTCATTGAACTTGAGAATGACGTCGCCGGGTTGCAGGCCGGCCTTGTCTCCCGGCCCGCCTTTCTTGACCGACGACACGAGTGCGCCTGCAGGCTGCTTCAATCCGAAGTTCTCCGCGAGCTGCTGGTTGACTTCCTGGATCGTCACACCGAGGAGGCCATGCTGTGCCTTGCCGGTCTTCAGAATCTGGTCCTTGACGTTCAGCGCGACATCGATCGGCACCGCGAACGCAAGTCCCTGAAACCCGCCGTTCCGGCTGAAGATCTGCGAGTTGATGCCGATCACTTCGCCGCGCATGTTGAAGAGCGGTCCACCCGAATTACCGGGATTGACCGCCGCGTCGGTCTGGATGAAAGGCACGTAGGAGTCGCCGGGGAGGGTGCGGCCCTTGGCGCTGATAATTCCCGACGTCACCGTGTTATCGAGGCCGAACGGGGCTCCGATGGCGACCACCCATTCGCCGACCCGGGACTTCTCGCTGCTCCCGACCCGAACCGTGGGCAGGTCCCTGCCTTCGACCTTGATGACGGCGACGTCGGTGCGCCGGTCGACGCCGAGCACCTTGGCCTTGTATTCGCGATGGTCGGTGAGGCGCACGGTGACCTCGTCGGCGTTCGCGACGACGTGTGCGTTCGTCAGGATCAAGCCGTCGGCGCTCACGATGAAGCCCGAGCCCATGCCCTGCATCTGGCGCGGTTGCTGCGGCGCCGGCATGCCCTTGAAGAACGGGGCGAGGGGACTGTCCTCGTCATCGTCACCGAACGGATTCATGCCCCTCGCGGCCGCCTTGCGCAGCTTGCCGGAGACGCTGATCTGCACGACGGCGGGGCCTTGCTGCTGAACCAGGTCGGCGAAATCGGGCAACGCAGCCGCGGGTGCTCCGCCCACCACCGCCTGAGTGGGGGCAACGACCGGCGGACTGACCGCTGCGTCGGCTGGTGTGAAGCCATGACGCTCGGCAACCAGGGTGCCCGTGGCAAAAGCCCCGGCCACCGCCAGGGCTACAAGGCTGCGTTTGAATGCGACTGTTTGCATGACGATCCTCTTTTCTTCCTGCTGATTTGACGTAAGGCGACCGCGTGAGCGCGGGGACGACGATTCATCGCCCTTCGGAGACCATTACGATGAACGCGGCATCCTTCCCACCTTCAACTGGGGTCGAACGCCTCGTTATCAAGCTACGTTGACAGACCCGTTAGTTGCAGGGTAGCCGCAGGCGCACCCGTCCGCGAGGTTCCTGCAATGAGTGTGAGACCACCGTCGCCGCCATTGGTGCCCTGCCATCGGCCCGACCAACGCGGGGCATCCCGTTCGGCCGGTCGTGCACCATTTGCGCTCGCAGAACGCGCGAACACTGGACGGTCAATCGGCCCCAACGAAATCGAGGGCGGCTGAATTCATGCAGTAGCGGAGCCCGGTGGGACGCGGTCCATCGGGAAACACGTGCCCGAGGTGCGCATCGCAGCCTGCGCACACGACTTCAGTCCTGCGGCTGAAGAATGACGTGTCCTCTTCCTCGCGCACGCTATCGGGCGTCTCTGGCGCCCAGAAGCTCGGCCAGCCGGTACCGGACTCGAACTTCGTTGCGGAGCTGAACAAGGGTGTGGCGCAGCATGCGCAACGGTACGTCCCGGCCGCATGATGATTCCAGTACTTACCCGTGAATGCGCGTTCGGTTCCCTTCTTGCGCGTGACCCGATATTGCTCCGGATCGAGCGTCCGCTGCCATTCGGCATCGGTTTTCGTCACTTTATCCACCATGCTGCCCTCGCGTTCGGTTTGGTCCCAACTGCCGAGCCTGCGCCGCCAAGGCAGTGGACCTCCGGCACTTGTTGGCCGTGAAGTATAGTGTCGCTGCAGGCCTGTAACCTTACAGCTCGCATCAGGTCTTATCGTTGCATTCCTCTGCCGACGCCACCTTTCGAGGCGATGCCCGGGTCATCGGGCTCGTAGCTGTTTCGCACGCCATGTCGCACGTGCTGCAGCTCGCATTGCCCCCGCTCTTCGTGCTGCTCAAGAGCGAGTTCGACGTGAGCTACGCCGCGCTCGGGGCGATCATGAGCGTGTTTTACCTTGCAAGCGGGGTGTGCCAGTTCGGTGCCGGATTCGCCGTCGACCGCTTCGGTGCCCGCCCGGTGCTATTCGCAGGCATGGGACTTCTCGCAAGCTGCACGGTCATCGCCGGCCTTGCACCCAGCTTTGCCTGGCTCTACGTGCTGGCGGCGCTCATGGGCATCGGTAACGGCGTCTTCCATCCGGCCGATTTCGCGATCCTCAATGCACGCGTGCAGCAGGCGCGACTCGGACACGCGTACAGCCTGCACGGGGTCGGAGGCAGCCTCGGTTTCGCCATTGCGCCCGTGTGCAGCTATGCACTGGCAAGCGCCTTCGGATGGCGCGCGGCGCTGATGGTCATGGGCGCGGCGGCGTTCGTGCTCCTGGCCATCATGATCGCCAATTCACGCGACCTCTACACGCAGGGCCATGGCGGAAAACCGGTGCGCGGCACCATCTCGAGCATGGACCTCTTCCGGCAAGCGCCGATCCTGCTGTGCTTCGCCTTCTTCCTGATCTACAACATGGGCAGCATCAGCGTGCAGACGTTCGTCGCACCCGCGCTTCACGCGGCTTATTCGACGCCGCTTGCAGTTGCGACATCGGCGCTCACGGGCTATCTCCTCGGCAGCGCCGCCGGCATCGTGACCGGCGGTTTCCTTGCGAGCTCGACTCAGCATCATGACCGCGTGGCGGGTGCCGGACTCGCGGTGGGCGCGCTGATCATCGCCTCATTCGCGGTGCTGCAAGTGCCAGCAGGCGCAACGCTGCCGTTGCTCGTCCTCGCCGGCTTTGCCCTGGGAAGCACCGGGCCTTCGCGGGACATGATCGTGCGCAAGGCGACACCCGCCGGGGCGTCGGGCCGCGCCTACGGATTCGTGTACTCCGGGCTCGACATCGGCGCCACGGTCGCGCCGATCGTCGCCGGCAGCCTTCTCGATCACGGCACGCCCCGGCTCGTGTTCATCATGATCGCAACATGTCTGCTGCTCGGCATGGGCACCGTCCTCGAGGCGCGCCGACGCGTGTCCTTTGCCGCTGCCGCCGTGCCCTGAGTCGTCAACGAGACCGCAAGCGGCATCGCTGCACGTGTCAGTTTTCAGCTCTCAAGGAGTCACTCGTGGATCTCGGAATTGCAGGTCGCAAGGCACTGGTGTGCGCGGCGAGCAAGGGCCTCGGAAGAGGATGCGCACAGGCGCTCGCGGAGGCAGGCGCGGAGGTCACCATCATCGCCCGCACCGAGCAGGCGCTGCGGCAGGCTGCTGACGAGATCGCCGGCAAGTCGGGTCGAGTGGTGCACGCCGTGGTGGCGGACATCACGACACCGCAAGGCCGTGCGGCCGCGCTGGCACGCTGTCCCGACCCGGACATTCTCATCAACAACGCCGGGGGTCCGCCTCCGGGTAACTTCCGCGACTGGGATCGCGAGACGTGGATCCGTGCCATCGATGCGAACATGCTCACGCCCATCGAGCTCATCAAGGCGACCGTCGACGGCATGATCGCGCGGCAATTCGGACGCATCGTGAACATCACATCCGGTGCAGTGAAGGCACCCATCCCCGTGCTGGGCCTTTCGAATGGCGCGCGCAGCGGATTGACCGGGTTCGTCGCCGGACTTGCACGTGACGTCGCGCGCCACAACGTCACCATCAACAACCTGTTGCCCGGGTTCTTCGAGACGGATCGTCTGCGTGCCACGATGCAGGCACGCGCCAGGACCACAGGGCAGTCGCTCGAGGATACGATGGAGGCGAGCCGCAAGGCGAATCCCGCAGGGCGCTTCGGAACGCCCGAGGAGTTCGGTGCGGTCTGCGCGTTCGTGTGCAGCGTGCACGCCGGCTACCTCGTAGGCCAGAACATCCTGCTCGATGGCGGCAACTATCCCGGCACCTTCTGAGGGCTCCTCCGATGATCGACCTCTACTACTGGACCACGCCGAACGGCCACAAGATCACGATCTTCCTCGAGGAGGCAGCGCTCGCCTACACGGTGAAGCCGATCAACATCGGGAAGGGACATCAATTCGATGCGGAATTCCTGCGGATTGCGCCGAACAACCGCATACCGGCGATCGTCGATCATGCCCCCGCCGATGGGGGCGAGCCGCTGCCGATCTTCGAGTCGGGCGCCATTCTGCTGTATCTCGCCGAGAAGACGGGCGGGTTCATGCCCGCAAGCCTGCGCGGGCGCGTGGACTGCCTGCAATGGCTGTTCTGGCAGATGGGCGGCCTCGGGCCGATGGCAGGCCAGAATCACCACTTCGGCACCTATGCGCCGGAGAAGATTCCGTATGCGATCGAGCGGTACGTGAAGGAAACCGGGCGTCTGTACGCGGTCATGAATCGCCGCCTCGCCGATCGTGAATACCTTGCGGGGGAGTACTCGATCGCAGACATGGCTTCGTATCCCTGGGTGTTGCCCGAAAGGCAGCAGCAGGACATGAGCCACTTTCCGCACCTCGCACGCTGGCGCGAGTCGATCGCGGCGCGGCCGGCGGTGCAACGCGCTTACGCGCTGGTGCAGCAGATCAATCCGAAGCCGGTCGTGAACGATGATGAGGCGCGGCGGATCCTGTTTGGGCAGGGCGAGCACACGGTGCGCTGAGCGTCAGCGCGCCGAAAGCCGCTCCCAACCGTCGCTCGCTATACGCGCGACGACACGATAGCCGCTTGCGCCGAGCGGCTCGATGACTGCCGCTTCACCCTCCGCGAGATAGGGGCGAGCCAACGATCGCCTGGTAAGGATTGCCGTGGCTCACGATCACGCGGTTGCCTCCCGCAGCCACGGGAGCGGATCGCAGGGCTCGCAACGCGCGGTAGCGATCATCCGTGTCGCTCGCGGGCGAGCCGCGCACTTCGGGCGTGGCCTCGGCGCGGCCGAACACGAGACGCGCCGTCTCCATGGTTCTGCAGAAGGGGCTCGCCAGCACCCCGCCGATCGGAATGGCAAGCTCGCGATTCGCTGTCGCCATGGCACGGGCTTGCGAGCGCCCCGCGTCCGTGAGGTTGCGCTGCAAGGCGCAGTCCTCGTATCCGGTCATGTGATCGTCGTTTTGTGAGAAGTCCGTGGATGCATGCCTGAAGTACAGAACGAATCGTCCGGATCGCAGCGACTACAGGAGAGCGATGCCGGAGACCGGTGCCGGCGTCGGTGTGGCTGCAGTTGCAACGCCCGACGGCGCCTCAACTGGCGCGGTCTGGCCCCATCCGCATAGCGGCGATAACGCCATGCAAAGGAGGAGCGCGCAGATTGCACGCATGCGCAAGGGTCGGATGTTTGCCCGCGAGCTCAAAGGGTGGAGCCTCGCGCTTGAAGCGTCATCTTCACGGACACGGGCTCGCGCGCCGCCGCACGCTCGAAAGCACGGATTGCGGCTTCGAGCGCCGGATCGGGATCGAATGCACTGTCCCCCATCTCACTGCCCGTGTCGGGCGCGCTTTGGGGGCTACGGGAACGCAGGGCACCGAAATCATTGAGCTTGCGATCGAGGAGGTGCGTCGGAACAACGTCCGACAGTGCGTTGAACACGGACTCGATGCGGCCCGGAAAACGCTTCTCCCAATCGTGCAGCATGGCGCTCACCTGCTTGCGCTGCAAGTGCTGCTGCGAGCCGCACAGATTGCAGGGAATGATGGGAAATTGCATGGCCTCGGCGTAGCGTGCGAGGTCGCGCTCACGGACGTAGGCGAGGGGGCGGATGACGACGTGCTCGCCGTTATCGGATAGGAGCTTGGGCGGCATTGTCTTCAGCTTGCCGCCAAAGAAGAGGTTCAGAAAAAACGTCGCGAGGATGTCGTCGCGATGGTGCCCGAGAGCGATCTTGGTGGCCCCGAGCTCGCGTGCGACGCGGTAGAGCACGCCCCTGCGCAGCCGCGAGCACAAGGAGCACATCGTGCGGCCCTCGGGTATCACCCGCTTCACGACGCTGTACGTGTCCTGCTCGACGATGTGGAAACGCGCATTGCGCGATTGGAGATAGCGCGGCAGCACATCCGCAGGGAAGCCGGGTTGCTTCTGATCGAGATTCACTGCGACGAGCTCGAACGGAACGGGCGAGCGTTGCTGAAG
Source organism: Pseudomonadota bacterium (assembly GCA_030946875.1). Lineage (GTDB taxonomy): Bacteria > Pseudomonadota > Gammaproteobacteria > Burkholderiales > Casimicrobiaceae > CAIWHR01. The sequence goes on along the minus strand of JALYXY010000090.1, from coordinate 823 downwards.
TGAAAGCAGGATATCGAGGAGTCCGTAGCTGTCCTTGCCGCCGGAAAGGCAGACCATCACGCGATCACCGCTCTCGATCATCGCGAAGTCGGCGATCGCTGCACCGACCTGCCGGCGCAAGCGCTTCTTCAGCTTGTTGGCCTCGAATTCGACCTTCCGCGGATCACGTGCCACGACCACGGGCGACGCGGCCGAGGGGTTGCGATCGAGGGGAGGCGCTGCTGAATGATGTGCCATGACGTACAGGTTCGTGGTAGACAGATGTCGGGGCGCACGATGGTAGCATCGCGGCGATGCGCGTTCGCGCCTCGTCCCCCGCCCCACGCCGGAACACATGCCAGTCTCCATCTCCAGCAACTTCGATTCGGGCGCCATCGAGATTCAATCGATCGAGCGCGCCGAGGATGTGCAGCTTCGAATCCGCGCCGACTCGCACTCGGAGTTCCGCCAGTGGTTTCACTTCCGCCTGCAGGGCGCGCGCGACACCGGTTGCGAGCTCCATCTCGTGAACGCCGGGGCGTGCACGTACGTGAGTGGATGGAGAGGCTACTCCGCTGCGGCTTCGTATGATCGCGTGAACTGGTTCAGAGTGCCGACGCATTTCGACGGCACCGTGATGACGATCTCGCATACGCCGCGCCATGACAGCGTTTACTACGCGTATTTCGAGCCGTATTCGTGGGAGCGTCATCTCGAGCTCCTCGGGCGGGTGCAGGAGTGTGGTCGCGCGCGCGTCACGCGGCTCGGCGGCAGCGTCGAAGGGCGAGACATCGATCTCGTCACCATCGGCGGTGATTGCGGAGATCGGCTGCCGGTCTGGATC